>CAZHUU010000004.1:0-49705 GCA_964535335.1 uncultured Mycobacterium sp.
ACGGCCACCCCATCCCGCTGGAATACCAGGGCGCCGCGCTCCCCAAGCGGATGAACAAACTGGGCTCCGCGGGCCGGCCCGGCACCGGCAGCCTGCTCTACGCCGACCCGCCCGCCGAGCAGCGCGCACTGGTGGAGGCGGCCGAGGCCTCCGAGCACCGGGCGCTGGTGGCGCTGCGGGAGCGTCAACAGACCGACACGAACGGCCACGGCGGTTGACTTCGGGGCGCTCCCGGCTGTTCAGCCTGGCCGGGGGGCTGCTGAGTCGGCCGTCCATGCGGCCGGTGACGCGCGTCTTCAGCAATCTGCACGTCGCCCTGTACCGGTTCACCGAGGGCGCCGCGCAGAACCCGAGCTATCCGACGATGCTGCTCACCGTCACCGGCCGCAGGACCGGCCGACCCCGCACGGTTCCGCTGATCTACCTGCGGGACGGCGAACGCCTGGTCATCGCGGCCGCCTACGCCGGCAGTGACGTCGACCCGGCGTGGTGGATCAACATGCGGCAGAACCCGGAAGCGGTTGTGCGGCTGCGTGATCGGACGGTCGCGGTGCGCGCGGCGCTCGCCGACCCGGCTGAGCGTCCCGAGCTGTGGCGGCGGCTGGTGGCCATGTATCCGTACTTCACCGAGTACCAGCAGCGCACCGACCGCGAGATACCCGTCGTGGTGCTGACGCCGGAATCAGGATCCGCGTGAACGGGTGTGGCCCGGTGAGTAACTGGGCCCCACACTCGTGGACGTGGTGGTCTTACCGCTGGGGCCGTTGAGCGCCGGGGTGAGCCCTCCCGGATAGGCCGCCGGCTCAGTCGATGGTGCGGACACGGCCTCGGCGCACGTCAGCGCGCCGGCACCGACGATGCCCGCAGCGCCGATACCGATCAGCGCCCACGAGGTCGGCGTCCGGCGGGTGTGACTGCGATCTGCGCCCATGCGACACAGCGTCGCGGGGCGTTCTTGGAACGTTCAAAGAAGTGACCGACGCCACTGCTCTGCGCGGCGATGGGTGACAATCGTCGGGTGATGCACGCCGTCCGCTCGATCTCGGGCGCGCCCACCGTCGTCGAGGTGCCCGAGCCGACGGGGAACTGGCCGCTGCTGGACGTCGGTTCGGCCAGCATCTGCGGCAGCGACCTGGCGCTGCTGTCGTGGGGCCTACCGGTCACGATCGGGCACGAGGTGGCGGGCACGGTGGACGGCCGGCCGTTCTGCGTCGAGCCGACGGTGGGCTGCGGCGACTGCGACCAGTGTCGTGCCGGCGCACCGCAACGTTGCCGCGGCACCGGCACCCACGGGCTGCTGGGGGTGGGCTTCGACGGCGGACTCGCGGACCGCGTGCGGGTGCCCGCCGACTGCCTGGTGCCGCTGCCCGACGGCCTGCCGGTGGCCGACGCGTGCCTGGTGGAGCCCCTCGCGGTGTCGTGGCACGGGCTGCGCAAGGTGTCCGCGACGGCGGGGGAACGGGTCCTGGTCGTCGGCGGCGGCAGCGTCGGCCTGCTCGCCGTGGCCGCCGCACGGGCGATGGGACTCGAGGTCGACCTGGAAGCCCGCCACCCGCACCAGAAGTCGGCGGGTGAGCGGCTCGGTGCCGGTTCGCCCGATGGGGAGTACGACATCGTGGTCGAGGCGGCGGGCACCGACTCGGGCCTGGCCGAGAGTCTGCGCCGCGCCGCCCCCGGCGGCCGCATCGCCGTCGTAGGGGTGTCGCACGGCGACCGGGCGGTGCCCGGAATCCCGTGGATGCTCAAGGAACTCACGCTGGTCGGCACCATGTGCTACGACCGCGGCCGTGGTGAGCACGAATTCGTCTCGGCCGCAGAGGTATTGGCAAATGATCCGGACATCGCCGCGACGCTGATCACGCACCGCTTCCCACTGGCCGACGCGGCCGAGGCCTTCCGGGTCGCGGCCGACCGCCGCGGCGGTGCCATCAAGGTCGTCCTGGAGCCCTAGTGGATTTCATCTAAAGTTCAAACAAACTCCGGTGCAGAACCGGGTGGGTGCATCCGTAACATCGGCCCGAAAAGCGCCTTCCCAGTCGCCGAGAGGATCCACGTTGCCAACGCCGCTGCGCCGTTCCGCCCTGCTGATCGGCGCCCCCCTGCTGGCCGTGTCGTTGTCGGTCGCCCCCACCGCGAACGCGGAGCCGGCCCCGGTTGTACCCGGGTCCGGCCCGGCCGATCTGATCGTCAACGAACTGCAGGCACTCGGTTACACCGTGCAGATCAACTGGACCAACGGGCAGGACTCCTCGCCGCCACTGTCGGGGTGCCGGGTCACGGCGTTCCACAACCCGGACCGGTCCGGCCAGTCGGTGCCCCAGGGTTCGACCGTCTACGTCGACGTGATCTGCCCCAACGAGTCGGAGGACTGAGCGGCTACAGCGTCACCGGCATCGGGTCGACGTTCCAGATGTCGTCGCAATACTGCTCGATCGCGCGGTCCGAGGAGAACTTCCCGCTGCGCGCCGCGTTGATGATCGACATCCGCGACCAGGTGTCGTCATCGAGCCAGGCGGCGCTGACCTTGCGCTGGCAGTCGATGTAGGAGCGGTAGTCGGCCAGCACCAGGAACGGGTCGTGGTGCAGCAGGTTGTCCACCACCGGGCGCAACACCTCGGTATCGCCGTGGGTGAACACCCCGTCGAGGATGAGTTCGAGCACCTCGGCCAACTCGCGGTCGCGTTCGATGTAGGCGCCCGGCCGGTAGCCGTCGGCCTTGATGCGCTCGACCTCCTCGACGCTGAGACCGAACAGGAAGAAGTTCTCGGCGCCGGCCTCTTCGCGGATCTCCACGTTGGCGCCGTCGAGCGTGCCGATGGTCAGCGCGCCGTTCATCATGAACTTCATGTTGCCGGTGCCGGAGGCCTCCTTGCCGGCCGTGGAGATCTGCTCGGAGAGGTTGGCCGCCGGGTAGATCAGGTGGGCGTTCTGCACGTTGAAGTTCGGCAGGAACACCACTTTCATGAAGCGGTTGACGTCGGGATCGTTGTTCACCGTGGCGCCAACGGCGGTGATGAGCCGGATGATCCGCTTGGCCATGAAGTAGCCGGGCGCGGCCTTGCCGCCGAAGATGAAGGCGCGTGGCGCGATCGCGAAGCTGGGATTCTGCTTGAGCCGGTTGTACAGCGTGATGATGTGCAGGACGTTGAGGTGCTGGCGCTTGTATTCGTGGATTCGCTTGACCTGGATATCGAACATCCAGGTGTGGTCCAGTTCGATGCCGGTGGTGGCGTGGACGAACTCGGCGAGGCGGCGCTTGTTGGTGCGTTTGACTTCCCGCCAGCGCGCCCGGAACGCCGGATCCTCCACGAAGTTCTCCAGCCGGCGCATCTGGTCGAGATCGGTCAGCCAGCCGTCGCCGATCGTCTCGTCGAGCAGCGCGCGCAGACCGGGATTGGACAGGGCCAGAAACCGGCGTGGTGTCACACCGTTGGTAACGTTGCCGAAGCGTCCGGGCCACAACTCGTAGAAGTCCTTGAGCACACTGGCTTTCAGCAACTCCGAGTGCAGGGCCGCGACGCCGTTGATCGCGTGGCTGCCGACGGTCGCGAGATGCGCCATCCGCACGCACTTGCCGTGGTCCTCGCCGATCAGGGACATCCGCGCCATGCGGTCCTCGTCGCCGGGGAACCGCGAGCGCACCTCGTCGAGGAAGCGTTCGTTGATCTCATAGATGAGTTCGAGATGGCGGGGCAGGGATTCCCCGAAGAGGCCCAGCGGCCAGGTCTCCAGCGCCTCGGGCAGCAGCGTGTGGTTGGTGTAGGCGAAGGTCTCCAGCGTGATCGCCCACGCCTCGTCCCAACCCAGGTGGTGATCGTCGATGAGCAACCGCATCAACTCGGCCACCGCGATCGAGGGGTGGGTGTCGTTGAGTTGGATCGCCCACTTGTCCGGCAGTGCGGACAGCGGCAGCCCGGCGCGCTCGGTGTGGATGCGCACGATGTCCTGCAGTGAGCAGGAGACGAAGAAGTACTGCTGTTGCAGCCGAAGCCGTTTCCCGGCGTCGGGCTCGTCGTCGGGGTAGAGCACCTTGGACGCCTTCTCGGCGGCCACTTCCTCCTCGACGGCCTTGTAGAAGGCGCCGGTGTGGAAGGCCTCCAGCGCGAAGGATTCGACGGACCGCGCGCTCCACAGGGTCAACGTGTTGCAGGTGTTGACGCCATAGCCCTGGATGGGCGTGTCATAGGACACCCCCTTGATCACCTGGGCCGGGATCCAGCGGACGCGGTGATGGCCGGCCAGGTCCTCGTACTGTTCGGTGTGGCCGCCCCAGTTGACGATGTAGCTGGCGTCCGGCTTGTCGATCTCCCACGGGTTGCCGCGCACCAGCCAGTTGTCGGTCTTCTCGACCTGCCAGCCCTCGTGGATCTCCTGGTCGAAGATCCCGAACTCGTAGCGGATGCCGTACCCGATCGACGGCCGCTGCAGGGTGGCCAGCGAGTCCAGGTAGCAGGCGGCGAGCCGGCCCAGGCCGCCGTTACCCAGTCCGGGCTCCTCCTCGCAGGCGATGATCTCGTCGAGTTCCTGACCAAGTTCGGCGAGCGCCTCGCGGGCCTGGCTCTCGATGCCGAGGTTGAGCAGGTTGTTGCCGAGTTGCGGACCCATCAGGAACTCCGCCGACAGGTAGCAGGTCACCTTGTCGGACTTCTCCAGCCAGTCCTGGGTGGTGGCCATCCAGCGCTGCTGCATCCGGTCGCGCACCGCCAGTGCCAGCGCGCGGTAGTAGTGCTCGGTGGTCAGCGCGGCGGTCGGCCGGGCGATGGAGTAGGTGAGGTGGTCGCTGATGGCGCGGCGAAGCGCGTCGGGGGACAGGCCGGTGCGGCTGTGCTCGTGGGGCGCGTGCGACGGTGCCGATGCGCTCCCGTCGACACTGCCTACGACGACATCGGTCATGACCCGCTCCCTGGTTCTCCGACAGCCTTGAGGACCGCAGTGTGGCATCGGCATGTTTCAGCCAGGGGAGCCCGAAGAGTCGCTCGTGTGAACTGTGGCTGCTCAGCAGGCCCCGCGAACTACGCTCGAAGCCCGTGACGACACTCGAGAACCGGCCCAACACCGCGCTGCTCGTCGTCGACGTCCAGAACGACGTCGTAGCCCGCGCCCACGAGCGCGACAGGGTGGTCGCGACCATCGCGGCGTTGGTCGACCGGGCCCGCGACGCTGGGGTGCCGGTGGTCTGGGTCCAGCACTCTGACGATGATCTCGCCGAGGGTAGCGACGAATGGCGAATCGTTCCCGAGTTGAGGCCGGCGAGCACCGACCAGATCGTGGGAAAGAACTTTGGTGACGCCTTCGAGGCCACTTCACTGGAGTCGGTACTGAACGACCTCGGCGTCGGACACCTGGTGGTCACCGGCGCGCAGACCGACCAGTGCGTGCGCTGCACCATCCACGGCGGTTTCGCCCGTGGCTACGACGTCACCCTGGTCACCGACGCTCACACCACCGAAGACGCCACCGAGTGGGGCACGCCGGCGCCGGACCAGGTGATCGCGCACACCAATCTCTACTGGCGCTACCAGTCGGCACCGGGACGCACGGCGCGCACCCTCGCCGCGAACGACGTCGCCTGGTCGTAGTTCCTTGCCCCACCGGTCGATCGGGTCTATACAGTTTTCCAGAGTTGTTCACTGGCCGTGCATCGCCGCCGCAACGAGATCGGAGACCGCCGATGACGTCGACAATCGAGGCCGGGGACCAGGTGCTGGCAGCGGCCCGGGGCATGCGCGATCTGGTGGCCGCCGAGGCGGCGCCATCCGAGCGCAATCGCACGCTCACCCCGGCCCTGGTCGAGGAGATGTGGGCCAGCGGCCTGATGTCGTCGTTCAATCCGGTCCAGGCGGGCGGGGCCGAACCGTCGTTCGCCGAGATGATCGAGACCTGGATCGAGATGGCCTGGCAGGACGGCTCGTTCGGCTGGATCGGCATCGCGAACCTGCCGTCGTCGTTCGCCGCGGCGGCCTACCTGCCGGACGACGGTTTCGCCGAGGTGTTCACCGCCAACGACAACCACGTCACGATGGGCGGCCAGTTCTTCCCTAACGGGCAGGGCGTCGTTGTCGACGGCGGGTACCGGCTGACCGGGTCGTGGAGTTTCGGTTCCGGCACCGGGCACGCCGAGTACGTCTGCGCCGGGTTCTTCCCGATGGACGACGGCCAGCCGAGAATGGCGCCCGACGGCCTGCCCGAGATGCAGGTGGCGGTGATCCCGCGCGACGAGATCATCTTCAAGGACGGCTGGCATGTTCAGGGCCTCAAGGGAACCGGCTCCTACGACTACAGCGTGGAGGACGTGTTCGTGCCGACGAGGCGGACCTTCCCGCTGTTCTCGCACACGCCGCACCGGGGTGGCTCACCGGCCACCCGGATGGGGCTGATGCCGGTGACGGCGGCCGGTCACGCCTCGTGGGCGCTCGGGGTGGCCAAGAGCATGCTCGACGACGTCCAGGAGCTGGCGGCCACGAAGTTCCGAATGAGCGACATGGCGTCGCTGGCCAGCAGGCCCACCTTCCAGAAGGACCTGGCGCTGCACGTCTCGGAGTGGCGGGCGGCGCGGCTGCTGATCCTGGACGCCTTCAGCACCGCCGAGGCGGTGGTCGCCGCGGGGCAGGAGCTGACCCCGACGCTGCGCGCGGACATGCGCGCGGCCGCGGTCTACGCCACCGGTGTGGCGCGGCGTTGCGCCGAGTGGGCGCATCTGGCGGCGGGCACCACCTCGATCCGGGAGGGCAGCCGCCTCGAGCGCGCGTTCCGCGACATCTACACCGGAACCCAGCACGCGTTCATCAGTGAGAAGGTCGCCATCGACGCCGCGCAGATCTGGCTCGGCATCATCGAGGACCAGCCGGGCTTGTAGTTGCGTTTTCAACCCCCGAGGGCGGCCGTGAGGTCGATACTGAGTCGAACTGCGACCAGGGGTGGGTCATGGAGACGCGCGACGTTCACGAGGTCATCGGCGGAATCGGGCACTGGATCACCCGGCGGGCCTACTACCACGGCGACCACATCGCGATCGTCGACGGCGAGCGGCGGATCAGCTACGCCGAGTTCGATCGGCGCACTGACAAGCTGGCCTCCGCACTACGCAAACTTGGCGTGCGCCGGGGGGACCGGGTGGCCACCCTGCAGTACAACAGCGCCGAGTTCCTCGAATTGCTCTTCGCCACCGCAAAACTCGGCGCGATCTTCCTGCCCATGAACTATCGGCTGGCCCCACTCGAGATCGCCTACCTGTTGGCCGACTCCGGCGCCGACATCTTCGTCTGGTCGGATTCCCTGTCGCAACTGGCCCGCGACGCCCTCGACGCCGAAGGCGTGCGGGTGCGGGTCGGTGTGACGGTGGGCGGCAAGCATTCTGCCGGCGTTGTCGACTACGAGGCCCTCGTGGAGTCGGGCGAACCGCGGGCGCTCGGCATGGAGGTGGCCGGAAGTGACGTCGCCATGCTGATGTACACCTCCGGCACGACGGGCCGGCCGAAGGGCGTGATGTTGACCCACGACAACCTGTTGTGGAATGCCATCAACTATCTCAACTCCGGCATGATCCGTGCGAGCGACCGGACGGTCACCGTCGCACCGATGTTTCACATCGGGGCGCTGGGTTGCCCCACTCTGCCGCTGATGTACGTCGGCGGTACCGTCACGATCCTGCCGTCCTTCGATGCCACGCAAACGTTGGCGGCGATGGCGAACGAACGCGTGACCGTGCAGTTCCTGCTTCCGGTGATGTGGACCGCGCTGATGACGGTGCCCGATTTCGAAAACTACGACCTGTCTTCGCTCGAGCTGGCGATCACCGGCGGTGCGCCCTGTCCGCTGCCGGTGCTGGAGTACTTCCAGGACCGCGGCGTGCCTTTTCAGGAGGGGTTCGGCATGACCGAGACCGCCCCCGGCGCGACGCTGCTCGACGCCGATCACGTGAAGGAGAAGGCGGGGTCCATCGGCCGGCCGTTGTTCTATCTGCAGACCCGGATCGTCGACGAGAACGACCGGGAAGTCCCCGCCGGCGAGGTCGGCGAACTCGTGGTGCGCGGGCCAAACGTCTTCGTCGGCTACTGGGGGTTGCCGGAGGCGACGGCCGAGGCGTTCCGCGGCGGCTGGTTTCACACCGGCGACATGGGCCGGGTCGACGACGAAGGTTTCATCACGCTGGTCGACCGCAAGAAGGACATGATCATCACCGGCGGTGAGAACGTCTACCCGATCGAGGTCGAGCAGGTGCTGTGGCGGCACGAGGCCGTCCGCGAAGTCGCCGTGGTGGGAGTTCCGCACCCCAAGTGGGAGGAGACGCCGATCGCGGTTGTCGTTCTCGAGGACGGCTACGACGTGAGCCACGATGCGCTGATCTCCTTCGCCCGGGAACGCCTGGCGCACTTCAAGTGCCCGACCGGGGTCGAGTACGTCGCCGAGTTGCCGCGCAATGCAACCGGCAAGGTACTCAAGAGAGAATTGCGGTTGCAGTTCGGCGGCGATGCGTCGGCGGTGCATCGTTGACACGCACCCGTCAATTCCGCATGCGGGCGCGGGCATCCGGAACTACGATCCTGCAACTATGACGACCTGGTCCGGTCCGGTATGGCAGGGAGACCGGGCCGTCGGTCACCGGCAGTCCCGACGGATGAGCCGGCGCTTCGCGGAGGTCGGTGTCGGTATCGCGCCGGAGCGCATCCGCGAGATCTCCATGGGCCGCCCGGCCACCGAGGACGAACTGGTCGACGTCGGCTTCGCCCTGACGGTCACTCAGCTGCTCAACGAGAAGCGCCGCTCCAAGCGTGGCAAGACCCAACGTCGCTGCACCCATGGCCTGATCCTGGTTGCAGCCACCATCATCGCCCTGAACGCGCTGTTGTGCCTGGGCTTGGTGCTGTTCATCCTCACCCAGCACACATCCCCCTACTGAGTGCGCTTACCAGCGAGCTACTGCAGCCGCGCGACCTGTTCGGTGCGGTTGCGCACCACGTCGTTGTAGGCCTCGCCGGGGCCGACGTGCTCCCACAGCGCTTCCGGGTAGTAGGTGACGTACATGGTGCGCCTGCCGCCGGCGCCGGTCGGCCGCGGTGAGGCGTGCATGACGTCCTGGATGTGGATGGTGACGTCACCGGGTTCGGTGTCGATGCTGACGTAGGGCAGGTCCTCGAGTCGCTGCATCCACCGGTAGTGCACCGCCTGGCCGTGGCTACCGGGAATCACCTGCAGATTGCCGGTCTCCGCGCTGGACCCGGTGAGCTGGATGCCGATCCCGACGGCCGGGCAGATGATCCCGTGCCCGCCCAGCCCGCAGTCCTGATGCCAGGGGATGTTGGACAGCCCACTGGTCTTGCCCGGCACCTTCAGGAGCACGGCGGCGCCCTCCATCCGGTCCGGGGCCGCGCGCAGCGCCGGGTCGAGCAGCGCGCCGAGGCGGTGGATCCGGGCGTCGTCCTCCAGGGCGGCCAGCACCGGGGAGCGCAACGAGACGTAGACCAGTCGGCACAGCGCGCTGTCACCGGCTTCGTCGGTCACCCACCAGGATTCGTCGTCGCCGGGCCGGGCCAGCGCGGCCAGCCGGTCGATCTCGGCGTTGGCGGCGGCCATCTCCTCGGCGGAGAACACCGAGCGCACATGCAGGTACCCCATGGTCTGCAACTGCGCGCGCATCTCCTCGTCGTCATCGGCCAGGGTGTAGGACGCCAACGGGTCGCGCCCGCGCAGATCCGCTCGGTCCGGGCGGTAGGGCGGGATTCCGGCGTGCAGGTACTTCAGCACCGGGTCCCAGTCCCCGAGGTGTTCGAGGGTGCCGCGCTCGACCGCCAGTTCTCCGGTGATGAGCAGACTCATCATGGTGCGCACCTGACCCACCAGGTCATCCCAGGCCAGTCTGCTCAGCCGTACCTCGGTGGCCCCGTCGGCGCGGCCGGGCAGGACCCGGATCACGTCGCCGTCCGGCAGGTAGCTCACCGCGTCGTCGTCGACGAGGAAGGTGACCGGGCTGGTGTCGGTGAGCCCGGCGACGGCGTCGGCCAGCATCGCCGGATCGGTGGCGGCCAGCTGCTGGACCATGGCGTTCACCGCCCCAGTATGCGCCTCAGCCGGTGACGTGGGTGTCGGCTACGTCGAGCGCCTTGTCCAGGATCGCCAGGCCCTCGGCCACCTCGGCGTCGGTGATGTTGCAGGCGGGCACCGCATGGATCCGGTTGAAGTTGGCGAACGGCAGCAGGCCACCGGACTTGCAGGCCGCGATGACGGCGTTCATCGCGTCGCTGGATGCGCCGTACGGAGCCAGCGGCTCGCGGGTGGCCTGGTTAGCCACTAGCTCGATCGCCCAGAACACCCCGAGACCGCGGACCTCACCGACCGACGGATGCCGCTGCGCCAACTCACGCAGACCCGGGCCGAGCACCGTCTCACCGAGGCGCGCGGCGTTGGCCACCATGCCCTCGTCCTCCATCGCATTGATGGTCGCGACCGCTGCCGCGCAGGCCAGCGGGTGACCGGAGTAGGTCAGCCCACCGGGGTAGGCACGGTTGGCGAAGGTCGCCGCGATCGCGTCGTTGATGGCCACGCCACCGAGCGGCACATAGCCGGAGGTGACACCCTTGGCGAACGTCATCAGGTCGGGCACCACGTCGAAATGGTCGATGGCGAACCACTTTCCGGTTCGGCCGAAGCCCGCCATCACCTCGTCGGCGATCATCACGATGCCGTAGCGGTTGCAGATCTCCCGGACACCGGCCATATAGCCGGGCGGCGGCACCATGATGCCGGCGGTGCCCGGCACCGACTCCAGGATGATGGCCGCGATCGAGTCCGCGCCCTCGTGCTGGATCAGCCGGTCCAGGTAGTCGAGCGCGCGCTCGGACTCCTGCTGCTCGGTCTCGGCATGGAACGACGACCGGTACAGGAACGGGCCGTTGAAGTGCACGACGCCGCTGCTGCCGTAGTCGTTGGGATAGCGGCGCGGGTCACCGGTCAGGTTGATCGCGGTGTCGGTGCCACCGTGGTACGAGCGGTACCGGGAGAGCACCTTGCGCCGGCCGGTGTGCAGCCGAGCCATCCGCACCGCGTGCTCGACGGCATCGGCGCCACCGTTGGTGAAGAACACCTTGTTCAGATCACCCGGGGTGCGCTCGGCGATCAGCCGGGCGGCCTCCGACCGGGCGGAGTTGGCGTGCTGCGGGGCGATGGTGCACAGCTTGGCGGCCTGCTCGGCGATGGCGGCAACGACTTTCGGGTGCTGGTGGCCGATGTTGGTGAACACCAGCTGGCCGGAGAAGTCCAGCAGCTTGTTGCCGTCGCCGTCCCAGATGTAGGAGCCCTCCGAGGCCACGACGGTCATCGGCTTGATCTGCGCCTGAGCCGACCAGGAGTGGAAGACGTGCTGACGATCCAGCTCGTAGGCACGGGCGGCCTCGGCGCGGGCGGTCTCGGCGTCCAGGCCGTTGGGCAGCAGGTGCGAAGTCGTTGCGGTCATGAGTGTGTGTTGCCTCTTTCGGGCTCAGTTGTTCTGCGGGAAGCCGAGGTTGATGCCGCCATGAGAGGGGTCGAGCCAGCGGGTCGTCACAACCTTGCCACGGGTGAAGAAGTGCACGCCCTCGGCGCCGTGTGCGTGGGTGTCGCCGAACAGCGAGCTCTTCCAGCCGCCGAAACTGTAGTACGCGGTGGGCACCGGGATCGGCACGTTGATGCCGACCATGCCGACCTCGACCTCGTTCTGGAACCGGCGAGCGGCGCCGCCGTCGTTGGTGAAGATCGCCGTGCCGTTGCCGAACGGCCCGGAGTTGATGAGTTCGAGGGCCTCGTCGTAGGTCTCGACGCGGACCACCGACAGCACCGGTCCGAAGATCTCGTCGGTGTAGACGCTCATGTCGGTGGTGACGTGGTCGATCAGGGTGGGGCCCAGCCAGAAGCCGGCTTCCTCTCCATCGACCTGGGTGCCGCGGCCGTCGACGACGATGGTCGCGCCGTCGGCCTCGGCGGCGTCGATGTAGGAGGCGACCCGGTCGCGGTGCGCCCTGGTGACCAGCGGTCCCATATCGCTGTCGCGGGTGCCGTCACCGATCTTGAGGGTCCGCGTGCGTTCGGCGATCTTGGCCACCAGTTCGTCGGCGATATCACCCACGGCGACCAGCGCCGAGATGGCCATGCACCGTTCGCCCGCCGAGCCGAAGCCGGCGTTGACCATCGCGTCGGCGGCCAGGTCGAGGTCGGCGTCGGGCAGCACCACGGCGTGGTTCTTCGCGCCGCCGAGGGCCTGGACCCGCTTCCCGTGCAGGGTTCCGGTGGAGTAGACGTACTGCGCGATCGGGGTCGACCCGACGAACGACACCGCCTTGACGGCGGGGTTGGTCAGCAGTTCGTCGACGGCCACCTTGTCGCCCTGCAGCACGTTGAAGACACCGGCTGGCAGGCCGGCTTCGGCCCACAGGTTGGCGATCCACAGCGCGGCCGACGGGTCCTTCTCCGAGGGCTTGAGCACCACGGTGTTGCCGGCGGCGATCGCGATCGGGAAGAACCACATCGGCACCATGGCCGGGAAGTTGAACGGGGAGATGACGGCCACCGGCCCGAGTGGTTGGCGGATCGAGGCCACGTCGACGTTGGTCGAGGCGTTCTCAGTCATCCCACCCTTGAGCAGATGCGCGATGCCGCAAGCGAATTCGACGACCTCCTGGCCGCGGGACACCTCACCGAGCGCATCGGAGAGCACCTTGCCGTGCTCGCTGGTGATGATGGCGGCCAGTTCCCCCTTGCGCGCGTTGAGCAGCTCGCGGAATGCGAACAGCACGGTGGTCCGCTTGGCCAGCGAGGTGTCGCGCCAGGCCGGGAACGCGGCGCGTGCCGCGTCGATGACCGCGCGGGCGTCGGCGACGTCGGCCAGCGCCACCTGACCGGTGACCTGCCCGGTGGCCGGGTTGGTGACCGGGGCCGACCGGTCGCTGCTGCCGGCGAAGTTCTTGCCGTCGGCCCAGTGGCCGATGGTGCGGACGCGGGTGTTGAGCGCGGTGAGTGTCATGGCTTTCAGTCTGGGGGCGGGAACCTCCGCGCTGGGACGACACCCTGTAATAGATTTCCGGAATTGTCTTACACTATGTCGATGCAGCCGACGCTAGGCCAGATCCTGGAGCTGGCGGTGGTGCGGGCCGGCGATCCGGAGGTGGTCTGCGACGGGCCGCTGGACCGGCCGGTGCGGTGGGTGCACGTGAGCGATCTGGCCGATCTGTCCGGGCTGCTCACCGGCGGGGAAGTGGTGCTGACCACCGGGCAGGCGCTGACCGACCCGGCCCACCGCGACGACTACCTGCCCGGTCTGGCCCGGGCCGGCGCGGTCGGTGTGGTGATCGAGCTCGGGCTGCACATCGACCGGATCCCGGACTCCGTCCTGCGGGCCGGCCGCACACTGTCGTTGCCGGTCGTGGTGCTGCACCGCCGGGTCCGGTTCGTCGACGTCACCGAGCAGGTGCACCGGACGATCGTCGCCGACCAGTACGCGGAGGTCGCCTACGGCCAACGGGTGCACGAGGCGTTCACCGCGCTGAGCATGCGGCGGGCGTCGATCGAGCAGATCCTCGACGAGGCCGCCGACATGCTCGACACCCCGATCGTGCTGGAGGACCTCAACCGTCAGGTGCTCGCCTTCGCCGGGCACGGGATGCCCGCCGCGGTGCTGCTGGACGACTGGCAGCGCCGGTCGCGGCTGACGTCCTGGACCGCACGCCCGGTCGGACCGTACCGCGAGGAGTGGGGGCGGCTGATCGCGCCGGAGGTCGCCGACGCGGACGCCCGCACGGTGATGACACTGGAGCGGGCCGCCCAGGCGCTGGCCCTGCACCGGATGGTCGAGCAGAACCGCTCGTCGCTGGAGTTGCGCGCACAGAGCGGCCTGGTCGACGACCTGCGCCGCGGTCGCATCCTCGACGAGGCGGAGGCGACGGCTCGCGCACACGCGCTGGGGCTGCGACCGGCACTGACCTACGTGCCGATGACCGCCCGGCTCTCGGAGAGCGCGGGCACCGATCCGGTGCTGGTGCAGCAGCGCCGGGTCCGGACCCTGGACGCGGTCATGCACGCGATTCGCTCGGCGGGCCACACCGGGCTGGCCGCCAGCCGCGACGACGGCCAGATCGACCTGGTGCTGGCCCCGCAACGGACCACCGCGGCGGCCGGCTCCCTGGACGCGGTGCTCACCGAGGTCTGCACCGAGATCCGGCGCGCCGTCGGGCGTCTCGACGGTGTCGGTGACTGCCGGATCGGCGTGGGCCCGGAGTCCAGTCGGCTGATCGACGCCGTGGGCGGACTGGGGGAGGCCGCCCACGTGGCCGAGGTGGCGATGTCGCTGAGCGGTCGGGGGCCGAACGGGGACAAGCCGTTTCACCGGGCGGCCGACACCCGGCTGCGCGGGCTCATCTCGTTGATCCGCTCGGACCCGCGGGTGCAGACGTTCGCCGAGACCGAACTCGCCGGCCTGCTCACCCATCGCGCCAAACACGGCGACGAACTGTTCGATCTGTTGGGCGGCTTTCTGCAGGCCGGTGGCAACAAGGCCGAACTGGCCCGCACGCTGCACATGTCCCGCCCGACGCTGTACTCCCGGCTCGACGCGCTGCAACGGGTGCTGGGCGTCGATCTCGACGACGCGGAATCCCGGACTTCCCTGCACGTCGCGATGCTGGTGCTGGGCTAGGTTCGACGGATGTCCTGGGAATTCGGAGAGGTACGCGTCTCGCGGGTCGTCGAGCAGGTGGTCCCGCTGCCCGTCGAGTTCTTCACGGGGGCGACCCCGGCGGATCTGGCCGCCGAGCCGGCACTGGCGCCGTTCGTCGACGCCGGCATGCTGCTCATCAGCATCCACTCGTTCCTCATCGAGGCGGGCGGGTCCCGAATCATCGTCGACACCTGCGCGGGCAACGACAAGCAGCGCCCGCTGGTCCCGATGTTCGACCAGCAGAGCCGCCCGTTCCTCGCCGATCTCGCCGCGGCCGGGTTCGACCCCGACACCGTCGACATGGTGGTCTGCACGCACCTGCACGTCGACCATGTCGGCTGGAACACCACCCTGGTCGACGGGGAGTGGACGCCGACCTTTCCGCGGGCCCGGTACCTGTTCGGGGCGGGCGACATCGAGTTCTGGTCGGACTCGGCCGATCCGATGCATGCGCCCGCGTTCGACGACTCGGTGCGGCCGGTGCTCGACGCCGGGCTGGTCGACACCGTGGCGGCCGACCGGACCATCGCGCCCGGGGTGCAGCTGCGGATGACACCCGGACACACTCCCGGGCACATGTGCGTGTGGATCGGTGACGATTGCGTGATCACCGGGGACGTGGTGCACCATCCGGTGCAGTGCGGCCACCCGGAGTGGACGGCGACCGGGGACGGCGATCCCGATCTTGCCCGGTCGGCCCGGCGGGAGTTCCTGGCGACCGCGGCCGCGACCAAGGCCCTGGTGCTCGGCACCCACTTCGCCGGGACCTCGGCGGGTCACGTCGTCCCGGCCGGAGACGGCTACCGCTTCGAGATGGCCTGAGCCTGAACCTGATTCCGGGCCGAACGCCGCTCGTCCTTGAGCCGTTCCTTGCTACGCAGCAACCGCAGCAGCGTCACCAGTAGCAGCCCACCGGCCACGTTGCCGACGATGGTGTAGCCGAACCAGTACAGCCAGTCGAGATAGCCGAACGGCGCCTCGCCGGTGGCCAGCGCGCCGAAGATCAGCAGCGAGTCGAGGATCGAGTGAAACAGCTGCAGCCCGGCGAGCAGAAACGCCCCGGCGACCGCGGCGGCGATCTTTCCCGGCATCGAGTCGGTGCCGTGCTGCATGCGGGTCATCAGCGTGATGGCCATGCCGCCCAGGACGGCCAGCGCCAGGTTCTGCACGGTCAGCGGGGCGGTGGCGTAATGCGCGGCCGACTCGATGGTCTGCGCGCGCAGCTTGGGGAAGGCCGTGACGATCAGCCACATGATCAGCCACCCGCCGACCAGGTTGGCCAGCAGCGTGCCGCTCCACAGCTTGGCCAGTTGGGCGACGCTGGCGCGCCCGGCGGCCACCGTGGTGACCGGGACCAGGAATCCCTCGGTGAACAGCTCGCTGCGGCCGAGCAGCAGGGCCAGGAAGCCGATGGCGAACGCCAGCCCCGCGAGCAGCGGATCGCCGGTGGCGTGCAGCACGGACAGGTAGGCCAGCACACCCATCGACACCTCGGTGCCGCCGAAGAAGCCGGTGACCAGAACCTCGCGCCAGCTGCGGTGCAACCGCTGGCTGCCCTCGTCGACCATCCGGGTGAAGGCGTCTTCGAGTTCGTCCTCGATGGGGCTGTCGGAATCGCCGAGTTGGCGTTGGCTGGTTTGGCTCACGGCACCGGGTACCCGCAGGTCGGCTCGCCATACACTGAACGACCGTGAGCATCGTCATCGGTTTCGCGCCCTGGATCGTCTACTGGGTGCTTGTCGGCAACGTGCCGTTCGAGACCGCGGTCCTGATCGCGCTGGCGATCGCCGTCACCGGGCTGACGCTCGGGCGGATCCGCCGGGTGCCGGGCGTCACCTTTGAAATCGGCGCCGTCGCAACATTTCTCGCGCTGACCATCCTCACCTTCACGGTGAGCCGGGACTTCATGGAGCGCTGGCTGCAGCCGCTGAGCAATGTCGGCATCTTCCTGGTGGCCCTGGTCGGGGTGTTGGTCGGCCGACCGTTCGTGCGCGAGTTCGCCGCGGCCGACCAGCCCGACGAGGTGGTCAACAGCGCGGTCTTCGGGCGGATCACCCTGGTGCTGACCTGGATCTGGGTCGCCGCGTTCGCGGGGATGACGGTGTCGTCGGCCATCCCGCCGATCGTGCAGGGCGAGGCCACCATCCTCGACACCCGGACCCCGCTGTCCTTCCTGTTCTACTGGGTGATCCCGTTCTCGCTCATGGGCCTTGCGGCGCTGGCGACCCGGGTGCTGCCCGGCCGGATGGCTCCCGGCGACGACGTCGTCCGGGAGACCTCGTTCGTGGCCTACTCCGAGGCGGCGATCGACGAGCTGTACTACCTGGCGACCGAACACGCCAATCGTGAGGTCGGCGCGGGCAAGGAGGCCTACGACGTCCGGGTCGGCGGGATGGGCATTCCGTTGACCGGGGACGACACCCGCAAGTCCTGGCCGTCGACGTACAAGGTCCGCGACCGCAGGCGCTAGCGGCCCGCCTCGGCCAGTTCCTTGACGCCGGCCACGGTGGCCGCCATCCCCGCCAGCCACTGACGCAGCCTGCGGGCGACGATGTCCGCCGCGCGGTCGGGCTCACGGTCGATCAGCATCGTCACACCAGACTTTCCGGGCCCCATCCGCGCGGTGTAGCGCAGCCGCGTCCCATCGGTTGCTGGGGTCAGCTCGAATCGCCACACCGCCGCCGGGGCCGCGGGATCACCCACCGCCCACGCGAACACCCGGGGCGGGTCGAACTCGACGATGCGGGAACGGGTCGTCCAGTCGCCGATCGCGGGGTGCCGGTTGGCGCCCAGGAACTCCGCGCCGAGGGCCGGCCCGTCGAACCCGTCGGCCCATTCAACGCTCTGCAACTCCGCGCTGAAGGTCGGCATCAGGGTGATGTCGCTGACCAGGTCCCACACCCGATCCGGCGCAGCGAAGACGGCGGCGTGCACCTCGACACCGGGCTCGGTCATGGCGGCCAGCATAAGGCCGCGCGGGCACGGCGCCGCCATATCCGGCCAAACATGCTGGCGCACAACATCACACCAATGGGCCGGTCCGAAACGGCAACTGTTCGGCCGACATTGGGCGGCGCTTCGGACACCGTTGTGTCACGGTTCGGACAAAACCCCTGCACGCCCACGGATTCGGGTGGCCGGGCACTCGGCGTTTGCTGTAGAAGTGACTGTAGTGACCCATGTGGACGGAAGCGGCTTTGCTTGACGCGGTCCGGTCATCGGGGATGAGAGTGGGCGGGACGGTCGAATCAGCAATTCGCCACCACGCCCGAAGAGATGGAGAAGATGATGAAGCGCTCGTACGCCTTGTTGATCAGCATGGCGATGCTGTTGGCGACGTTGCTGGCGATTCCCGGCCTGGTGGCCGGGCAGGCCCAGGCCGCCCCGGTCAGCCGCGACCAGTACGTCAAGATCGTGATCGACCGTGGCATGGCCCAGGTCGGGGTGCCCTATTCGTGGGCGGGCGGCGACATCAACGGGCCGACCCTGGGCAAGGACACCGGTGCGACGAAGGTGGGGTTCGACTCCTCGGGCCTGATCCAGTACATCTACGCCGGCGTGGGGGCCAAGCTGCCGCGCTCGTCGGGGGACATGTACCAGGTCGGCCAGAAGGTGACCCCCGCCCAGGCGCTGCCGGGCGACCTGATCTTCTACGGTCCCAACGGCACCCAGAGCGTCGCGATGTTCCTGGGCAACAACCAGATGCTCGAGGTCACCGACAAGGCTGTGGCGGTGTCACCGGTGCGCACCACCGACATGGCCCCGTACCTGATCCGCGTCATCGCCTAGCCCGGTCAGGACGGCCCGGTCAGGACGGTGCCGCGATGGTGTCGGCGATGCGCTGTCGGGCGGCCCGGCCCTCCGGGATCGGCAGCAGCGGATAGACGTGCACCATCTCGGCGCCCTCGACGTAGTCGATGTCAACCCCGGCCCGGCGGGCCTTCTCGGCCAGTAGCCGGGCGTCGGGGTTGAGGATGTCGCGGGTGCCGCTGAACATCGTGATGGCGGTCAGCCCGGTCAGGGCGTCGGCGAGCGGGCTGACGAGCGGGTCCGCTATCGCCAGCTCGCCTCGCCAGTGCCGGACGTATTCGTGCACACCGGCGCTCGACAACCAGGGGTCCGTCGGTTCCACCGCCGGGATCGCCGGGTTGCCGAGGGTCAGGTCCAGCGCCGGTGCGATCAGGAACACCCGCCGCGGCTGGTGCAGACCGTTGTCGCGCAACCAGATCGCCGCCGACAGCGCGATCTGTCCGCCGGCGGAGTCGCCGAGCAGGTAACTGTTCGGCGCGCCGGCCTCATCGATATCGTCGCGTACCAGCCCGGCCACCCAGGGCACGACCTCCTCGGCGGTGCCCCACGGCACCAGCGGGTAGATCGGCACCCGGACCACGGTGCGGGATGCGACGGCGAGTTCGGCGACGAATCGCCAGTGGGCGGCGTCGATCTCGTTGACCCATCCGCCGCCGTGGACGTAGACGGCCCGGTGCCGGGCGGGCGCCCCGGTGGGGGTGACGGTGTACACCGGCCAGTCGTGATCGTGGGAGACCGTCACCTCGACGTCGCGGCGCAGGCGGCGTGGCGGCCCGAAGGGCAGCGGGCGCAGCGCCCGATCGGCCAGGTGTCGGCGGGCGGCGTCCGCACTCTCCAGGTCCGTACCGCGCCCGGTCAGCCGCAGGATCAGCGGCACCAATCGGCTCGTAACGCTCGGCACTCGGACATTGTGGACCATGGTGGGCGGTGCCGAGGGCCCACCCGGTCGTGCGGGATCAGGCGCAGTCGGTGCAGACCATCGACCCGGCGTCGGCCAGGCGGCTGCGGTGGTGGACGAGAAAACAGCTGCTGCAGGTGAACTCGTCGGCCTGCTTCGGGATGACGCGCACGACCAGCTCTTCGTCGGACAGGTCGGCGCCGGGCAACTCGTAGGACTCCGCGACGTCGGAATCATCGACATCGAGCACGGCGGTCGCCGCATCGTTGCGCCGTCCCGCGAGGTCCTCCAACGACTCTTCCTCAGGCTCGACCTGGGTGCGTCGGGGAGCGTCGTAGTCAACGGTCATGAATTCACGCCTTTCGGATTAATTTCCTTTCGACCGACGCGTCAACGCCGTCGAATGCGGGTTTGTTCCCCAACTCGGGGACGTCTAAACACGGATCGGGCCCGATCTGCGGTGTCGGCCGGGATGGGCTTCTGAAGTGCGGTTTTCCGATGGCTCAGATCCGCCAGAGGGACTCCTGGGCGACGCTGGCGACCAGCGTGCCGTCGGCGGCGGTGATCGATCCGCGGGCCAGGCCACGGGCGTCGCTGTGGGTCAGCGCGACCGCCTCGTAGCGGTGCCACTGATGCGGATCGACCGGCCGGTGCAGCCACAGGGCGTGGTCCAGGCTCGCCGCGCCGCCCGGGCCCGGCAACTCCGGGCCCGGTGGCCGCGCCGAGGAGACCAGGCCCACGTCCGAGATGAAGGTCAGGGCGCAGGCCCGCAGCAGCGGATCGTCCTCGATCGGCTCCCGGGTGCGGAACCAGAACGGCTGGACCGGCCAGTCGATCGGGCCGCCCGGTGCCATCCGCGCCTCGAAGTGGTCGGCCCAGCGTTCCGGGATGGCGGTCACCTTGGTGGCGTCGGCCAGGGCCAGCCCGGGCGGCTCGCTGCGCTGCCAGTCCGTCGTGGTCTCGGGCCGATGGAAGGACGCCAGCATCTCGAAGATCGCGGCACCGTCCTGGCTCGCGGTGACCCGGCGGGTGTTGAACGACCGCCCGTCCCGGGTCAGCTCGACGCTGAACTCGATGTCGACGCCCACCCGGCCGCCCTTGATGAAGTACGCATGCAGCGACTGAGGGAGCCGGTCGGGTGCCACGGTGGCGCCGGCCGCCGCGAGCGCCTGCGCCGCGATCAGGCCGCCGAACAGTCGTGGGCCGGCGCCGTAGGCCATCGAGGTGCGGAAATCGTGGCCGTCGCCGTCGAGCCGTACCAACTCGGCGATCCAGCTCGGCATGCTCCTCCAGCGGCGTCGTCCTGCGAATGCGGCCCTCACGATAGCCCCCGACCCGCACCCGCAGGTGCACGGCGTACCGGCGCCCGGTGCCTACACTGCGGTCATGGATCGCGGGGCGCGCCAGGAGTTCGAACCTCCGCCGGGCCTGCTGCGGATCGAGGACTGCCTGGACCAGCACGGTGCCGTGGTGTTGCCGGCCGGCGTCACGCTGATATCGCTCATCGAGCGCAACGTCGTCAATGTCGGCGATGCCGTGGCGTATCGCTACCTGGACTACACCGGTCCGGGGGATGGGCGGGCCGTCGAACTGACCTGGACCCAGCTCGGGCGCCGGTTGCGCGCCGTCGGCGCGCATGTGCAGCGGGTGGCCGACCGTGGTGACCGGGTCGCCATTCTCGCCCCGCAGGGCCTCGACTACGTCGCCGGCTTCTTCGCCGCCATCAAGGCCGGTGCCATCGCCGTGCCGCTGTTCGCCCCGGAGTTGCCGGGTCACGCCGAGCGTCTCGACACCGCACTCAACGACGCGACGCCGACCGCCGTGCTGACCACCGCCGCGGCCTCGGGTGCCGTCGAAGCCTTCCTCGCCAAACTTCCCACCGCCCGGCGCCCACACGTCATCGTCATGGACGAGATTCCCGACTCGGCCGAAAGCGATTTCACCCCAACGGATATCGATGTCGACGATGTCTCGCACCTGCAGTACACGTCGGGGTCGACCCGGCCCCCGGTCGGCATCGAGATCACCCACCGCGCGGTCGGCACCAACCTGATCCAGATGATCCTGTCGATCGACCTGCTGAACCGGAACACCCATGGTGTCAGCTGGCTGCCGCTCTACCACGACATGGGGTTGTCGATGATCGGCTTCCCCGCCGTGTACGGCGGGCACTCCACCCTGCTCTCGCCGACGGCGTTCGTCCGCCGGCCGCAGCGCTGGATCCAGGCGCTGTCGGCCGGTTCCCGGATCGGCCGGGTGATCACCGCGGCGCCGAACTTCGCCTACGAGTGGGCCGCTCAGCGCGGCCTGCCTGCACCGGGGGAGGACATCGACCTGGCCAACGTGGTGATGATCATCGGCTCCGAGCCGGTCAGCCTCGACGCGATGGCGTCGTTCACCGCGGCGTTCGAGCCGTACGGCCTGGCGCCCACGGCGTTCAAGCCGTCTTACGGGATCGCGGAGGCCACCCTGTTCATCGCCACCATCGCTCCCGATGCCACCCCGAGCGCCGTCCACCTCGACCGCGAGCAGTTGGCCGAGGGCCATGCGGTGCGGGTGACCCCGGAGAAGCCGCACGCCTTCGACGCCGTCACCGTGGTGTCGTGCGGGCAGGTGGCCCGCACCCTGTGGGCGGTCGTCGTCGACCCGGAGTCCGGGGCGGAACTGCCCGATGGGACGGTCGGCGAGTTCTGGCTGCACGGCGACAACATCGGCCGCGGCTATTGGGGGCGGCCCGAGGAGACCCGCCGCACCTTCGATGCCCGGCTGTCCTCCCGGCTGGCGGCGGGCAGCCACGCCGACGGCGCACCGGCCGGGGCGCGCTGGTTGCGCACCGGCGACCTCGGCTGCTACCTCGACGGCGAGTTGTACGTCACCGGGCGGTTGGCCGATCTGATCGTCATCGACGGTCGCCAGTACTACCCCCAGGATGTCGAGGCCACCACCGCGCAGGCGTCGCCGATGGTCCGGCGCGGCTACGTCGCGGCCTTCACGGTGCCGTGCGGCGAGCGGGAGACCCTGGTGATCATCGCCGAGCGGGCGCCGGGCACCAGCCGGTCCGACCCGCAACCCGAAATCGACACCATCACCGCCGCCGTCACCCACCGGCACGGGCTGCCGGTTTCCGAGGTGCGGTTCGTGACCGCCGGCGTCATTCCCCGCACCACCAGTGGCAAACTCGCCCGCCGGGCCTGCCGGGCCGAATACCTCAGCGGGGAGCTGGGCGTGCGACACGGGGTTTAGCCGGCCCGGCGGGGCACCGGTTCCGGACACTCCCGCGCGTTGATTCAGACCTGACGCACACCTCTACTCGCACTTCTTGTGCCTCAGTTCTGACTCAACGTGAGCCCGGACGCGCCGACCCGGCTGGCAAATCCGCCCACGGGTGTTGCGTACACTCGATGTGGGTCGGGGAGGCTCTTGAAAAGACTGGAGCTGCGCAAATACGAAGCTACTAGTCGAAGGCGAATTCGTGTCCCCAGCAGCGAGCAAAAGCACCCATGCCCTGAAACCGCATTTCGAGGACGTCCAGTCGCACTACGACCTGTCCGACGACTTCTTCCGGCTCTTCCTGGATCCGACGCAGACCTACAGCTGCGCCTATTTCGAACGCGACGACATGACGTTGGAGCAGGCGCAGCTCGCCAAGATCGATCTGTCGCTGGGCAAGTTGGGTCTGCAGCCCGGGATGACGCTGCTGGATGTGGGCTGCGGCTGGGGCGCCACCATGCGCCGGGCGGTCGAGCGCTACGACGTCGACGTCGTCGGGCTTACCCTGAGCCGCAACCAGCAGGCGCATGCCGAGCGGGCCTTCACCGAGACGGCATCCGACCGCAGCCGCCGGGTGCTGTTGCAGGGCTGGGAGCAGTTCACCGAACCGGTGGATCGGATCGTGTCGATCGGGGCGTTCGAGCACTTCGGCGCGGACCGCTGGGAGCCGTTCTTCGACTTCGCCTACGACCGGTTGCCCGACGACGGGGTCATGATGCTGCACAGCATCGTGCAGATCCCGCGCGGCCAGATCGAGGAGCGCGGACTACCGATCACGATGCGGCACCTGAAGTTCTTCAAGTTCATCCTCGAGGAGATCTTCCCCGGCGGCCGGCTGCCCGCGGTGCGGTTCGTCGAGAAGCTTGCCGAAAACGCCGGCTTCACCGTCGATCTCGTGCAGCCGCTGCAGTTGCACTACGCCCGGACGCTGGACCTGTGGGCGGCCGCCCTCTCCGCGCGCCGGGACGAGGCGATCGCCATCCAGTCCGAGGAGGTCTACGAGCGCTATCTGCGTTACCTCACCGGCTGCGCCGAGCTGTTCCGCGACGGCTACACCGACGTCTGCCAGTTCACCCTGCGCAAGTAGGACCAGGGGAGCGGTTCACAACCGGCCCGCGCGCCACTTGTCCAGGATCCGACGCTCGCGCTTCGTCGGCCGGCCGGCGCCGCGGTCGCGCGCCGCCATCGGAACCGCGACCGTCGGGGGCGGCGCGGGCGTGTGGTCGCGGTAGCAGGTGACCGCGTCGGCCGCGCCGACACGTTTCTGGATGACCCGCACCACCTCGACGATCCGCGTGGTGTCACCGAGGTGCGCGCGCACCTCGTCGCCCGGCGCCACGACGGTGGAAGGCTTGGCCACCCGGTCGTTGACCCGCACATGTCCACCGCGGCACGCCGCGGCGGCATCGGGCCGGGTCTTGGTCAGCCGGACCGACCAGAGCCACCGATCCACCCGGGTCGAGTCCACGGCGGACCGGCCGGCTCAGGAGGCGCTGAGGATCTTGATCGCGAAGATCAGGCTGTCGCCCGGCTGGATCCCGGCCCGCGGCTCGCCGTTGGGGTAGCCGTCGGCGGAGGTCATCGCGACGGCGACGGTGGATCCCACCTTCTGCCCGGCGATGGCCTTCTGGAAGCCCGGCACCACGCCGTTGAGCGGGAAGTCGACCGGCTCGCCGCGTTCGTAGCTGCTGTCGAACACCGAACCGTCGCGTCCGTTGACGCCCATGTAGCAGACCGACACCGTCGCGGTGTCGGCCACCACCGGCCCGTCGCCGGCCTGCAGCGTGTGCACCTGGGTCTGGTTGACGCCGAACGGCGCCTCCACGGTGACCTTGGGCGCCGCCGTCGCGGTCGAACCGGTGACCGCCACGCTGCCGGTGGTTCCACGCAACGTCCACTCCGGCGATCCGCCGGTCGCGGGCGCCGCCGTTGGGCACGAGGCCGCCGGGGCCGCCGTGGTGGCCGGGGCCAGCGGGCTGGCAGGGCCGGTCATCTCGGTGATGGATGAGGCGACCCCAGCCGTCGACGAGGTGCTCGACGAGGAGGTCTTGGTATCGCTACCGCAGCCGGTGAGCGTCAGCGCGAGGGCCGTGACACCGGCCGCGAGCACGGCGGGGAAGGACAGGGAGGTAGGCACGGTCAGTCACCTTACCGTCGTCCCCCTTCGGGTCAGGCCGGCGACCTCGAGCAGTTCCGGGCGGCGCAGCACCATGCCGACCCACATCACGACGCCGAACAGCACCGCGAACAGGGTGTGGGTGAGCAGTGGCGCCTCGACCCGCATGTTCGCCGTCACGGTGCCACCCAGGTAGGCGGTGATGCCCAGCGCGCCGAGCACCGCGGTGCGGGGGATGGCGTAGACGATCACGCAGACCGCCAGCACGACACCGATCACGAGGGCCTGATGAACCGGGAAACCCAGCGCCACGGTGCCCTCCTTGGCCTGCGCGAAGCCGAGCAGCTTGCTGACCGCGTCGAACGTCAGGAACGCCCCGATCAGCGCGCTGATCACGACGCCCACCTTGTGGGCGGTGCCGCGCCCGGCCTGCTTCTCGGATCTCGGGACGGCGGTGGTGGAACGGTCGGTCATGGCGGACTCCTCTTCTGGCGGCGAACTGCTATCCGAATAGACCGGCGGCCCGCCGAAAACTCGTCGCCTCGCCGGGATCGCGGTGGGTAGAGATCCTCACCGGGGACGAACATCACCGGCAGTGACGACCCCGGGAAAGCCTGAGACCGAACTGTAACCTGTGGCCGCCTGCGCCTCTCAGCGAGTGCAAGGATGGGCGCCGCGCTGCGAATTGCCCTGTGAAGCAGCCATTTTCGCGTGCACGGTTGACCGAAACCTCGGGCTGGACGTTAGGCGAAGCGTGAAAAAGTCTTGGCCAGCGTTGAACTCATTCTCAGCAAATCATCAGTCGCCGTCGGCACGCTGTGGGGGATCGCCGGTTCGGCGCAGGATACGTCCATGTCTCGAGGAAGAAGAAGTAAACGCAATGAGCGACCGTTCCAGGTACTCGGCACAGAGCTACGGCTATTCGCATCAGGCGAATGAGTCTGCCGATCAACATAATTCAACCCACTGGAGTCCGAGCGGCTACCGCCAGGGCTACGACACCTGCCAGGGCACCTACCAGCAGCACTACGGCGCACCGCCGGTCGTCCAGGCGCAGCGGCAGCGAAAGACGCGGGCGGGTCTGCTGGTTGCCGGTACCGCCGCGGTCGCCATGGCGGCCGGCGCCGCCACCGCCGTCGCGGTGGTCAACCATTCCGGCCACCCGAACGTGCCGGCGCCCACCTCCGCGGCGGCGGGGAAGCCCTCGCCGGCTGCCGCGCCCACCGTCGGCCAGCAGACCTCGGTCACCGCGCCCGGGTCGGTCGAGCAGGTCTCGGCCAAGGTGTTGCCGAGCGTGGTGAAGATTCAGATCGACACCGGCGATGCGCGCGAGGAGGGCTCGGGCATCGTGCTCAGCGCGGACGGCCTGATCCTGACCAACAACCACGTCGTCGCCGCGGCGGCCGAGGGCGCGAGCGACCCGGGCCCGATGGCCGGCCGACCGGGCGGGCAGATTCCCGGCCTGCCCCGGGGCCTGTTTCCGGGCGAGGAGCTGCCGGATCCGTACCAGGACGGCCCCGACGCCCGGGATCCGTCGCAGGGCCCGAGCGCTCGGCCGTCCGGCCGCAGCAATGACGGCCTGAAGGCGACGGTGACGTTGTCCGACGGCCGCACCGCACCGTTCACCGTCGTGGGCACCGACCCCGCCGATGACATCGCGGTGATCCGCGCGGACAACCTGTCCGGGCTCACCCCGATCACCATCGGATCGTCGAAGGACCTGAAGGTCGGGCAGAACGTCGTGGCGATCGGTTCGCCACTGGGCCTGCAGGGCACCGTCACCACCGGCATCATCAGCGCGCTGAACCGCCCGGTGGCCACCGGTGACGAGCAGACCGGTCAGCACTCGGTGATGAGCGCCATTCAGACCGACGCGGCGATCAACCCGGGTAACTCCGGCGGTGCGCTGGTCGACATGAACGGCGACCTGATCGGGGTGAACTCCGCGATCGCGTCGATGGGCCAGGATTCGCCTGGGGGACAGGCGGGTTCGATCGGACTGGGCTTCGCCATTCCGGTGGATCAGGCCAAGCGCATCGCCGATCAGCTGGTCTCGAGCGGCACCGTCCAGCGTGCGTCGCTGGGTGTCAAGCTCAGCTCCAACGATGACGGCCGCGGCGCGACGATCGCCGGCGTTCAGCAGGGCAGCCCGGCGGCCGCCGCCGGCCTGGCCAAGGGTGCGGTGATCACCAAGGTCGACGACCGGGTGATCGACGGCCCGGAGGCCCTGGTCGCGGCGATCAACTCCAAGGCGCCGGGGGACACCGTCGCGGTGGTCTACAACGACTCGTCCGGGTCGCCGAAGACCACCCAGATCACCCTCGGAACCCAGCCGCAGTCATAACGACGGCACGGACGGGGCTGCTCGAGTTCCCAGCCCTGTCCGCGCTGAGGGCTGTCTTACCGGAGGCCCTTTGTGCCCGGCTACGAGCGACTATCCGCATCGGGTGAGGGCAGAGTCGCTCGTAGCCGGGCACAAAGGGTGTCAGGTTGCCCGCAGGCCGAACGCGGCCAAGGTCGTTGTTCCCCCAGGAGAGCGACGCCGGAACGGAAGTGGCGGCGCCAGTGCCGCTGAACGCTCCCGGCCCAGCCAGACCAGCAGGATGGACCCGGCCGCTGTCGCGGCGCCGAGGACGAACACGGCGGTGAATCCGCCCTCGGCCGGAAGCCCGCCACCTCGAGAGGTCAGCAGCGCCCCGACAAGGGCCGCTGCGGCCGCTCCGCCGATCTTCCTGAAGCTGCCGTTGAGGCTGGTTGCGATGCCCGTCTCGCGGTTGTCCACCTCGGACACGATCAGGACCGGCAACGCTCCGTAGGCCAGGCTGATGTAGGCGTTGGTCAGCACGCCCGCCGCGATGACCTCCCAGCGGGCCGAGTGCCAGCCCGCCAGCATCAGGAAGCCGACGAGGCCGGCGACGCCGCCGCCGGCCACGACCGCCCGGGCACCGAATCGTTCGATGCACCGGCCGCCGATCAACGTGGTGACCGCCGCGGACAGCGCGCCCGGCATCAGGAACAGGAGACTGGCCTGCAGGATGGAGGCCCCGAATCCGTAGCCGGCGCCGCGCGGAGCTTCGACGAAGTCGGTCATACCCAGGAACGAGAAGTACAGGCCCATACCGACGAGGAAGGTCGCCGAGTTGGCGAGCAACACGGGCCGCCGGGCCAACATCTCGGTCGACACCAACGGTTCGGCGGCCCGCTTGCTGCGCCACCACCAGGCCGCCAGGATCGCGCCGCCGACTGCCGCGGCGGTCGCGGTCCGGGTGGAGGTCCAGCCCCAGGCGGCCCCTTGGCTGATCGCCAGCATCACCCCGGACAGCCCGGCCGCCAGGCCCAGGGCACCGATCCAGTCGACCCGGGCGTGGACCCGGTGCGGGCGGCTGGGCACGACCACGGCGGCCGCAACGGTCACCACGAGCGCCGCCGCGGTGTTCAGCCAGAAGACCCGGTGATAGCTCGCGCCGGCCGGCATCAGTAAGCCGGTCACCACGAGTCCGAACGCACCGCCGACTCCGAGCATGGCCGAGATGGTTGCCATGGACCGGACCAGGCGCTCGGCAGGCACCTCGTCGCGAAGGATGGACACGGCCACCGGATAGAGCGCAAACGACATGCCCTGCATCACCCGACCGAGAAGCAGGAGCGGTAGCGAGTATGTGAGCGCCCCGAGCAGCGAACCGGCCAGGATCAGACCGAGCGCCCCGAGCAACACCCACTTCTTGTTGAACAGGTCGGCCAGCCGCCCGATGAGGGGAGTCGCTGCGGCAGCACCTAGCAGGTTGGCCGTAACGACCCAACCCACCGCCGCGGACGAGGTGTGCAGCTGCCCCGCCACCAGGTTGAGGACGGGCACGATGCTGGTCTGCAGCACCGCGGCGGTCAGCACAACGGCGCCGAGGGTCGCGATCAAGCGACCGTCCCGGTTCATGGGTCGACTATGGCAAGCCGCGGCGTCGACGGCTGTCGGCCAGAAGGTGGGTGCGGGTGATGAAACCCTTGTCCACCGATTGGTGGACGCAGGCAGACCTAACTCAGGTCTTCAGTTTGCCTGTCACAGCGTTTCCAGTGACCGAAGGATCCCGTCGAGTACCGTCTCGATCGCCTCGTCGGTGCCGAGTGGCCCGACGGCGGCTTGGCGGACCAGGATCGAGGCGACCCCGTGCACGCCGGACCAGGCGATCAGTGCCGCCTCGTCCGCCTTGGCGGCGGGAAGGACACCGGCGTCAGCCAGTTCCCGCACCCCCGCGACGAGTACATCCCATGGCGATGGATTGTCCGGCCGTGCCGGGCTGGCGGAGCTGGGCGTGAACGCGGTATCGAATAAATGCGGCTCGGCCAGGGCGAACTCGATGTAGGCACGACCGGTGGCGCGAAACCGGTTCAGCGCCTTGGCCTCTCGACTCTTACCCGCGGTGCAGCGATCACGTCCATCGGCGAGACGGACAGCCAGTCGTTCGCGCGAGGCCTGGGCCACCTGGGCCAGTAGTGCATCGATGCTCGGTACGTGACGGTAGAGCGCGGAGGGGGACACCCCGACCGTCTTGGCCAGAGCACGAACCTGAACCCCACCGGGCCCATTGGTCCTCGCCTCTTCGACGGCCGCGTCGAGGATCGCCTGATGGAGCGCGCCGTGGTGGTAACTGTCGCCGGCCATACGACGAATTCTGCCACATATGTTGACAGTGTTCACTTAATGGTTCACGATGTAAACGTTGTTCACATTTATGCGGAAGGGAAGATCATGGCGGCGGTGCTGGACGGGCGACAGGCCGCAGACCTCGGGAGTCGCGACAAGTTAGTCGTGTTCCTCATCGGGATGCGGATCAACCGCCTCTGGCAGGTATGGCGATGGGGACCGGTTCTGGCGGCGATGCCTAGGATGATCATCGAACTGGTCAAGGATCCGTCCCGCGGACTGCTGAGCCGACCGCGGACCTTCGTGTCCGGGCGAGTGGTGCTGGTGGTCCAGTACTGGAACTCGTTCGAGGATTTGGAGCGCTATGCACGCGACCCGCAAGCGCAGCATCTGCCGGCCTGGCGATCGTTCAACAGGCGAATCCGCGACAACGGGTCGGTCGGGATCTTCCACGAGACGTATCGGATTCCGTCGGCCAATGCCGAGACCGTGTACGCCAACATGCCCGCCTTCGGCCTGGCCGCCGCCACCTCTGTGGTGCCGGTCCGAGCTGGGCGACACACCGCTGCCGCCCGCCTGGGGGTACGAACCGACGACCGTACTCCGGTCGAGACGTACTGAGTAAGGCAGAAGAGCATGACGACATCCCTCAAGGTGGCAGTAATTCTCGGCCATCCGGACCGCGAGAGCTTCGCCAGCGCCATCGGTCGGGCCTATGCCGAGGGCGCGTTGGACCAGGGCGCCGACGTTCGCGAGATCGACCTCGCTCAGCTGAAGTTCGACCCGGTGCTCTGGCACGGGTACCGCCAGGTCCAGCCGCTCGAGCCGGACCTCATTGCGGCCCAGGAGACCATCCGCTGGGCCGACGTGCTGGTTTTCGCCTATCCGACCTGGTGGGGGACGACGCCGGCGTTGCTGAAGGGCTTCATCGACCGGGTGTTCCTGCCCGGCTTCGCCTTCAAGTACCGCGAGAACTCCAAGCTCTGGGACAAACTGCTGGCCGGACGCAGCGCCCGTCTGCTGGTGACCATGGACACGCCCGGTTGGTACTACCGCTGGGTGGTCCGGCAGCCCGGCCACCAGATGATGCGCCGCACGATCCTCGGTTTCAGCGGCATCAAACCGATCCGGATCTTTCGGTTCGGCGCCATCCGAGGGTCGGATGCGGACGCCCGTAGCCGATGGCTGCACCGGGCCCGGTTATTGGGTGAGCAAGATGCACGCCGGCGACCGAAGCGGGTTGACTAAACCGGGGTAGCGGCGCAGCTCAGCACGGGTTTCGGGTCCATCCACTTAACTTGACATAATGTGGCTTATCGGCACAAGGGAATGCCGTGCTCGCCAGGCTAGGACGCTTGCGGCCGTCACTCGCAGGCCCGGGCGCCGACCCCGGTTCCCGTCGTCGCCTGCGCCGCGCGCCAGGTCGCGTCCCCCGGCGTAGCCCGCCGAGGATCCCGTGTCGGTCTTGGTCACGAGCCGCCGCGGTAAGCATGTTGTCATCGCGCCGGCCGGGTCGGCACCGGTCGACCGGCCGCCATCCGACCGATCCGCGGCACCCCCGCACTCCGCTCGACCCGATCATTTTGTCACTGTGACGAATTGCCATCCGGGTGGTTCTTCACGTGAGCGCATGCCGGCCCGAGTCGTTGTCCAGCCCGCGGCCGACGAAACCGAAGCCTCGGCTCCATAGGCGAAAAAGCTCCCTGAGCGCATCGGCGAGCCGGAACGTCCGGCCCCGCCGGATCTCCTGACCCGCAAGCCATTTCGCGGTCGACACCCCGCTTCCCCGCTCCCCGCCACCAGCCCTCGAAACGTCACAGTGACGAATTAGACTGTGGCGCAGGGATTTACAGCTCTGCGCGCTCAGGCTTCCAACCGGGCCCGGATGGCGGCGAGCCGCCGGCGCAGCTCCGATTCGTCGATGAGCCCACGCTTCATCAGTGAGTGCGCCAACGCCACCAACTGGTTCTCCGGGTACGGCAGCTCGGCGTACCGCGTCGCCGACAACTCGTCCTCTTCGTCGCGGCGTTCCTTGAATGTCGGGCCGGGTTCCTCGTCGCCGGCGCACGAACGGTCCAGCACGTCGCACAGCCCGTCGAGGCTGGTCTTCCACGGCGGTAATGGATTCTCGACGCCGTACTTGGCCGCCATCACCGGCCACAACTGATTATTTCTGACGATTTCGTCAAGCACTGGGAATTCCTGGCCGTCACTCATCGGTCGGTCCGTGCTCACTGCATCGGGCGGATCGCCGGGCGCGCCCCGGTGAAGACGTTGGTGGTGACGCCGGGCTTGGGCAGTGCCACCCCGATCAGGCAGTCCCGGGTGATGATCTCGGTCAGCTGGTCCTCGGTCCAGCCCTCGGTGCCTTCCGGCCGCATCGGCATGACCATGAACCGATGCTTCTGGTTCGAGTCCTCTACCCGGACCTCGACCCCCTCGGGCAGTTCCAGGCCGAACTCGGAAAGCACCTGCCGCGGCCAGCGCACGATCCGGCGGCGATAGTTCGGCGTGCGGTACCACTCCGGCGAGTTGCCCAGGATCGGCCTCGGATAGCAGGAACACAGCGCGCAGACGATCACATGGTGCACCTGCGGGGTGTCCTCGAGGATCTTGAACGCATAGAAGTCGCTCGGTGTGCCAAACCCGGTCGGGTCCAGCCAGTCGACACCCACCTCCTTGCTGGCGGCCAGGGCGTCGGTCAGCGCCAACTTCTTGAACTCCGGGTCCAGCCACGCCTTGGCCACCAGCCGGGCCGCGGGTGTCGGGCCGATCTGCTCCGCGTACTCGGTGAACACCCGATGCTGCTCGGCGGTGAAAAGACCCTTCTCGATACACAATTCGCGCAACGCGATCTCGAGGACCTCGAAGTCGGTGATCTCGTCGACCATCGGTTTGACCGTGCGCGCATGGTCATGGTCGTGATCGTGGTCATGGCCGTGATCGGACATCGAATGCTTCCTTCCTAGCCGACGGCTTCCAGCCACCGCTCGGGGATCTCGGTCTGCAGGGTGTCGTTCTTCGGGCCGGTGTAGTTGTCCCAGAGCTCGGACTGATTGAACCGGACGATGTAGAACCACTCCGGCTTGGCGTCTTCGCGCGCCCAGGTCTCATCCTCGGGCGCCGGGCTCTCATAGGTGACCTCCGCGATCACGCCCTCGGCGCCCCGCGCGTACTCCGGCGTGCGGGTGTAGAACATGGCCGGCAGGTCGCGGACCCGCACGCGGTCACCGACGGTGAACTTCGCCGGATCTGCCTGACCGGCGAACATCCGCGGATCCCCGATGCCCATCGCCTCGACGTGGAAACGGTTGCGCTCAACGCCGCCGCCGTCGCCCTCGAATTTCGGCTCCGCATCCGGTAGCCGCCCGTCGAGGCCGCCTGCGTAGCGGGCCTGGACCTCGGCCAGCCGGTCGGTCAGCTCCGCCCAGGTGATGTGCTTCTTCTCGATGAGCAGCCGGCCCACCGACCACAACCAGCGGGCGTAGTACGGAAGGCCCAGGTAGATCGCCCGGCCGACGTCGACGTTGCCGATCCGCCTGCGCTCCTCCGAGACCCAGATGCCACCCCAGCCGAGCACTTCGCAGAGCACGTAGGTCATCAACTCCCACTGCTCTTCTTCTTTGTTCTCGTAGAGCTCCGGGACGTTGAGCTCGCCGCCCACGTCGTGGCTGGTCTTCATGTAGGCCAGGTAGTGGTCGTGGGTGATCATGTCCGGCGTCGGCCATTCCGGGACCTCCGGGAACGTCGTCTTCAGCCTGGACACCAATGCCAGCTGCTTCGCCCGGTCCGCGGCACTCACCATTCGAGCCTCATTTCACGCGAGAGATGAGGACATACTAGCCGCTTACGCGGCTGCGGTCAGCGGACTTCGGCGATTCGTAACCTGCCGTTCGCGGTAATTGACGCGGCCATTAGCTTTGCCGCGCAAAGCCTTTCGAGTCAGGAGTCCTTCTTCGCCGCGGGTTTGGCATTGCGGGCGATAGCGGCACGAATCAGATCCGTCAGCGCGCGTCGATCAGTTCGGCCGCCGTGTCGTCGCCCTCGGCGGAACCTCGCGATGTCGTCGCCACCGCTGTCACCACCCTCCGTCGCATCCGATGGTCACCCGGGTTGCATTGTCCGTTCACTGCGCACGCCAAACCTCGTTGAACCGGATTTGCCGTTTTGACCTGTTGGAATGTAAGATCTTTCGCGGCCAAAACCGTCTCGGAAAGCAGAAGATGCGCACTCACCATCAGACCCGCGGCTTCTCGACCCGCCCGCAACGCGGTCTACGTTCGCACCGAGTGCTGCGGCCCGTCGCCGGTCAGTGCTTCGAGATCGAGATCGAGCATCAGGGCGGCCAGTGGGTCATCCGCATTCCCGAAATCGGCGGTATGACAGAAGCGCCCATCCGCGCCGCGGTCGAACTCGCTGCGCGCGAATGCATCGCCGCCCAGACCGGCATCCCGATCGGCTACATCTCGGTGTGGGTCAGGGACTGACGCACCGCGTCAGCGCACCGGCCGGAACAGCGGTATCCAGACCCGGGTGCCCTCGCCCCCGGACACCGCGGTCCAATCCTCGAAGAACACCTCGACGTCCATGCCGACCCTGATGTCCTCGGGAGCGATACCGACCACGTTGGTGATCAACCGGACATCGGACTCCTCGGCCAACTCCACGATCGCCACCACGTAGGGCGGCTCGAAACCCGGGATCCACGGCTGGCGGTTGACGGTGAACGCCGCGACGACGGCGCGGCCCGACACCGGTTCGGGCGCAACGTCGCTGCTTCGGCACCGCCAGCAGACCGGCCCCGGCGGGTGAAAGTAATGCCCGCAGCCGTGACAGCGGGAGATCAGCAGCCGCCCGTCGCGCCCGCCGGTCCAGAACGGCGCGGATTCCGGTGTGGGGCTTGGCGCCAGCCGCAGGCTGGGCCGCTGGTAGTCGCTCATCGGCTGCTCACCAGCATCGAGCCGGCCACCGGGCCGCCACCCACACCGACGGCCACCACCTCGGGTGTGCGCGGCGCCTGGCGCTCGCCGCCCTCGCCCCACAACTGCACGCAGGCCTCGTGCAGGAACCCCATGCCGTGCAGGCGCCCGCCGGACAGCTGACCGCCGCTGGTGTTCAGCGGCAGCTCCCCGTCCAGGGCGATCCGCGCCCCACCGTCGATGAACTCCCCCACCCGCCCGTGCGCGCAGAATCCCAAGGCCTCCAACCACATCACGGTCAGAAAGCTGAATCCGTCGTACAACTGCGCCATGTCGACGTCGGCGGGCCGCAGCGCGGTGTTGTCCCACAGCGTCGCGGCCGAATCGTGGGCGGCCATCGTGGTGAGGTCGAACCGCTGCTCCCAGGTGGGCCGCTCGAACATCCCGGGGCCCACCGATTCCACGGTCAGCGGGTGCCGGGGCAGCCCGGTGGTGGCGTCCCGGCGGGAGACGATCACCGCCGTCGCCCCGTCACACGGCACATCACAGTCATACAGGCACAGCGGCTCGGAGATCATCCGGGCGCCCAGGTAGTCCGCCATCGTCAGCGGATCCCGGTACACCGCATCGGGATTCAGCCCGGCGTTGCGCCGGGCGTTCACCGCGATCCAGCCGAGTTGTTCACGGGTCAGCCCGAATTCGTACATGTAGCGCTGCGCGGGCATCGCCAGCCAGTTCGCCGCCGACAGCGCGCCGAAGGGCGCGGTCCACTCCATCTGCGGCGGCAGCCGGCCGCCACCACCCAGCAACACCGAGGCGTGCCCGCCACCGGCCTGTTGCGCGGCCGTCGACTCCCAGACCGAACGGAACACCACGACGTGGTTGGCCAGCCCGAGGGTCACCGCCATGCAGGCCTCGATCACCGGACCGATCTGTCCGGCGGTCTCCAGCGACGACATGTACCAGCGGCTGCGCAGCCCGAGCGCGGTGCGGACCTCGGTGATGCTGGCCCCGGAGAAACCCGCCGCCGCGGCCGCGGGACCCGGGTAGCTGGCGATGCCGTCGACGTCGTCGACGGCCAGGCCGGCATCGGCGATCGCACGCAGCACGGCTTCCAGGGTGAGTTCCAGGCCGGTGCGGCCCAGCCGCCGGCCGACCTGCGACTTGCCGGCCCCGGTGATGACCGCCCTGCCCTCGAACGGGCCGCGACGCCCGGTCACGGCTCGGGCTCCGGATTCGGCTCCACATTGGGCCTGGCCCTGCGCGCGGCCAGCATCCGGTCGGTGATCGCCAGCGCCACCAGGACGTCGATCCCGGTGATCACCAGGCCCGCGAAATACATCCACTTCAGCGTCGGGTCCGGCTGGGCGGCGAAGTAGACCGTGAGGAAGATCGGCCCGACGATGCCGAAGACGAAGGTCATCAGCTGCACGCGCAGGTAGAGCAGGAACGTCGGCATCGGCCTACTCCGGCCCCAGTGCGACCGGCCGCGCCGGTTCAGAGCTCCACTGCGACCACGAGCCGGGGAACAGCGCCGGGTGTCGGCCGGCGGCGGCGAGCGCAGCCACCACGACCGCCGCGGTGATGCCCGAGCCGCAGTACACCCCGGCCCGGGTGGCGTCGCCGACGTCGCTTTCGGCCAGCAGCGCATCCAGTTCGAATCCGGCCAGGAAGGTTCCGTCGTCGTCGAGCACCGAGGTGCTGGGCAGATTCCGCGCCCCGGGAATGTGCCCGGCCACCCGGTCCACCGGCTCGACGTCACCGCGGAAGCGTTCGGGCGCGCGGGCGTCGAGCAGCGGGCCTCCGTACCGGGCGACCTGTTCGGCGGTCAGCGTCGGCAGCGCACCGGCGTACAGGTCGTCGTGGGCCACCGTGACATCGCCCGGCGGCGGCTGGGGCACCTCGGTGTCCAGTGTGCCCGCGGCGGACCGCCAGGCCGCCAGGCCGCCGTCGAGGATGCGGACACCTGGAATCCCGGCCGCGGTGAGGACCCACCAGGCGCGGGCCGAGCCGGCCCGGTTCCAGTCGTCGTAGACGACCACTGGGCTGCCCGCCCGGATGCCCCAGCGGCGCGCGGCGTCCTGCACCGCCCGCCCGGACGGCAGCGGGTGCCGCCCGCGGCCCTCGACGCCGTGGTCGGTGAGGTCGTCCTCCAGCGATACGTACACCGCGCCCGGGATGTGCCCCTGCAGATAGGCGGCACTGCCGTCGGGTTCGGCGAGTTGCCAACGAACGTCGAGGATCTTCACCGGTTCCCCGGCCGCCTGCCGCTCCATCAGCTCGTCGGCGGTGATCAGCACATCCGAACGTGTCGTCATCGGCGCCCTCCGTCCCTGAGCTTCAGACCCGCAGCGTTGGCATGGCGTCGGCGCTACCGAAGTCGATCTGGGCGGCCGGGTTGGCGATCGCGGTGACCAACCCGGTGCCGAACGGGCCCGAGTCGTCGAACAAGGTCGCGCTGCCGACCGAGATGCCGTCCGCGCACCAGTGCGAATCCCCTTGCACACCAATGAATTCCCCGACAGGGAGCCGGGACAGCGCGACGGTCAGATCGCCGTTGATGTAGCCGATGCCCTGGGTGCCGAGATTGCTGACCAGGCTGGTGGCCTCGGCGACGATGACGGCGCGGACGAACGGTGTGACGTCGACCCCTTCCACCGCATCGATGGCCCGGTGATAAACCCTCTTGCGCGAGGCGTTCTGGTGATCCGCGCCGGTGGGGCTCCAGCCCGCGTCGTCACTGCCGATGTAGAACGAGTTCCCGTCGGCGCCGGGCGGCGGCGTGAACGCGGTATGGCCGGACCACTCGAGCCCGGGCGGGGCCTGCGAGGTGCGGTACTGCACCAGGGTGGCCCGCGCCACGATCACCCCGCCATCTGGGCCCTGCCGCACTTCGCATTCGGCGTTGCGCACCCGGTGCCCGTCGCGGATCAGCCGGGTCCGCGTCGTCGTCGGCAGCTTGCGCGCCGCCTTGAACAGATCGACGGTCAACCGGGCCGGGATGAATCCGGGCACGCTGTACTGCCGCTCCAGGGCGCACGCCGCCAGCGCGACCACGGCCGGGCCGTTGAGCATGTCCTCGCCCCACCGGCTGCGGGAAAACTCGGTCGGCGCGAAGGTGCCGTCAACTTCTGCGGTGAAGTGCGCCGGACGGGAGCCCATCGGGGCATCCTCGCACAGGGACCCTTGGTTACCGCGCGCGGATACTTAGCCGACATAATCGACGAGACCGGCCGGGGCGACGAAGGGACAGCGCGTGTCCGACGTCGATGCTGCCGGCCCCCCGGCTTCGGCTCCGCACGGCCCGCCGCCACCCCGGCTGCTGGTCCCCACGCTGAGCGTCGTCGCGCTGACCGTGGCCGTGCTGCAGACCGGGGTGGTTCCCGTTCTCGGTGTGATCGCCCGGCAGTTGAACGCCTCGACCGTCGATGTCAGCTGGGCGGTGACGGCCAACCTGCTGGCGGCGGCCGCCACCACACCGCTGATCGGCCGGCTCGCCGACCTGCACAGCAAGAAGCGGGTGCTGCTGTGGGTCCTGGCCGCCGTGCTGGCCGGATCCCTGATTGCCGCGACCACATCGTCGCTGCCGCTGCTGATCCTGGCCCGGGTGCTACAGGGCGCCTCGTTCTCGCTCTACCCCGTCGGGGTGTCGATCCTGCGCGACGAACTGCCCGAGGACCGGCTCATGCGGGCCATGGCCGTGCTCTCCGGGACCCTCGGCTTCGGCGGTGGGATCGGCCTGGTGGTGGTCGGCCTGCTGATGAGCGGCGATGCCGGCTACCACCGGGTGTTCTGGTTGACCACGGTGTTCACCATCCTGGTGATCCTCGCCGTGGTGCTGGTCGTGCCGTCCCGGTCCGCACACCGCGCCGGCACCATCGACTGGGCGGGCGCCGCGGGCCTGGCGATCGGGCTGTCGGGGGTGCTGCTCGCCATCACCCAGGCGCACGTCTGGGGGTGGCTGTCGGCGCGGACCATCGCCTGCGGGGCCACCGGTGTGACCGCACTCGGACTGTGGTGGTGGTGGGAGCGCCGGTGTGCGCAACCCCTGGTGTCGACGAGCATGCTGGCGCGGCGCCCGATTCTGCTGACCAACATCGCCACCGTGCTCGTCGGCATGGGCCTGTACTTCGCCTTCCTCGGGCTCACCGGCTTCGTGGCGGCACCGGTGCGCAGCGGCTACGGCTTCGGCGCCACCGTCCTGGGCGCCAGCGTGGTGTTCCTGCTGCCGGGCGCGTGCGCCGGCTTCCTCACCTCACTGGCCAGTGGGCGCTACATCGACCGCTTCGGGGCTCGCGCTGTGCTGATCGCCGGTGCCGCTGCCGGCGCCGTCGGCTTCGCGCTGCTGGCGACACTGCATTCGGCGCCCTGGCAGGTGATCGCCGCCGGGGTGCTGGCCAACGCCTACATCAGCCTGGCCTACGGGGCACTGCCCGCCCTGGTGGTCCGGGAGGTCGAGGCCGGCGAGACCGGCGTCGCGACGAGCATGAACGCGATCGCGCGCACCGTCGGCAGTTCGATCGCGGCCGCGATCGTGGCGCTGCTGTTGGCCCGCTCGACGCACGGATACACCCCGGAAAGCAGCTACACCACCATCTTCGCCCTGGGGGCGGCAACCGCCGTGCTGGCGATGTTGCTGATCGCCGTCACCCGCCCCAAGCTGCGGCATATCGAGTCGGTCCGGGAGATCAGCGAGGCGCGCGCCATGAACCAGGAATGGGGCTGAGCCGCAACAGGTCTCACCGGCCGCCGCTCCGGGGCTCGTCGAGCCGGTCGAGCAACTCGCGGGCCAGGGCGAACGCGGAGGTGGCGGCCGGGGACGGCGCATTGCGGACGTGGGAGACGTTGCCGTCGTGGGCGATCACGAAGTCGTCGACCAGCGACCCGTCCCGGCCCACCGCCTGCGCGCGCACCCCGGCGTGGCTGCTGCCGTCGAGGTCGCCGACGGTCAGCCCGGGCAGGTACCTGGCCGCCGCCGCCACGAAAGCCCTTCGGCTGGCAGCCATTCGGATCTCGTCCAGTCCCACCCGCCAATACCGCCGCGCCACCCACCAGGATCCCGGCCAGGTCGCCGTCTCCCAGGTGTCGCGCCAATTCCACCGGCGCAGCAGGTAGCCGTCGCGGGCCGCCACCATCATGGCGGTGGGACCCAATGTCACCTCGCCGCCGATGTGCTTGGTGATGTGCACTCCCAGGAACGGCAGGTCGGGGTCGGGCACCGGGTAGATCATCCCGTTCAACCGCGGCCACTCAGTGGGCCTCAGCCCCAGGTACGCTCCGCGGAACGGCACGATCTGTGGGTCACGGGGGCCGCCCGCGCGCCGGGCCAGTCGGTCGGCCCACAGCCCGGCGCAGACGATCACCGCACGCGCCCGCAGTGGGCCGGCGGCGCTGTGCACGACGGCGTCGGGGCCGCCGTCGATCCCGGTGACCTCGGTGCCGAACCGCATCGCCGCCCCGGCGTCGGTCAGTTCATCCACCAGTGTCCGGGCCACGGCGGAATAGTCCACGATCCCGGTGTTTGGGGCGTGCAGGGCTTGCAGGCCAACGGCATTGGGCTCGATATCGGTGATCTCGTCCGGGCCGACGCGCCGCAGCCCGGGAACGGCGTTGGCGGTGCCGCGGGCTTCCAGGTCGTCGAGCCGCGGCAGTTCGTCGGGTGAGACCGCGACGATCAGCTTGCCGCACCGTTCATGCGCGATACCGTGCCGCTCGCAGTACTCGTACATCAACCGGGCGCCCTCGACGCACAGCCGGGCCTTCAACGACCCCGGCTGGTAGTAGATCCCGCCGTGGATCACACCCGAGTTGTGGCCGGTCTGGTGTTGCGCCGGGCCGGCCTCGCGTTCCAGCACCGCGACCGAGTCCGCCGGGCGACGCGACAGCCATTCCCGCGCCACCGCCAGGCCGACGATGCCGGCACCCACGACGACGAGGTCATAGTCCGGGCCGGCCATGGGTGTCCCTCAGTCGACGTCGACGGCGACGTCGCTCTTCTGCTCGATCGCCTGCAGCACGTGCGCGCGGCGCTCCTCGATGGTGCGGCCGAGTTCCTGCAGGAGCTTGGGATTCTGCTGGACCAGATCGGCCATCTTGTCGCGCGCGACGTGCACCCGGGTGACCTCGCCGACGGCGACCGCGGACCCGATCACCGGCTGCCGCGTCAGCGCGGACTGGCCGAGGAACGAACCCTCCTCCTGCGACCCGACGACCACCTCCGAGCCGTCCTCCATGGGTGCCGTCAACCGCAACTCTCCGGACAGCACGAACGAGATGCCGTCCGGGATCTCACCGGCACGCTGCACCAGTTCGCCGTCACCGAAGCGCTCGAGTTTGGCGTGCGCGATCAGGCTCTGCTGCTCGTCGCGGGTGAGCTGAAAAGTCGGGCCGACCACCGAGTGGATGGCCTCGGCGACGTCCTCCACCGTCGAGAAGTCGTCCTCGGCCTCGTCCAGGTGCAGACCCTCGCGGCGGGCCGCGTACCAGACCCACCGCAGGAAGTTCGCCTTGGCCTTGCCGTCCTCGGCGGGCGAACTCAGCGGGATCTTGGTGTGGTACTCCATACCGCCGAACGGGACCGCCGACGGCGAGCGGTCCGGATCGCACTGCGGCAGTCCGGCGGCCACCCGGGCGAGCATCGCGCACACCTTGTCCGGCGGGTCGTCGAGCGAGAAGATGCTCGTCACCGTCAGGGTGTGCTCCCCTGTCGGCCTGCTCAGGTTGGTGAACGACGCCGCGGCGAGCACCGAGTTCGGGGTGATCTGCAGACCGTTGCCGGTCTCGAGGTGGATCGACCGCCAATTGACCTCGACCACTTTGCCTTTGGCCTGCGGTGTCTCGATCCAATCGCCCAACCGGAACGGCTGCTCGAAGAGCATCAGCAGGCCGGAGATGATCTGCCCGACCGAGTTCTGCAGGGTCAGGCCGACCACGATCGAGGTGACGCCGAGCGCGGTGAACAGACCCTTGACGTTCGCGCCCCAGATATAGGCGAAGATCATCGCCAGGCCCACAGCGATCAGCACGAAGCGCAGCACGTCGAGGAAGATCGACGGAATCCGCTTGCGCCAGGAGCCATCCGGAGCGCTCTGGAACAGGGCCGCCTTGATACCCGAGAGCAGCAGCACCAACACCACGAAGGCGACCAGCGTGCTGACCACCCGCACCGAGGTGGCCTCGGGCGGCACCTGGTTGGCCTCCAGCATCAGCAGCAGCAGCGCGCCGAGCGGCAACAGGTAGTTGCGCAATATCGTCACCGGCCGGAGCAGGAAACTCTTCCTGCGCTGCAGCGAGTGCTGCCACTCGGTGAGCAGGACCAGGGCCAGCGGCAGGCCCACCGCGATCCCGATCGCCCAGTAGAACCAAGCCGAGCTGAAGATGTCCGACATTACGGACTCTCCGAAAGCCGCCAGACCGGTTCGGTCGTTCCGTCGACCGAGATCGTTCCCGCCGGCGTGAACTCCATGGTCTCCTGCAGCGCGTCCTGCACCCTGCCGGTGACGTAGATACCGGGCTCTGCCGAGCCCTTCTTGATCTGGTGGGCGATGTTGACCGCGGCGCCCCACATGTCGTAGACCACCGACGGGTTGCCGAACAGCCCGCTGCCCACCCGGCCGGTGTCGATGCCGGCCCGCAGGCTGAGGTTGTTTCCGGTGTCGGCGTTGAACCGGTCGACGATCTGCTGACAGTCCAGCGCGAAGTCGACCGTCCGGCGCACATTGTCCAGCCTCGGCACGGTGAGCCCGCAGCTGGCGAGATAGCCGTTGCGTACAGTGTGCACGCGTTCCATGCCCAGATCCTCTGCGGCGGCATCCATCTGGCGGATGAGTTCGTTCACCAGGGTCAGCGCCTCCTCGGGGGACAATTCGACCTGCAACTGCTCGAGGCCGATGATGTCCGCGAAGATCACGCTCACCTTCTGGTGCTCCATCGCGATGGTCTCTTCACCCTGCTTGAACCGCTCGGCGACGGCGTCGGGCATCAACGAGCGCAGCAACCGATCGGTCTCGCGGCGGTGCTCGTCGATGAGGTCCTGCTTGACGGTCAAACTGCGACCCATCTCGTTGAAAGCCACTGTCAGGTCGCCGATCTCGTCACCGGTCTTGACCGGGATCGCGACATCGTAGTCACCGGCACTGATCCGCTGCGCGCCCTCTTCGAGCCGCCTTACCGGCCGGACGAATATCTGCGCCAACAGGATCGCCAGCAGACAGACCCCGAAGATCATGCCGGCGGTCACCAGCACGATGGTCTTGGTGAACGCCACCTCCTTGACGAAGGCCTCTGCGGTGTCGACCTTGGCGATGATCGACCAGTGCAGATCGGAGTCCTTGATCACGATCGGCGCATAGGCCTGCAACGTTTCGTTACCGAGGTAGTCCTGGGCGACCAGGGTCCCGGTCTCGCCCTTCTGCGCATTCCTGGTGGCCGGTGAGGCCAACGGCTGCACCAGGGTGGTCCCGCCCTGCCGGATGGCCATGTCGGCGAGATCCGGTGGCGTGCCCGCCTCGACGACGGCCTGCTTGTACGCCTGCGGATTCTCCAGGAAGAGCCGGGAATCGGACCTCATCAACTCGTCCGGGCCACCCAGGATCGTCTCCCCCGTCGCACCGAGGCCGGACTGCTTCCACTGCTTGTCGAAGGTCATCAATCGGTTGATCTTGGTGATCGGGAACTGCAGCGCCAGAACGCCTTCCGCGCGGCCGTCCCGGCGCAGCGGCGCCACCATCCACGCCGTCGGGGTGTTCTCGGCGGGCTGGTAGAACTCGAAGTCGGTGAATCCGACAAAGTCCACCGCATTCGCCGACATCGCCTTGGCGAAGCCCTCCTGCAGCTTCGACCCGGCATAGGGGCCGGTGATGATGTTGGTGCCGAGGTCGACATCCTTGTAGGCGCTGTAGACGACGTTGCCCGCGGCGTCGATCAGCAACGCGTCCTGGAACTCGAAGCGCGTCACGATCTGGCGGAAGAAGTCCTGGTATTTCGCGTTGGCTGCCGACCACTTGCTGCCGTCGCGGGCGTCGGTGATCGTGATCGCGTTGTCGTCGTCCTTGCGCAACGCGGTGTAGTTGGCCTGCAGATAGCGCTGCGGGTTGGACGTCGGCAGCAGCGCGGCGGCGTCCAGTCTGGTACCGCTGTACTGCTCGGTCTCCTTGATGAAGGTGTTGTTGTAGTAATCGACGATGTTCTGCCACTGGGCCGGGTTGATGGTGGCGTTGGACAGCTCGTTGAAGCCGGTGCTGAACGCCTCGAGGGCGTCGCGGGTCACCGATCCGTGGGTGTAGATGATCATCGAGTTCTTCAGATCGGAGAGCTGCCCGCCGAGCGCCCGGGTCTGGGACTCCCGCAATTCGGTCAGCCGGTTGAACACCGCGTTGCGCAGCGAGTCCCGCCCGGCCTGGAAGGCGATGCCGCCGATGACACCGGCGGCGAGCACGGTGCACAGCACCATCATCAGGATGAGCTTGGACTGAATGCTGATGTTCTTCAGTGACCAGCGGCGGCGACGACGCCCCCGCCTGGTCAACGGCACCTCATCGGACGCAGGGGGCTCGGTGACCGTCTCCGCAGCGTCTGGGTCAGACACGTGCGTCATAGGCACCCCTTCGGCGCGGGCAGACCCGAACGGGCACGGGTCACCGAGCAGGGTACCGCACGTTGTGACCATTGTGGCTGATGTGACCGCTGGCCGGAACCCCCTGTTGAACCCCGGCGTGACGGGTGATCGGATACTCCGGTGGACACCACCTACGAGGGCACCCTGCGCGAAGTCGGCACCGACAAGGGCGTGCTGCGCTACCACGAAGCCGGCACCGGTCCCGACCTGCTGCTCCTGCACGGATCCGGACCGGGGGTGACCGGCTGGCGCAACTTCCGCGGCAACCTGGCGGCGTTCGCCGAGCACTTCCACTGCCTGGTGCTGGAGTTTCCGGGCTTCGGGGTCAGCGACGACTTCGGCGGCCACCCGATGCTGGACGCCCAGGGCGCGGTCCCGGCGTTCGTCGACGCACTCGGGCTGGACCGGGTGGACATCATCGGCAACTCGATGGGCGGCGGTGTGGGGATCAACTTCGCCATCAACCACCCCGACCGGATCGGCAAGCTGGTCACCATCGGCGGTATCGGCACCAACATCTACTCCCCCGGCCCCAGCGAGGGCATCCGGTTGCTGCAGGAGTTCACCGAGGACCCCACCCGCCAGCGCCTCGTCGACTGGCTCAACAGCATGGTCTACGACCCGGCGCTGGTGACCGAGACGCTGATCGAGGAGCGCTGGGCGCTGGCCACCGATCCCGAGACGCTGGCCAGCGCGCGCCGGATGTACGGCAAGGCGGCGTTCGCAGCGACGATGAAGATGATGCGCAACGCCGATTTCCCGCTGCCCTGGGCGATCATGCACAAGGTCAAGGCGCCCACCCTGGTGACGTGGGGACGCGATGACCGGGTCAGCCCGCTGGACATGTCGCTGATCCCGATGCGCACCATTCCCAATGCCGAGCTGCACGTCTTCCCCAACTGCGGGCACTGGGTGATGATCGAGCAGAAGGAAGCCTTCGAGGCGACGGTGCTGGGCTTCCTGCAGCGCGGCTAGCCGCCTGCGCTCAAGCCGGGATCAGCCGGAAGCCCTTGTAGCCGGAGGCCGCCACGTCGGCACAGATGTCGTTGTATACGCCGAAGCCGCCGCAGAACAACATGAACACCCGCGGCTTGCCGGGGACGTTGGCCCCCAGGTACCAGGAGTTCGCCTTCACGAACAGGGTGGACTCCGCGCGCTGCGCCAGTTCGGCCAGCCAGTTGTCCACCGCATCGGGTGTGGGTTCGATTGCCGCGTAACCGTTCTCGTCGAGGTAGCTGATCGCGTCGGCGATCCAGTCGACGTGCGCCTCGGCGCCCAGCACCATGTTGGCCAGCACCGCCGGGCTGCCCGGCCCGGTGATCATGAACAGGTTCGGGAACCCGTCGTCGCCCAGCCCCAGGTAGGTGCGCGGCCCGTCGACCCAGTCGTCGACCAGCCGCTCTCCCCCGCGTCCGGCGATGTCGATCTTGCCCAGCGTCCCGGTCAGCGCGTCGAATCCGGTGGCGAACACGATCGCGTCGAGGTCGTAATGGGCCTCCGCGGTGGCGATTCCGGTGGCGTCGATCGCGGTGATCGGCGTTCGGCGCACGCTGATCAGCGTGACGTGTGGGGAGTTGAAGGTCTGAAAGTAGTGGGAATCGGTGCAGATTCGCTTGGCGCCGATCGGATGGTCGTCGGGGATGAGCAACTCGGCGACCCGCGGGTCATCGATCACGGCGCGGATCTTCTCCTCCCAGAACCGCTTGGCCTCCTCGTTGGCGGCCAGGTCGGTCATCTGGTCGGGGAAGGTCTTGGAGAACAGCACTCCGCCGAGCTCCCAACGGTTCTCGAAGGCCGTCCGCCGCTCCTCCGGCGAGACCTCCATGGTCATCTTCGGATGGGCGACGTGTGGTGAGCCGCCGCCGCTGTGGAACGACACCCGGCGCCGTTCGGCGTAGCCCGCCTTGATCTCGGCGAGTTCGTCACCGGTCAGCGGCCGGTTGCCCGCCGGCACACTGTAGTTCGGGGTGCGCTGAAATACATAGAGCTGCTCGGCCTGCTCGGCGATGAGTGGGATCGACTGGATGCCCGAGGAGCCCGTGCCGATCACCGCCACCCGCTTGCCGGTGAAGTCGACGCCCGCCTTCGGCCAGTGCGCGGTGTGGTAGACCTCGCCGCCGAACGTGTCCAGCCCCGGGATGTCCGGCGTCATCGCCGCCGACAGCGCACCGGTGGCCATGATGACGAACCGCGCGACCACCGCGTCGCCACCGTCGGTGCGCACCGTCCAGCGCATTGTCGGCTCGTCGAGGACCGCCGAGGTGACGCAGGTGCCGAAGGTGATGTCGCGGCGCAGGTTCAGCTTGTCGGCCACCCAGTTGAGGTAGTCCAGGATCTCGGTCTGGGTGGCGTACTTCTCGCTCCAGTTCCACTCCTGCTGCAGTTCGTCGGAGAACGAGTAGCAGTAGTCGACGCTCTCCACGTCGCAGCGCGCACCCGGGTAGCGGTTGTAGTACCAGGTGCCGCCCACGTCCGGCGCGGCCTCGAAGACCCGGACCGACAGGCCCTGTGACCGCAGCCGGTGCAGGGCGTACAGGCCCGCGAAGCCGGCCCCGACGACGACGGCGTCGACGTGCGATTCCGGCGTGGGATTCATGACAGTCACAGTGACAACTCCAGGCATTTTTGTAAAGGCCTCATCGGCCGGAACGGGTGTACGGTATGGCCCCCCGGCCCCGGGCGTGACATGACCTCCCGGTCAACGGTCACCGAGTCGCGTGCGCCCGTTGACGGCGGGTTTGGCCCGCTGATCGGGACAACCGGCCCTGCGGTTGGACCGCGCGGTCCACTATGGGAAGACCACACCTGACGGACGAAGGACTGACATGACCACCCGGGTGATCGACAAAGTCATGGACACCGCCGACCAGCTGCGCGAGCAGGCGGTCGAAGCCGAGAGGATCGGCAAGCTCACCGACCAGACGGTCAAAATCATGAAGGCCGCGGGCAACATCCGCCTGCTTCAGCCCAAGCAGTACGCAGGCCTCGAAGTGCATCCGCGGGAGTTCGCCGAGACCGTGATGGCGACGGCGGCGCTGGACCCCTCGGCCGGCTGGATCAACGGCGTGGTGGGCGTGCACCCCTATCAGCTGGCCTACGCCGACCCGCGGGTGGCCGCCGAGATCTGGGCCGACGACGTCGACACCTGGGTGGCCTCCCCCTACGCCCCGCAGGGCGTGGCGCGGCCGGTGGACGGCGGCTACATATTCAACGGCCGCTGGCAGTTCAGTTCCGGCACCGACCACTGCGAGTGGATCTTCCTCGGCGCCATCCTCGGCGACGACGAGGGCAAACCGGTGATGCCGCCGCAGATGCTGCACATGATCCTGCCGCGCAAGGACTACGAGATCGTCGAGGACTCCTGGGACGTGGTGGGGCTGCGCGGCACCGGCTCCAAGGACGTCATCGTCAAGGACGCGTTCGTGCCGGCCTACCGCACCATGGACGCCTTCAAGGTGATGGACGGCACGGCCCAGCGCGAGGCCGGGATGACCGAGACGCTGTACCTGATGCCGTGGTCGACGATGTTCCCCCTGGGCATCTCCTCGGCCACCATCGGCATCGCCGAGGGCGCCCTGGCCGCGCACCTGGACTATCAGCGCGAGCGGGTCAGCGCCGCGGGCACCGCCATCAAGGACGATCCCTACGTGATGTACGCGATCGGTGAGGCCGCCGCCGATATCAACGCCGCCCGCCAGGAGATCCTGGCCAACGCCGACCGCATCTATGACATCGTGGACTCCGGCAAGGAGGTGTCGTTCGCCGACCGCGCCGCCGGGCGGCGTACCCAGATCCGAGCGGTGTGGCGCGCGGTCATGGCCGTCGACCAGATCTTCTCCCGCTCCGGCGGCAACGCGATGCGGATGGACAAACCGCTGCAACGGTATTGGCGCGATGCGCACACCGGTCTGGCGCACGCCATCCACGTCCCCGGCACGGCGTATCACGCGTCGGCGCTCAGCTCCTTCGGGGTGGAACCGCAGGGCCCGCTGCGGGCGATGATCTGACGGGGGCACCGGTGAGCCTGTTCAATAGCCTCGGCTACGTCACCATCCAGACCGCGGACATCGAGCGCTGGCGTCGGTTCGCGTTCCAGCTGATCGGATTCGCGGAAGGCAAGGGTCCGGATCCCGCGGCGCTGTACCTGCGGATGGACGAGCGGGCCGCCCGCATCGTGGTGACGCCGGGTGAGACCGACCGGATCATCGCCTCGGGCTGGGAGGTCCGCGACCGCGCCGGGTTGCGGCGGGTCCGGGACACCCTCGACGCCGCGGGCATCGCCTACAAAGAGCTGTCCCAGGGCGAGGCCGACGACCGCCGCGTCGAGGAGGTGCTCACCTTCGACGATCCGGCCGGCAACACCCTGGAGGTGTTCCACGGTGCGGTGTTGGACCACAGCCCGGTCGTCACCCCGTTCGGGGCGCGGTTCGTCACCGGCGACCAGGGCATGGGCCATGTGGTGCTGCCCGCGCTGGACGCCAACGGGTTGTTCGAGTTCTACACCGACACATTGGGATTCCTGTCCCGCGGCTCGTACCGGGTGCCGCTGCCCAAGGAGTTCGGTCCGATCCGGATCCGCTTCCTCGGGGTCAACGAGCGTCACCACAGCCTGGCGATCGCACCGGCGATGACCCTGCGCGATCCCGGGCTGATCCACATGATGGTCGAGGTCGACAGTCTCGACACCGTCGGCGAAGCCCTCGACCGGGTCACCAAGGAGGACTTCCAGCTGTCCTCCACGCTGGGCAGGCACACCAACGACAAGATGGTGTCGTTCTACGTCCGCGCCCCCGGTGACTGGGACATCGAGTTCGGCACCGGCGGCATGCGGATCGACGAAAGTCATTACACCGCAGAGGAGATCACCGCCGACAGCTACTGGGGCCACCAGTGGGTCAGCGATCTGCCCGCGGCCATGCGGCCCTGACATGAGTTCCGACGTCCACCCGATCCCGGCCTCGTCGATCACCACCTGGGACCACGAAGCCGATTTGGTGATCGCAGGCTTCGGCATCGCCGGCGCCGCAGCGGCGGTCGAAGCCGCGAGCGCGGGAGCCGACGTGCTGGTGCTGGAGCGCGCCGGCTCCTGGGGTGGTGCGGCATCGATGGCGGGCGGCTTCGTCTACCTCGGCGGCGGCACTCCGATCCAAAAGGCCTGCGGTTTCGACGATTCCGTCGAGAACATGACCGCCTTCCTCAACGTCGCGATGGGGCCGGGCGCGGACGAGAACCGCATCGCCGACTACTGCGCGGGCAGCCTTGAGCAGTTCGACTGGCTGGTGGGCTGTGGCGTGCCCTTCAAGCCGGAATTCTGGTCCGAGCCGGGCTGGGAACCGATGGGCGATCAGGGCCTGGCCTACAGTGGCGGCGAGAACTCCTATCCGTTCAACACGATCGCTAAGCCCGCACCGCGTGGGCACGTACCGCAGATGTCGAACAAGCAGCAGGGCCTGTCCAGCGCCGGTTTCATGCTGATGAAGCCGCTGGTCGAAACCGCGACCCAGTTGGGTGTGCGGTCCGTCTACGACGTACGGGTCCAGTCGCTGATCGTCGAGTCCGACGGGCGCGTCGTAGGCATCACCGCCCGCCAGTTCGGCAAGGACATCGCGGTGCGGGCCCGACGCGGCGTGGTGCTGGCCACCGGCAGTTTCGCCTACAACGACGCGATGGTGGCGCAATACGCGCCGCGGATCGCCGGCAAGCCGGCGGCCTCGATCGAACAGCACGACGGTGTGGGCATTCGGATGGCCCAGGCAC
>CAZHUU010000004.1:49715-68972 GCA_964535335.1 uncultured Mycobacterium sp.
TCCTGCGCACCGACCTCGGGGTCGCGAGCCTGACCGAGGTCGCGATCTTCATCGAGCCGCAGCAGCTGGTGCGCGGCATCCTGGTCAACGGCCGCGGGCAGCGCTATGTCGCCGAGGACACCTACCCGGGCCGCATCGGCCAACTCACGCTCTACCACCAGGACGACACCGTCTACCTGATCATCGACGGTGACGCCCAGGAGGAGGCGATGGCCGCGCCCTCGCCGCACCTGATGATGCGGCCACCCACCTCGGTGTGCGAGACGGTCGCCGAGCTGGAGGCCGAGATCGGGCTGCCCACCGGGTCGCTGCAGGCCACCGTCGACTACTACAACGCCGGCGCGGCGCGCGGCGAGGATCCGTTGCTGCACAAGAAGACTCAGTGGCTGCGGCCGATCGGCTCGCCGGTGGGCGCCATCGATCTGCGCAACAGCACCGGAGGATTCACCCTGGGCGGGTTGGCGACCACACTGTCCGGCGAGGTGCTGCACGTCAGCGGTGAGCCGATTCCCGGTCTGTTCGCCGCCGGGCGTTGCACCGCCGGACTGGCCGCGTGGGGTTACGCCAGCGGCGTCTCGCTGGGCGACGGCAGCTTCTACGGCCGCCGCGCCGGCCGCGCCGCCGCAGCAGGCTGATCGGCCCTTCGGGCAAGCAGCCACCGACGGGCCGGAATCCGCTGCTCGTGCACCTGCTCGGACAAGACGCGTTGCGAGTTGTATGACAACCGACGCACCCTGTGGTACAAAAAGGTATATTTCAATTAGTCATATGCCGGGAGAAGCTGTATGACGTCTGCAGAAGCCATTGCGCCCAGTGCCGTGATCGACCGGGTTTCCCTGGTCCTGGACGCCTTCGACGGCCCTGGGCGGCTGACACTCGCGCAGATCGTTCGCCGCACTGGTCTGCCTCGCTCGTCAGCGCACCGCATGCTCGAGCGACTGGTGCAGTTGCGCTGGCTACGGCGCAGCGGGCGCGACTACGAGTTGGGGATGCGGCTGGTCGAACTCGGCTCACTCGCCGTTCATCAGGACCGCGTGCACCGCGCGGCGATGCCCGTGCTGCATGAACTGCATCGCGCGACCGGACTGGTGGTGCACCTGGCCGTGCTCGACATCTCCGATGTGGTCTACCTCGAGAAGGTCGGTGACCGGATGATGGCGGCGATTCCGACCCGGGTCGGCGGCCGCAATCCGGCACACTGCACAGCGGTGGGTAAGGCGATGCTGGCGACCGGTGGGGAGGAGATGCTCGATTCGTTGACCTCCGAACTGCTTCCCCGCAAGACCAAGTACTCGATCTCCACCCCTGGCCAGCTGCGAGCGGAGCTGACCAAGGCGCGCGCACACGGTGTCGCCTTCGACCGCGAGGAGTCGCTCGCCGGTTTCGGGTGTGTGGCCGCCGCCATCGGAAATCCGGGTGAAACCGTTGGGGCACTGTCGGTGTGCGGGCCGATGAACCGCATGATGTTCGACCAGCGCCTGATCGCCCCGGTACGGATGGCCGCCCTGAGTATTTGGCGCCACATCGAAGACAGCGCGGGACGGGTCGCGCCAACCCTGCAGCAGGTGCGCCCGTTGCGGGCGGCCCCAGCGGTGCGTGGTCATCACCCGGCACCCAAGACGACCGGATTGCAGCTGGCGTGACGCTCGACCCCGAGATCTCGGCCGTCATCGACGCCCTCAACACCGGATTCCCGCGCGTCGCAACGATGACCGGGGCCGACGTGCGCGCCGCGATCGTCGCCCGCCGACAGCCCGTCGACAATCCGGAGCCGGTTGCCGCAGTGGTCGACTGCGCCGTGCCGGGCCCCGGCGGTGACATCCCGATCCGGGTCTACCGACCGGCGGACCAGTCCGGTGCGACGCCGATCGTGGTGTTCGCGCACGGTGGCGGGTTCGTGTTCTGCGACCTGGACAGCCACGACGGCCTCTGCCGCGCGATGGCCAACGGTGTGGGTGCTGTGGTGGTGGCCGTGGACTATCGGCTGGCGCCCGAGCACCGCTGGCCGGCGGCCGCCGAGGACGTGTATGCGGTCGCCCGCTGGGCGGCTGAGCATGCCGATGAGTTCGGCGCGGACGCCGGCCGACTCGTCGTCGCCGGTGACAGCGCGGGCGGCAATCTCGCCGCGGTGACGTCGGTGATGGCACGGGACCGCGGTGGCCCCGACATCGCTGCGCAGCTGCTGATCTATCCGGTCATCGCCGCGGACTTCGACACCGAGTCCTATCGCGAATGCGCCACCGGCTACTACAACACCCGTGAAGCGATGGTCTGGTATTGGGACCAGTACGTGCCGGAGGCCGATGACCGCGAACACCCGTATGTCAGTCCTGCACAGGCTGATCCGGCGGGATTGCCGGCGGCCGTCGTCATCACCGCAGAATTCGACCCGCCCCGCACCGAGGGAGATCGGTACGCGCGGGCGCTGGCCGACGCGGGGGTTCCCGTCATCCACCGCTGCTACCAAGGAGCCATCCACGGGTTCATGACGATGCCCAACATCGAACTGGGGGCGCGGGCGCGCGATCAGACGTGGGATGACCTACGCGGGCTGCTTGCGCAGACAGGCGGGCGGTGATGTCCGAGGCCAAGGTCTATGTCGTCGACCACGTCGTCACCAGGCCGGGATGCGCGCGCGAGTTCGTCGACCGGTATCTCGCCGAGTACGCACCGGGTGCGGCCGACCGCGGGATGACCTTGGACCGCGTTCTCGTCAGCCCGCCGATGTGGTTGCCGGATCGCTCCAACACCGTCACGGTGTGCTGGGAGCTCGCGGGACCGCAGGCGTGGTGGGAGATGACCTGGAAGGGCCGCCCCGACAAGGCCTTGGGACAGTGGTGGACCGATATCGCCCGGCTGATCGAATCCCGCACCCGGACGATGGCGGGCGCCGCCGCCGACGTCGACACGCTCTGCGATGTATAAGGTCACCCGGCTGATCCACCTGGCCTCCGGTCTGGATCGGACACGCGTCGACCCGCTGATCGAGCGACTGCGTCAGGCACTCGACGACGCCGAGCGCCGCATCGTCGAACGCACCCTGCCGGGCTCGCGCAACGGCGGCGAGGTTCTCCTCCATGCCCGGTTCGGTACCGAGGAGGCCCGCGACCGCGCGCAATCCCTTCTGGAGCAGGAGCTTTCCGGGGTGCAGGTCGTCCACGTCGACGGTGTCGACTACCACGCCGACCTCGCCCCCGCACCGGACTCACCCGGATCCATCTACCGCACCCTGCTCCTTGCCGTCGCGTCCAACACACCACCGCTGGTGGTGGCCGAATTCGAGTCCGACCTGCTGATGATGCCGCAGGTTGTTCCGACCATCACCGCCTGCGCGCTGAGCCGGCCGAGCCGCACGATGGGATCGGCCCGCTGGACTCACGTCTTCGAGCAGGAGTTCACCGACGAGGCCGGCTTGCTGGGCGCCTATCTGATGCACCCCGCCCACTGGGCGCTGGTGGACCGTTGGTTCGATCCGGAGTGCCCGGAAGTGATTGTCCGAGAGCGTGTCTGCCACAGCTACTGCCGGTGCCCATCCCCCGTGCTGGCCTCGATTCGATGACCCGACTCAGAGTCCCGCGGGCAGGATGTTCGGGTTCGCCGTCTCCGGCGGCTCCAGCGGCGGCAGCACGGCGGCTCCGTCGAGGCTGTGCACCACCAGCCCCTGCGACCACGGGTAGTGCAGGCTGAAGGCCACCAGCCCGGTCCGCTCCGCGGCCGGTAGGTGGCACATGGCCAGCACCGTCTCGGCCAGGTACTCGACCGGTTCGGTGGGAAAGGCGTCGGGGATCAGGCCGGCCGCACCCGGGGTGCGCACCGCACTGGACGGACCGACGGCGTTGACCGCGATGTTGGCGTCGAGTAGCTCGGCGGCAATACCCTGCGTGAAGCGGTGCAGTGCGGCCTTCATCGACGCGTAGGCGACATCACCGGAGGTCTTGTTGTAGTCGCGGTAGGGCCGTACGGGTGCCAACCCGGTGACCGAGCCGATGTTGACGATCCAACCGCCGCCCTGCCGGCGCATGTGCGGTATCGCGGACTTCGTCAGGACGAACGGTGTCCGCAGATAATGCTCCACCGTGCGATCGAAGGTCTCCAGCGACATGTTCTCGATGGTGGCGTAGTCGGCGAAGCCCGCATTGTTCACCAGGACGTCGAGGCGGCCGGTGCGCTGCACCACCTGGTCGACCAGATCGGCTCGCTCGTCGGCGTTCTCGAGGTCGGCGGTGATTCCGAACGCGCGTCCCCCGGCCGCCTCGATGAGGGCGACGGTCTCGCCGATGGTGCCCGGCAGGGTCTCGGCGCTTCCCCCGCGGGTGGAGGTCGAAGCCTGCAGCGAACGTGCCGTCACGGCGACGACGGCACCTTCGGCGGCCAACCGCTGGGCCACGGCGCGGCCTATCCCCCGGCTGCTGCCGGTCACCAATGCCGTTCGCCCGGAAAGCAACTCGGTCACCGGAGCACGAAGTCGGCTTCGGCGGGTGCCCGGTGGCTCTGCCAGACGTCGACGAGGCGGAAGGGAAATGCGGTGACGATGCGCCCGCCGGCCGAGCGGTAATAGGTGTGCGCCGTCGGGGTGTGACACCACACCGTCCCGGCCATCGTCCGGTCGACGTCGTCGACATAACGGGTGAACGCATCGGGGGTGACCTCGATGGTTCTGGCTCCCCGCAGCGCCAGCAGCTGCAGGCATTCCATCACGTAGTGCACCATCACCTCGACGCCGAAGTTGTGGCCGGCCCCGTGGCCGGGGCTGTAGTTGGGTGCCGAGGAGATGAAGAGGTTCGGGAAGCCGGGCACGGTCCCACCACGGTAGGCACTCGGACTGTCACCCCAGACCTGGGACAGCGCGATGCCATTGCGGCCGCGAATGTCCACCGTGGACAGGAAGTCGAGGTGGTAGCCGGTGGCGTAGACGATGGCGTCGAGATCGATCTGGCGCCCGTCGCGTGTCACGATCCCGTTCGCATTGACCGAGGCAGGTTCATCGGCCTCGACGTCGACATGGGATCTGGTGAGGGCGGCGTAGTAACCACCGGGATCGCGGATGATGCGTTTGCCGTATGGCGCGAAGTCCGGTGTGAGCTTGTTGGCGAGTTCGCTTCCCGCGCCGAATGTCCGCTCGATGTACTGCAGGCACATCTGGAGCAGGACGTCGTTGGCGGGCGAGATCGACACGTGGGTGGCGGCCCATTCCGGGTCACGCACGATGACCGGGTAGTTGTTGTCCGCGGTCCCCCAGAACGACTTGAGCCGGTTCCAGTTCGCGTAGAACGGAATGTGAGTGTTCAGCCAACGGCGCTGCTCCGGCACATCGTCGCTGAGTCGCTTGCGCGGTGCGACCCAGTGCGGTTGACGTTGGAAGACTGTCAGATGCGCGACCTGGTCGACGCAGGCGTCGACGATCTGCACCGCGGTGCACCCGGCGCCGATGACCGCCACCCTCTTGCCGGTCAGATCGAGGTCCGGGTCCCACTCGGCGGAGTGAATGCTGATGCCTGCGAACGAATCCCGGCCCTGCAGATCGGGCCAGCGCGGACGGTTCAGATAGCCGGCGGCCGGGATGACCACGTTGGCGTGACTGACCGCACGCACGCCGCCCCGGTCGACCGTGTGCACTTCCCACTGCCCGCGATCCTCGTCCCAGCGCAGCGCGTCGACCTCCGTCGCGAAGCGGGTATGCCGCCGCAGGTCGTTCTTGTCCGCCACCGACTCCAGGTACGCCTGGTACTCGCGGCCCTGCGGGTAGTAGCTCGTCCAGTCTCCGTTGATATCGCGTGACAGCGAGTAGTAGGCCGACGGGGTGTCGACCCCGATACCCGGGTAGACCGCGGTGTACCAGGTGCCGCCCACATCGTCGTTGCGGTCGATGACCTCGTAGTCGATCCCGGCGTCGGCGCAGGCCAGTGCCGCGGTCATTCCGGCGATCCCGGCGCCGATGATGGCGACGCGGAAGTCGGCGGGCAGCGAGGCGGTGCGGGGTAGCACGGGCTGGGAAGCGTGGAAGCCGCCCTGCTCGAGCAACAACTCGACGTATTCCGGGCCCACCTCGGTACCCAGCGCCAAGGGCGCGATCCTGGCGAAAAGCTCCGGGTCGTCGGCGGCAGGTGCGTCCGCGGGCCGTGGTGCCCGCAGCGCGGCGATCACGGCGTCGGCGAGTGCCGCCGCCGTCTCGGGATCGGTGGCCCCGGCCTGCTCGGGCGGATCCGGCGTGAACGAGATCCTGGCCGCGAACCGGTCGACGACGGCGGGGTCGCCGGTCAGCTGCGCCAGCACGGCCACCAGTACCCCGGCGTCGGCGCGCAGCAGATGGGAACGCAGTTCACCGGGGTCCACATGGGTGCCGTCCGCCTCGGCGCTCGTCTCGGATGCCATCGATCCTCCTCGCTCGTGGTGCCGAGTATGTGGGCGGCGTGGGCCGGCGGCGGCAGCCATGTCTACTGAGCGGGACGCGGCCTGATCGCGCCGCACCGGGTGCGCCTACAGTCGCCCGCATGCGCGACTCCGACCGGCAACTCCTGGTGGCCCGGGCGCGCAGCAACAGCCTCGGCGACATTCCCCGCCGGTCGGCGCGCAGGCAGCCGGACAAGGCCGCCATCATCGACGGTGATCTCACGCTGACGTTCGGCGAACTCGACCACCTCGTGGATCGGGCCGCCGCCGCATTGTGCGACAACGGATTCCGGCCGGGTGACCGGCTGGCCCTGTTGGCTCGCAACTGCTGGCAATATGTCGTCCTCGCATTCGCCACCGCACGAGCCGGCGTCGTCCTGGTGCCGATCAATTTCATGCTCACCGCCGAGGAGATCGCCTTCATTCTGGGCCACAGCAAGGCGAGCGGGTTCGTCGTCGAGGCGCAGCTGGCCCCGACAGCCGAGGCGGCGATGCAGCTGGCCGGGCCTTCGATGACCGTGGCCGCCATCGTGCCACCGGGCCAGGCGTTGCCGACCGGCTGGCCCGACCTCACCCAGTGGCTGCGAACCACCTCGTCGCCAGAGCTTCCGCACGTCCGGGACGACGACCTGATCCGGCTGATGTACACCAGCGGAACCGAGTCCCACCCCAAGGGGGTGATGCATTCGAGCCGCAGCCTGATGGCCAACTACGTCAGCACTATCGTCGCCGGTTCGATGCAGGGTACGGATGTCGAGATCCACTCGCTGCCGCTGTATCACTGCGCGCAGCTGGACAACTTCCTGATCACCGACGTCTACCTCGGTGCCACCAGCATCATCCTGCCCCGTCCCGATCCGGAACCGGTCCTGCGGACCATCGAGCGCTACGCCGTCACCAACTACTTCGCCCCGCCCACGGTGTGGATCTCCCTGCTACGTTCCCCGCTGTTCGACCGGGTCGACCTATCCAGCTTGAGCAAGGGCTACTACGGCGCTTCGGCGATGCCGGTCGAGATACTCGCCGAACTCCGCGAACGGGCGCCCGACCTGCGGTTGTGGAACTTCTACGGGCAGACCGAGATGGCACCCATCGCGTCGGCGCTCGGACCCGACGAGCAGGATGCCCATCCGGGCTCGGCCGGCCGGCCGGTGATCAACGTCGAGACGGCCATCCTCGACCAGGACGACACGCCGGTGCCCGCCGGCGTGGTCGGCGAGATCGCCCACCGCAGTCCGCAGCTGATGCTCGGCTACCTCGACGACGAGGACAGGACTGCGCAGGCGTTCAGCGGCGGATGGTTCCACTCCGGCGACCTCGGGTACCGCGACCAGCACGGTCTGCTCCATGTGGTGGACCGCAAGAAGGACATGATCAAGACCGGCGGGGAGAACGTCGCCAGCCGGGAGGTGGAGGAGGTGTTGTACCGGCACACCGGCGTGGAGGAAGCGGCGGTGTTCGGGCTGCCCGATCCGGTCTGGGTGGAAGCGGTCGTCGCCGCGATCGTTCCCCGCGGCGGCGCCGAACTCGACGCCGAGGACGTCATCAACCACTGCCGAGAGCACCTGGCCGGGTTCAAGATTCCCAAACGCATCTTCCTCGTCGACGCGCTGCCGAAGAATCCGAGCGGGAAACTGCTCAAACGGGTGTTGCGCGACCGGTTCGGCGCCGAGCAGCCGAAGCCGGGCTAGTCGCGGCGTCGACGCAACCGAACGCGGCCCGCCGCGGTGGTGTTCCACTCACCGGTCACCACACCCCCGATGGCCCGGGATCGCCGGTTAACTCGGACGCCGGCAGGCACCAACGATGGGAGAAATGACGTTGAGCACCGAGATCCCGCTCAGTGATATCCAGGAATTCATGGCCGCGTTCTGGTTTCACTACGACTCGGGCCACTACCAGGAGCTGACCGCCAGGTTCGCCGACGACGCGACCTACATCAGTCGCAGCGAAAGCGGCGCCTCGCCCTTCGAGGAGGTCCTCGCCGCACATCTCAACGGCCGCGACGAGATCATCGCCTGGCTCACCGAGCACCGTGAGGGCAGCCCGTACCCGCTTCGTCACAACGGCACCAACATCCACCGCACCGGAACCGACGGGGACGTCACGGCGGTGCGCTCGTACATCTTCGTCACCCAGGTGGTCAACCACGTTCCGTTCGCGGTGAGCAGCGGCGTCCTGGAGACCGGGATCAGGCAGGGGCCCAAGGGACTCGAGTTCACCAAGTTCGATTTGATCATGGACACCGACGACTCAGTCCCCTTCGCCGAGTTCAAGTCGGCGAACGCCGCCACCAGCTGACCGTGTCCACCGCACGAGAGACGTTCGGCGGCGGCGTTGCCGTCATCACCGGCGCCGGGGCGGGCATCGGGGCCGGCCTGGCCCGCCACGCCGCCGGGCTCGGCATGGCCGTGGTGCTCGCCGATGTGGACGAGGACGCGATCGCCCGCTTGCGGACCGAGCTGGTGCAGGGTGGCGCCCGTGCCGCCGATGTCCGTTGCGACGTCGCCGAACCGGGCGACCTCGAGCAGCTCGCCGGATACACCTGGTCCACGTTCGGGCCGGTGCGCCTGCTGGTGAACAATGCCGGCGTCGAACAGTTCGGCTATCTGTGGGATACGCCGGAGCCGAATTGGCAACGGCTGGTGCAGATCAACATCAGCGGGGTTTTCCACGGGATCCGGGCGTTCCTGCCACGGATGCTGGCCGACGAATCGTCGTCATGGGTGTGGAATCTGTCCTCGATCGGCGGAGTGGCCGTGGTCCCGCTGCAGGCGCCGTACATCATGAGCAAGCACGCCGTCCTCGCGATGACCGAGTGCCTGCGGCTGGAGGTGGAGTTGGCCGGCCACGCCGACCACGTTCATGTCCAGGCCGTGCTGCCCGGAGCCGTGAAATCCAACATCTTCGACGCGGCCCGCGGTGTCGAGGACGGCGACATCGACGCCGCCGAGTCCCAGAGGTCGGCAATGCTCGAGATCAAAGCCGAGGCGATGGATCCCCTCGCCGCCGCGGAGGTCATCTTCGACCAGGCCGCGGCCGGTGAGTTCTATCTCCTGACGCAACCCGACTACGTCGGATCGGCCATGTCCGAGCGCGCTGACGTGCTGGCCGGTCGCCGCGCCCCGGTGCTGCGTACCAAGCGCCGCTTCGATCCGACGCGACAGTGACCGATTCGGTGCCGGATTCGGTGACCCATCCAGTGCCCCGACTGGATCCCGACGCGGCTGCGCGGGTCGCCGCGTTCGGGCCCCTGCCACCGATGCGGCAACGCGGCCTCGCGGCCGTGCGGGAATCGATCGAGGCGGCACCGTTGCCGGAGAGCATGCCTGACATGGCTGACGTGCGGGACATCGAGGCGCCGGGGCCGGCCGGGCCGATTCCGTTGCGCATCTACCGGCCGACCAACACTGCCCACCGCCCGGCCCTGGTCTACTTCCACGGCGGTGGCCTGGTGATGGGCACCAATCACTCCTTCGAGCCACTGGCCCGAGCACTCGCCGCCGAGTCCGGGGCCACCGTTGTCGCCGTCGGCTACCGGCTGGCCCCCGAGTACCCTCCGCCCGCCCAGTTCGACGACAGCTATGCCGCGACGGCATGGGTCGCCGACAACGCACCGGCGCTCGACATCGACCCACGGCGGCTGGCCGTCGTCGGTGACAGCGCGGGCGGATCCCTCGCGGCGGCAGTCGCGTTGGCGGCCCGTGACCGCGGCGGGCCGGAACTGTTCTGCCAGGTGCTGCTCTATCCGGGCCTCGACCGCGACATGACGGCCCCCTCGATCCGGCTGCTGGCGAACGCACCGATGCTGAGCCGGGATGACATCGACTACATGCACGAGTTGACCGACGCCGGACGCGGTGCCGAACCGGACCCGTACCGGATACCGGCCGCGGCGCAGCGGCTGCATGACCTGCCGCCGGCGATCGTGGTGACCGGGGAGTGCGATCCGATCCGCGATTGGGGTGAGCGCTACGCCACTCGGCTCCGTGACGCCGGCGTTCAGACCACCGTCACCCGCTACCCCGGTGTGTACCATGGCTTCCTCATGCGCTCCGAGGCCACCGCGCGCGGCCGGCTTGCGATCGCCGAGACCGGCGCGCTGATCCGGGCGAAGTTCGCCAACCCGCTGACCTTCTGAGCCGGGAACCTCCCGATGACCGGAACGGCCGGGTCCCGCCGATCCCGGGCGAGGACAGAATCGACCGGCAGGACCGGCGCGGCACGGTGACGATGACAGGAGACCGACGATGCTGACCCAAGAGCAGCGGATGCAGCTTTCCGACATTCTGCGTCCCGCGGCGCCACCGCGCGAACTCGACAACATCTACACCGACGACCAGCGGGAGCGACTGCTGGATGTGGTGCACGCGGAGGGTCCGTGGCGGCTCATCATCGCCCAGCATTTCGCCTCGCCGGAAGAGTTGATAGCGACCATGAGCGGCGCCTTCCCCGAAGGCTTCACCCCGTCGCTGGACATGTTCCTCACCCCCACGTTTCGCGGGTATCTGGCCAACTACGGAACCGTGCTGTACCCCGAGCTGCACGACGTGTTCTACAACAAGACCTTCGTCGAGCACGCCAAGAGCTATTGGAACGCCGAGTACGCCAAGCCGCAGATGATGCTGTTCAACATCAACGGACCGTGTGCCAATCGCGATCCGGGCCACCTGGATTCACCGAGCTTCCGCGGTGTCCGGCACGAGAACGCTCCGACCTGGCTCACCAGCGTGATGGGCAAGTCAGGCTTGTTCACCGACTACCTGATCAAGATGGCTCAGGTGATCACCTGGTTCTCCCACGATTCCGGCAGCGGCTTCACCTACTGGCCCCAGGGCCCGCTTCGGGCGCCAAGCCGTGTTCTGCCACCCGTCTACAACCGCGGTGTCGTGGTGCAGAACGAGATGATGGTGCACCGCGGTGAGGCCAACGGCCCTCTGGAGCAGCAGATACCCGCCGGGCTTTCCTTCGACACCGTCTTCGCCGGTGAGCCCGGCGACCGCAACGGCTGGGTTCTGCAGAACGGTGACGACGTGATAGCCCGGCACCACACTGATGAGTTGCGCTTCCTGGTGCACTGGTCGGCGGAGGTGTTCACCGATCTCGACGAACTCAGGAAGAACATGGACGGGAGCGCCGACCTGACCATCGACAAGGCCATCGACATGCTGGTGGACGACGTGCACAAGAAGGGCATCGAGCTCGACGTGCCCAGTGCGCCGCTCCACGACCCTGCTTTCATCGGAGCGTTGAACGCCGTCTACGACCTCGGTGGTCCGGCCGGCTACCCGGATGAGGCCCCGGTCAGCGCATTTCAGTTCGCGTAGCCCCCAGTTCTACAGAACCGACTTGATCTGCTTGGCGATGAATCTGGTGGTGCGCTTCGCCGACACTCTGGACAACAGGTCGAGCAGCCTGGCGTCGGTGCCGACGAGAACACGAAAGCGGTCCTTGGCAATGGCCTCGACGATCTTCTCGCCGGCCTGCTCGGGAGTTTTCGACGGCGCCCTTCGGCCGCCGGAATCGATCATCTGAACCCCGGAATTCCCGGTCAGGTTGGTGGTGATGTTGCCCGGAAACAGTGTCACCACGTGAACATTGGTGTCGGACAGCTCGCCATAGAGCCCCTCGCTGAACTGCTTGACCGCGCCCTTGCTGGCGCCGTAGAAGGTCTGGCTGGCGAAGGGCACCAGCGCCGAAAGGCTGGACATGTTGGTCAGGTTCGCCTCAGGGCGCTGCAACAGGATCGGGAGGAACACCCGGCAGGTGTTGACCGTCCCCCAGAAGTTCACGTCCATGATGCGGGCGGTCTCGTCGGCGGACAGCTCGGTGAACAGCGCGAACCGGTGGATGATGCCGGCGATGTTGACCAATCCGTCGATCTGGCCATGCGCGTCGATCACCTGATCGGGCAAGGCGGCGACGGCGCCGCGGTCGGTGACATCCACGACGTGGGTCGACATCGAAGCGCCGACTGCCCGAGCAAGGTCGGCCGTCTCGGCCAGGCCCGCCGGGTCAAGGTCGACAGCGGCGACATGCGCCCCTCGGCGGGCGAGACCCAGCGCGACCTCGCGTCCCATGCCGTTGGCGCCGCCGGTCACCACAAAGACCTTCTCAGCAATCCGCATCAAGCCCGCCCCTTCTTATTTGACCTCGGGCACAGCGTATTTCATCGGTGATGGATGCTCAGACCCGATCGGGATACCGGAGGACTACTCGAAAGGGGCGGTCACCGAGGACGTATCGCCGGCGACGGCGCGGCGGGCGATGTTGTCCTCGACCTGTTTCTGCCACGCCTCACGGGGTCTGGTCACGTCGACCTCGTACTCAAACCGGTCGACCATATCCGGCGTGACGTCCGCGGCGTCGACGTAGAACTGTTCGTACCACCGGCGCAACTGGTAGACCGGGCCATCCTCTTCGCACAGCAGCGGGTTTTCGATACGCGTCTTGCTTCGCCAGATCGCGACGTCCTGTTCGAAGCCCATCTTGACGAAGTCGCCGAGCGCGACCGCCGCCTGCACTGCCGCTTCCTCGGGAAGGTTCTCGGACTTCTTGACGATGATACCGTACTGCAGCACAAAAGAATTCGCGTTGATCGGATAGTGGCAGTTGAGCAACACGGTCTGCTGGTCTTCGTGCTCGTAGTGGTAGGTGAGGGCGTCGATCATGAACGACGGCCCCCAGTACGACGCGAGCGAACTTGTGCCGAGGAGAACCGGACCATCTTCGGGAGCTGGCAGGTCGGGACGGTTTCCACTACTCATGTACTGCGTCGCGACATGGCCTTCGAAGACGTTCTTGAAGTGGGTCGGCATCGACCCGTGCACATAGAAGAAGTGCGCCATGTCGACCACGTTGTCGACGATCTCGCGACAGTTGGTGTTGACCACAGTGGTGTACCAGTGCCAGTCGGTCCATTCCGCACTTGCGGCACCGGCGATACGCGGGATCGTGACCCCGTCCGGCGGCGGGTTGCCCTCCGGATCGTTCCACACGAACAGCATGCCGTCCTGCTCGAGCGTGCGCCACGTGGCAGTACGCGCCAGTTTGGGAACCCGACGACTGTAGGGAATCTGTTTGCACCGGCCGTCACCGCCCCACCGCCAGTCGTGGAACGGGCAAGCGATCTCGTTTCCCTTGACCTCGCCCCGGGACAGATCGCCGCCCATGTGCCTGCAGTAGCCGTCCAGCACGTTGAGCCTGCCGTCCTCGCTCCGAAAAGCCACGAGACGCTGTCCGAAGGCGTTGACGGTGTGCGGCTTCCCGTCACCGAGGTCCCTGGTCAATCCGAGGCAGTGCCATCCGCGTGCGAATCTGGCCGGTGCGGCACCCGCCTCGATCTGCCGCACCTCGTCGTTATCTGCCTGCAGGGTCATGCCATCGTTGTACAGCCGGCTGCTCCGGTGACGCCCGGTTCCTCCCGCTGGTAGGGAGACCATCTCGTTTTCCCCGGCGGGTTCACCCTATCCTCGGGTGCGTGACGGCCCCGAGTGCGACGATTCCCGCCGGACTGACAGTCGGCGACGCGACCTTCGACCTGATCGTGGTCGGTTCGGGCACGGGTCTGGCTGCGGCGCTGACCGCGCACGAGTGCGGTCTGTCCGTGCTCGTCGTGGAGAAGTCCTCGTTCGTGGGCGGTTCGACCGCCCGGTCCGGCGGCGCCCTCTGGCTGCCTGCCAGCCCGATCCTCGAGGAGGCCGGGGCCGGTGACACGCTGCAACGCGCAACCACCTACCTCGAGTCTGCCGTCGCCGGGACCGCGCCGCCGCAACGCTCGGCCGGGTTCCTGGCGCATGTGGGCGCGACGGTCGGCATGCTTCGGCGCACCACGCCCATGCGACTGTTCTGGGCGCGGGACTACTCCGATTACCACTCCGAGAAGCCCGGCGGCACCGCGGTGGGGCGCACCTGTGAATGCAGGCCGTTCAACTCGTCGGTACTCGGCGAATATCGGACCCGACTCCGTCCCGGTGTGCTCGAGGTCAAGATCCCGATGCCTACCACCGGCGCGGACTACCGGTGGCTGAACCTGATGGCGCGGGTGCCCCGAAAGGGGCTGCCGCTCATCGCGAAGCGGCTCGGGCAGGGAGTCGGCGGTCTGCTGATCGGGCGGCGATACGTTGCCGGAGGCCAGGCGCTGGCCGCCGGACTGTTCGCCGGGGTGCTGCAGGCCAGTATCCCGATCTGGACCGACACCGCGCTGCGGCAGCTGACTATCGACGGCGACCGTGTCACGGGCGCGGTGCTCCAGCACAACGGCCGGGACGTCACGGTGACCGCCCGCCGGGGTGTGGTGCTCGCTGCCGGCGGCTTCGACCACAACATAGCGATGCGATGGAAGTTCCAGTCCGAGTCGCTCGGCGAGGATCTGAGCCTCGGAGCGACGAGCAACACCGGCGACGCCATCCTGATCGCGCAGGAGGCCGGAGCGTCTATCGATTTGATGGACCAGGCCTGGTGGTTCCCCGCTGTCGCCCCCCTGCCGGGTGCCGAACCACTGGTGATGCTGGCCGAGCGCTCGCTGCCCGGTTCCCTCATCGTCGATCAGACCGGCAGCCGTTTCGTCAATGAATCGACCGACTACATGTCGTTCGGACAGCGGATACTCGAACTCAATCGCTCGGGGAATCCGGTGAGCACCATGTGGATCGTCTTCGACCAGGCATACCGCAACAGCTACGTCTTCGCCGCGGACCTGTTCCCCCGGATGGCGATTCCCGAGAACTGGTATGCGGCCGGCATCGCTCACCGGTCGGCCGGCCTCGCCGAACTCGGCAGGAAAATGGGGGTTCCGGAGTCGCGATTCATCCAGACGACATCCCGGTTCAACGACATGGCAAAGGGGGGTGTGGATTTCGACTTCGGGCGAGGCGGTAGCGCCTACGACCGCTACTACGGCGATCCGACCGTCACCCCCAATCCGAATCTGCGGCCGGTCGACCAGGGGCCGTTCTATGCCGTCAAGATGGTGCTCAGCGACCTGGGAACCTGCGGCGGGCTGCGCGCCGACGAGCGGGCTCGGGTGCTTCGCGAGGACGGCACACCGATCGGCGGGCTGTACGCGATCGGTAACACCGCGGCGAACGCGTTCGGGGCGAGCTATCCCGGGGCGGGCGCCACGATCGCGCAGGGGTTGGTGTTCGGCTACATCGCCGCCCGGGATGCCGCTGCGCGGCAACCCGACTAATCGCCCTCTTCCGCTTTGACCCGTTGCTCGACCTCGTACCAGTACTCACGTTCGGGCCACACCACTCCTGCGCCCGTGCCCTGCCGCGCGCGGGCGAATTCGGCTTCCGCCTCGTCGAGATCCTTCACGAGTTCCAGCGCCAGCTCACGTTCGGCGGCGTAGTAGCGTTCGGCCCACTTCAACGCCACCTTCGCATAGGCCCACACCGGCTGCTCCTCGGTTGCGCGCGCCTCGACCGCGGCGTTTCGCTGCATGCGATCGCAGTAGGCGACGTGTTCGTGGAGGAGCTCGCGAAGCTTCTGCGGCTCGGTCAGATGGCCGAAGATGACCCGCAGCAGCACGCTGTGCTTGAGCGTAGGCGGGTCATAGGGCGCCTCGGCCGTCCATGCCGAGACGGCCTCCATCCCCCGTGGGGTGATCCGATACAACCGCCGGCTACGGGCAGCGCCGTCACTGTCCATCCGCGAGGTGACCAGCCCGAGCTGCTCCAGCTTTTTCAGTTCCGAGTAGATCTGGCTGTAGGCCGGGCTCTGGTAGAAGAACCGGAGAACCCAGTTCGACCACTTCTTGATGTCGTATCCGGAAAGTTCGTCACCGCCGGACAGCATGCCCAGCAGCGCCCAACCGGTCGACGCCAAATTCGGCCTGGGAGTCGTGCCTTCCACCGCTCAAGGCTACCAATCAGGCCGTTCACCAGCGGCTCCCAACGCCCGCTCACTGGGAGCGCTGGTTGTAGCACCGATGCCGAGCCGCCAGAGTTGTCCTGAGATGTGTGGGCGACACGCCTCGGAAGGGTGGGATATGGCCGACGGTGCGGCGGAGCCCGCCGGGCCCGTGGACCGGGTGCGCGGTGAAGCGCTCTACGGCCCGCTGACCGAGTCGGTCCGCAGGCTGATCGACGTGACGATCCGCAGCGAGGCCGACGAGGAGACCGTGCATGCGGCCCGTGCGCTGATCGACGAGGCATCGGACCTGCTGGCCGTACGGTTGACACCGGGCGCCTTCGGCGTGCGGTCGACGCTCGACGGCGGGACGGTCGTCTGGGGCAACGTTGCCATCGGGCTGCGCAACGCCATCGCTCCCCCACTGGTCATCGTGCGAGACATGGACGGTGTCCACACCGACGTCGATCTAGGTCCCGCCTACGAGGGGCCGCCGGGCCACGTCCACGGTGGCGTGTGTGCGCTGGTTCTCGATCACCTGCTGGGCGCTACCGCGCATCAGCCGGGTCGACCGGCGTTCACCGGAACGATCACCCTCCGATACCTTCGCCCCACCCGGCTCGGTCGGCTCCACGCCGAGGCTCATGTCGATCGTGAGGAAGGGGCGAAGACGTATGCGGTGGGCCACATCTCGGACGGCGACGGTGTGACCGTGAAAGCGGAGGGGGTGTTCATTCGCCCGCAGCACCAGGAGCTTAGAGCAGGGAGTTGATCATCCGGTCGGTGTCGCTGGCGGCCGTATCGAGGGCATCGGCGCTGGTGGCGTGCAGGTCGAAGAACACCGCCTCGCCGGTCTTGGTGTTCAGCAGTTCGACGAATACGCCGTACACCGGGATGGTGCCCTGGTGAATGGACAGGTCCGCCCAATAGGGAACAGCCGCTTCCTGTTGAAAGTTTCTGCTCTGCAGGGACATCCGCTGTGGATCGCCGAGCTTCACGTTGCTCAGGGCGGAATTGCGCCCGTTGATCAAGTGGTTGATGTCGGCTTCGAGGACACCGACCGCATCGGTGCCGCCCACCTTGCCCGACATCGCAGCAAGCTCCGCGGAGGTGTCGGACTTCAACAGAATGGCGTAGTGGTCGCCCTTGTCCTCCACGGTCCACCCCTTGGCCAGCGTCATCGAGAGGCCATCACCGATGTCCACCACGCCGTCGCCGGTGGAAAGTGGCGCGGGCGCACTCGGTTTCGTCACGGTCGAGCGATAGTCCAGGGGTGCGGCGCCCAGCCCTGATCCATGGGTGTTCGACTGGGTCTGTGGTTTTGGTGCCGGGTTGAGGATCTGGCTCGGCAGCGTCGGCTCCGTCGGCACCGGCCTGCTGCTCCCCGCACCGCCGCGGAACACGATCAGGGCCACCACGACAGCGGCGACCACGATGACCACCCCGATCACCAGGGTGATCGCAGCGGCACCCCACCGATGGGCGACCTGACCCCTGGTATCGGGAAAGCGGACGGGTGGCGGCGTCTGTCCCGATCCGGTCGAAACGTTCGGCATCTCGATATCCCCTGGTTCCAGTCGGCCGGTCAGCTCGCGGACCCGGAGGCGTCCGGAAGTGGCTGGCGCGCAAGGGCTGCGGTCGACGTTCCGCACACCTGGCAGAACGCTGCCCCAGCAAGAATCTCGGCACCGCAGTGCGCACACACCTGATCCGATTCCGGCACCCGGGCTGCCCGCACACCGGCCCCGAGCGCTCCGCGCGCTTCGGCGAGCAGGGCCGCGTGCAGTGCGTGACGCGAGGCGATGACCCCTATGGTCGCCAGCGCGAGGGCGGCCAGGGCGGTCAGCACGATGCCCCTCGGGCCGTAGGGGCTCATCAGGGTGGCGGCCAATTCGTAGAGCACGACCAGGGCCAGCGCCTCCAGCACGCCCAACACGACGTTACCGGCCGGGGACCGCAGCGGGATCACGACGAGGGCCGCGGCGGTGGCGAACAGAATCGGCTGCAGGAAGCCGAGCGTGAGCGCGATGAACGCGACGTGCGCGGCGTCTCCGGGGGCGGCGCCATGGCTGAAGGCGCCGTGCTGGATCACGATGCTGACCCCCAGCGACACGGCGGCGCCGCTGAGCGAACTGGCCACCACCGCATCGACCGGGTGCCGGAACCTTTCCCGCGCGGTCACCAGCGCTGGGGCCAGGACCAGCGCGATCACCGTCACGACGGGCACCAGGATCCCGAGCCGCAGGATCGCCGCCTCCGACGGCGGATGGGGATGCACGGCGCCGAGCAACACCGGGGTGGTGAAACGGTTCTGGAGTAGCCCCACCCCGACGCCGAGCGCGAGCGAGAGCAGGAAGCCGATCCCGACGAGGGTGGCCGGCTCGTCCCGCCACACGGCATGGTCATGGATGTAGACCAGGACGATCGCGGGCAGGGCCACCGCGGGCACCACGAGCGCGATCGACAGCACCCCGAACGCGGCGGCGACCAGAGCCGCCAGCAAGGCCAGCGCGATCACATTGCGGTACACGTGGTGTCGCCCGGCGGACAGGTGCGGCAGGAGGGTACTCAGCACCGCCAATGCCCGCACCGGCTCGTCCGGGTAGGCCGCGAAATGACGACCGCGCTCGGTTCCCGGGTGGAGCGGGGTGCCGCAGTGCGCGCAGAACCGGGCGGCGGGCGAATGCGGCGTTGAGCATTTCGGGCAGTCCATCGGGTCCCCCAGGTCGATGCGAACGCGAGCTGGGTTCAGCGTGGTCCCGGAGCCGTGACGCCGACCAGAGACTTTCGGCCCTACAACCGGTGGCGCGGTGCCCGAATCCGCGTCAGCGGTCGTTCGATTCGGCCTCGTCGACGATGGGTACCTCGCCCCGGCGGGCGGCGTCCTCGATCGCGGCGCGCAGGTCCGAGCAGACCAGAAACAGCCCGTTGTCGTGCCCGGCCAGCGCCGTCGCCGCGCGTCGCTGGGCGCAGGCCGTCATACCCGCGGCATCCCACTGCACGCTGGTCTGGGCC
>CAZHUU010000004.1:68982-72575 GCA_964535335.1 uncultured Mycobacterium sp.
CGTCGACGATCGAACCGAACGGCTTGCTGATCTCGTCGCCGCGCACCGACGGCAGTGAACGGGCACCGGCGCCGCGTCCAGTAGCCGATTGTCGGGGCGGACCGTCATCCGTTCGCCCAGACCTGCACGCCGCGGGCGACATTGTCGTCGACCTCGTGCTGCCAGGCCTCACGTGGCCGGGTGACGTCGATCTCGAACTCGAACCGGTCCACCATGTCCGGCGTGATATCGGCGACGTCGACGTAGAACTGCTCGTACCACCGGCGCAACTGGTAGACCGGGCCGTCCTCCTCGCACAGCAGCGGGTTGTCGATGCGGGTTTTGTTCTTCCAGATCAGCACGTCCTGCTCGAAACCGAGCTTGACGAAGTCGCCGAGGCCCACCGCCGCCTGCATCGCCGCGTCGGCGGGCAGGTTCGGCGACTTCTTGACGATGATGCCGTATTGCAACACAAAGGAATTCGCGTCCACCGGGTAGTGGCAGTTCAGCAGCACGGTGTGCTGGTCCTCGTGTTCGTAGTGATAGGTGAGGTCGTCGATCATGAACGACGGTCCGAAATAAGAGGCCACCGAGGTGTTCCCGAGCAGTTTCGGCACCCCGACCGGTTGCGGGAAGTCGGCACGGGTGACGCCGTTCATGTACTGGGTGGCGACATGGCCCTCGAAGATGTTCTTGAAGTACGTCGGCATCGCGCCGTGGACGTAGAAGAAGTGGGCCATGTCGACGACGTTGTCGATGATCTCCCGGCAATTGGTGTGCACCAGCGTGGTGTACCAGTGCCAGTCGGTCCACTCGTCGCTGTGCGCGCCTTCGATGCGCGGAATCACCGCGCCGGCGGGCGGCGGATTGCCCTCCGGGTCGTTCCAGACGAACAGCAGGCCGTCCTGCTCCATGGTCAGCCACGCCGCCGTCCGGGCCGCCCTGGGCACCCGGCGGCTGTACGGGACCGCCTTGCAGCGTCCGTCACCGCCCCAGCGCCAGTCGTGGAACGGGCAGGCGATCTCGTCGCCCTTGACCTCGCCCTGGGACAGATCGCCGCCCATGTGCCTGCAGTAGCCGTCCAGCACGTTGAGCCGGCCGTCGGCGCCGCGGAACACCACCAGCTTCTGGCCGAACGCGTTACGGGTGTGTGGTTTTCCGTCGCCGAGGTCGCGCGTCAACCCCAGGCAGTGCCAGCCGCGGGCGAACCGGGTGGGCACCGCGCCCGCCTCGATCTGACGCACCTCGTCCGGGTCGGAGTCCATTGCGCGCACCTCCATCGGATCGCCTCATTGCACAGTCTCGCCCTCACCGGCCGAGACATCAATAGAGTCCATCAACGAAAGCCACGCGGCGATCAACCGCCCGAACCTGGAGAAGACATGCCCGAATTCGACGAAACCGTCGACGTCGTCGTCGCCGGCTCCGGCGGCGGCATCACCGGCGCCTACACCGCCGCCCGCGAGGGCCTGTCGGTGGCGCTGGTGGAGGCCACCGACAAGTTCGGCGGCACCACCGCCTACTCGGGCGGCGGCGGCATGTGGTTCCCCTGCAATCCGGTGCTGCGCCGCGCGGGCAGTGACGACACCATCGAGGCTGCGCTGAACTACTTTCACGCCGTCGTCGGCGACCGAACCCCGCGGGACCTGCAGGACACCTACGTCCGCGGTGGCGCCGAGCTGATCAAGTACCTGGAGGCCGACGACAACTTCGCGTTCACGGTGTTGCCCTGGCCGGACTATTTCGGCAAGGCCCCGGACGCCCGCACCGACGGCATGCGCCACATCGTCGCCGTTCCCATCCGCGACGAGAAGCTCGGCCCCTACGCCGGTCAGGTGCGCGGGCCGCTCGACAACGACTGGCTCGGCACCCCGGCCCCCGGCAAGCTGTTCGGCGGCCGGGCCCTGATCGGGCGCTTCCTGGCCGCACTGAGCGGCTTCCCCGACGCCACGCTCCACCGCAACACCGAACTGGTCGACCTGATCACCGACGACGGCCGCGTGGTGGGCGTGGTGGTGCGCCGCGACGGCCGCGAGGTGCGGATCGGGGCTGCCCGCGGGGTGCTGCTGGCCGCCGGCGGTTTCGAACACAACGCCGGATTGCGGCGCAGCTATCGCGTGCCGGGCGACCCGAAGGACAGTATGGGCTGCCCGGGCAACACCGGTGCGGCCCTGCAGGCGGCGCTGCGCGCCGGCGCGGCCGTCGACCTGATGGATCAGGCGTGGTGGTCGCCCGGGCTCACCCATCCCGACGGCCGGTCGGCGTTCGCGCTGTGGTTCACCGGCGGCATCTTCGTCAACCAGGCGGGACGCCGGTTCGTCAACGAGTCGGCCGCCTACGACCGGATCGGCCGGGCGATCATCACCGAGATGGAGGCGGGCCGGCTCACCACACCGTTCTGGATGGTCTACGACGACCGCGGCGGCGAGGCGCCCCCGGTGCAGGCGACCAACGTGTCGATGGTCGAAACCGAGCGCTACCGCGACGCCGGATTGTGGCGCACTGCAGCGACATTGGCGGAACTCGCCGAACTGATCGGGGTGCCCGCCGAAGCCCTCGAACAGACTGTCGCCCGCTACAACGACATGGTGGCCGACGGCGCCGACACCGACTTCGGCCGCGGCGACGAGGCCTACGACCGCGCGTTCTCCGAAGGGCTCTCACCCATGGTGGCGATCACCGAGCCGCCGTTCCACGCCGCCGCGTTCGGTTTGTCCGATCTCGGCACCAAGGGCGGCCTGCGCACCGACACCCATGCCCGGGTGCTCGACGAGCACGGGCAACCGATACCCAGGCTGTACGCGGCGGGCAACACCATGGCCGCGGTCAGCGGCACCGCGTACCCCGGTGGCGGGAATCCGATCGGCGCGTCGATGCTGTTCAGCCACCGCGCCGCCCTGGACATGGCGGGTCGGCTCAACCCTGCTTGACCAGCTTGAACGGCATGCTGATGTACAGCGAGGCGCCGCGGCCGCAGGCACCGGGTTGTCCGGTGGTGCCGTCCTCACCGACGAGCATGTTGGAGGTCGGATCGGACGCGTCACCACCCGGGGTCACGCCGTGGAACCGGTAGACCTGCAACCCACCCGCGACACTGCCGTCGAAGCAGGGCATCCAGTCGGGAATGAAGCGCTTGACGTACCACTCACCGCCGGTCTGGTAGATCGGCGCGGTCCAACCCTTGTCGCTGGTGACGGTGCCCGTGCACTCGGTTGGGTAGCTGCACTGCGTGGAAATGGTCCAGATGCTGCGGACGCTCTGCTCATCGTGGAACACGTCGTTGTTGGTCGCCCATTCGCCGTTCGAGGTGGCGGTGAAGGTGCCGTTCAGACCCCAGCGGTCGGAGGCGGCGGCGGTCGCGGAGCCTGCCAGCCCGGCCGCCGCGACGACGATGACCGCCGCGGCATTCACAAACCATCTGCGCATGAGCCACTCCCTCCTGGCGCCGGTCATGTCGTGGGCAGCAGGTCTTTCCACGACCGCTGGCCACCCTGAGTCACCAGATCGGTCTGCCGGAAGACGTTACCGTCGGGGGTCGCATACTGACCCGTCGCCGGGTCGTAGGTGGCGACCGCCACCGACGGACCGGCGGGACCGGTGGTGAATGCGCTGGG
>CAZHUU010000004.1:72585-80130 GCA_964535335.1 uncultured Mycobacterium sp.
CTGGGCGCCACCGTGCCGCCCTGGTCGACCGGGGCCAGGTCCGGAACCGACTGCGGCGCAGGCGGTTGCGGCGCCTGACCCGCGGCCGGGGCCACCGGCGCGGCTGGGGCCGGGCCGGGCGGTCTCGGCGTGCCCTGCAGCGGCCCGTAGATGTTGTCGTTCAACGTGACCCGGTCGTCGGGCGGGATTCCTTGCGACACCAGGTTGGGATCGAAGGGGTAGGGGCCGGTCGCATGCTGGCGCATGGCCAACGGCTCGAACGGTGCGCCGCTCTCGCAGATCTCGACGGTGGGCGCCCGCTTGCCGGGCTGACCCTGGCACGGATAGTTGCGCGCGCCCCGGACCCCGATGGGCGAGTCCTGTGGAAGCTTGCAGTACAGGCCGTCGGGGGTGTCGATGTCGGAGAGATCCGCAGCCGAACGCCACTGGGACGGGGGCAGGAACCCGACCGTGCACGCGGGCGGATCGCCGATGCCAACCGTGAAGTCGCCCTTGGCCATTCCGGTCGGGTTGTTCATCGGGCCGATGGACTGGAGCGAAGCGACGTAGGGCGGCAGCAACACCAGCAGTTGCTCGATCGAGGCGTGGTATGTCACGGCCACCTGGCCGACCGTGGTCAGGCTGGCCAGCAGCACCGGCAGCGTCGGCTTGACCTGGTTGAGCAGGGCGGTGGCCTCGTCGGCAGCGCCGGGCCCGTTGGCCAGGATCGACCGCCACTGCGGATCGTCGGCGTTCAGTTGGCCGGTGATACCGGCCAGGCTGCGAGCCCAGGTCCGGATGGCGTCGGTGGACGCCAGCTGACCGTCGAGCAGAGGGCGGCTGTCCTCGATCAGCGTGCGGGATTGATCGGCCGCCCCCTTGAAATCGGCGGACAACCGCGACGCCGACTCCGACAGCGTACTGAGATTATCCGCCGTGCCGTTCAGGGCCTTGAAGGTCTCGTTGAGCAGGTCCGGTATCCGCTCCTTCGGAATGCTCTTCAGCAGCGCATGAACCCGGTCGAGCATCGGGCCGACGGCCTGCGGGACCGTGGTTCGCTGAACCGGGATCACCGAGCCGTTCTCCAGGTAGGGGCCGGAGTCGGTCTTGGGCACCAGGTCCACGTACTGCTCGCCGACCGCCGACACCGACAGCACCCGGGCCTGCAGGTCGGCGGGCACCTTGGGTGAGCTGGACAGCGACAGGGTGGCCTCGGCGCCCTGCTTGGTCGGACGTACCTCGGTGACCTTGCCCAGTTGCACGCCGCGATAGGTGACGTTCGAGAACTGGTAGAGCCCACCGGTTCTCGGCAGCTCCAGCTTGACCGTCATGCGGCCGATTCCCAGCAGCGTCGGCACCTGCATGTAGGTGATGACCATGACCGCGATACCGATGATCGAGGCGATGGTGAAGATGATCAGCTGATTACGTACGAATCGGGTCAACATCAGTTACCGCCTCCGTCCTGCGGAGGGGTCGCCGGATCCGGGCCGGGCAAAGGTGGCCCGGGCAACGGTCCGGGACCCATCCCGGGTGCCGGCTGGTGATTGGCCGTCAACGCGGCCTGGTCGCCCGGCCCGGCGCCGGGGGCCGCGGGCAGCAGTGGCGGTATGTCGGCTACCTGCGCGGGAACCGAGCTGAACGGCGCGCGCAACGGGTCGTAGGTGTACGTCGCCCAGAACGGATCACCTGGTGCCGGAACGAGTTTGGCGTGCTCGTCACCCCACGTGGTGCCGAGGAGCAGCGAGTGCTTGAGCCGGGGGATAGTGAAGTCGAAGATGATGAACTGGTTCATGTAGTCGCCCCGGATCGCCCGGTCGATGAAACCCTGGGTGTACGGAAAGGTCGGGAAGTAGGCCAGCGCGGTGTCCAGCTTGGGTCCCACGTCGGCGAGCGACTTCAGCGTGGGCTCCAGGTTCTGCAGGTTGCGAACCAGGTCCGCCTGAGTGTCGTTGACCAGTCCGGTGGCCAGGTTGGAGAAGTCGCGGAACTTCGTCAGCGCGGTCACGATCCGCGGCCGCTCGTTGATCAGAACATCCAGCGCGGGCGGAATCCGGTTGAGCGCGTTGGTCAGTACCTCGCGCTGACCGGCGAAGGTGCCGGCCAGATTGTTCAGCGATGTCACCGCGGCGTTGATGCTGTCGCGCTGCGCGGCGAGCAGGCCGACGAAGTCGTTGAGCCGGGTGAGCAGGTCGCGGATCTTGTCCTCACGACCGCCCAGTGCCGCGTTGAACTCCTTGACGATGTCTCCGATCTGGCCCAGTCCCCCGCCGTTGACCACCACCGACAGCGCCGACAGCGTCTGCTCGGTTGACGGGTACGTCGACGACCGGTTGAGCCCGAGTGTCGCACCGGGCTGCAGTACCCCGCTGGGGGCCTGACCCAGCGGGGGGTTGAGGGCTAGGTGCATCGAGCCGAGCAGGCTGGTCTGCCCCACCGTCGCCACCGCGTTGGCCGGGATCACGACGCCGGGCTTCACCGAGACCTCGACGTTGGCGTGCCAGTCGGTCACCGTCATCTTGCCGACGCTGCCGACCACCACATCACCGACCAGAACCGGTGAATTCGATTCGAGCTGGCCGATATTGGCGAGCTCGACGTGGTAGGTCTTCGATCCGTCCTCGTGGCCGACCGTGCCGGGCAGCGGCAGCGAGTTGAGACCACCGAAGGCACACCCGGTGGTGGTGACCGCAACACAGGCCGCGATCACCGCGAGGCGGCGTATCGAATCACGACCGATCATGACCCCGGTGTCCCCTCGACGGGCGCCGGCCCCGGCGGCGGTGCCGATTCGGCGGGCAGCAGCATCCCGGGCAGCGACGCCGGGGGCGGCGCGGCCGGTGCCACCGGCACGCCGGGCGGGATCGGCGCACCGTTGAACAGCGCGGGCGAGGGATCGGCGGGCAGACCATTGGGTGCATACGCGCCGTGGAAGTTGGGCGGCGGCCCGTTCCAGCCGGCCGGCGGCGGCACGTCTCCGTTGTAGCCGGTGTAGGCCGAGACCGCGGGCGGAATCTCCGCGGGTTCCTGGGCTTTGGAACCACCAGGAGCCAATGCCGGGTCCGAGTAGATGAGGTTCTCCGGGCTGGGCGACTTACCGAGGTACAGGTTCAGCGGGATCGGTAGGTAGTTGAAGTTCAGCAGCCGAAGCGCCGGCCCCAGGTACTGCGCGCACAACTTCGCGGTCTCCGCCGAGGTGGCGTTCTCGATCGCGCCGATGGCCGTGCAGATCACGCTGATCGGATTGGAGAAGTTGGCCAGCGCAAACCCGCCAAGCCCGCTCTGGGTGTCCGGGTTGTAGATGTTGTAGGCGTTGGCGATTGCGTTGGGCGCGACGTGCAGGAGGTTCTTCACCACCATCTGGTTGTCGGCGAGATTCTTGGTGATGCTGCTCAAATGCTGGAGTTGCTCGGCGGTCTGGTTGCGGCTGCCCGCGATGAACCGTTGCACGTCGACGACGGCGCTGGACAGGTTGGTCAACGCCGCATCCAGATCGGATCGGCTGCCGTCGACCACACTCGTGAGGCTGGCCAGCCGGTCCTGGAACTGCACGATCTGAACATTGCTGTCCCGCAGTGCCGTGACGAAGACCTGCAGGTTCTTGATGGTGTCGACGAGGTTGCCGCTGTTGTCGGCGAGCACCCGGCTGACGCCGGACAGCTGGGCGATGGTGTCGTGCAGCTTCTGGCCGTTGCCGTCCAGCGCGTTGGCGGCGGAGTCGATGAACCGGCCCACCGCGGTCTTGGAGGCGTCGTCCTTGGGGCCCAAATCGGTTGCCAGCCGCATCAACTGGGTCTTGACCTGATCCCACTCGACCGGCACCGCGGTGCGGTCCAACCCGATCACCGCGCCGTCGGACATCTTCGGGCCGCTGTCCTCATAGGGCGGGGTGAGCTGAACGTACCGGGCGCCCACCAGGTTCTGGGAAACGATGATCGCCTGGGCGTTGGCCGGTATCGGCACGTCGCGGTCGACGGCCAGGCTGAACTTCGTCTTGGTGCCTTGTGCCTCGATCGACTTGATGGTGCCGACCTTGACCCCGGACACCCGTACCTCGTCACCGGGATAGATGGCGGTGGCACTGATGAAATACGCGGTGATACCCGTCGGCTTGAAGAACGCCTGGCGCACCAGCAGGCCGATCCCGCCGGCGACCAGCAGCGCCAGGATCACCGCGACGGCGATGGTCAACGGCTTGCGACGGGTCATGGCTGCCCCCAACGTTCGTAGGGCTGCGGTATGCCGTTGTACGGGAACGGAATCTCGGCCCGCGGCCCGGCGTTGTCCGGTGGCTGCCCGGCGTTCACGCCGCGACGGAAGCCGAGCGCGTAGTCCAGGAACGGTTGCAGGATCTGGCCCGGGCTCAGGTTCGCGACGAACGCGTTGTACAGGAACCCGCTGTTGACCGCCTCGGCCTGGGTCATCTGGTACTTCGCCAAGCCTTTCATCGCGGCGGTGATGTTGTCGTTGTTGCGCTCCAGCATCGCCGTCACCGCGTTGATCTTCTCCAGGGCCGGGGCGAGTTCCTTCTCGTTGTCCGCGACGATCCCGGAGAGCTGCTTGGACAGCGCGGAGGTGTTGGCCAGCAGGTTCACGATGGCGTAGCGGCGCTCCTGCAGCACACCGATCAAGTCATTGGCATTGAGGAGCAGGGAGTTCACCTGCTGGCTGCGCTCCCCCAGGATGCTTGTCACGTTCGATGCGCTCTTGAGCAGGCCGCCCAGGGATTCGTTGCGCTCGTTGAGCATTCGCGACAGCCGGCTCACCCCGTCGAACGTCGGCCCGAGTTGCGGGGAGATGCGGTCGATGGTGTCGGACAGCGTGTTCAGCGACTGGTTCAGCTGGGCCGTATCGGTGTCGGCGGTGTTGGCGGTGAACTCGCTGAGCGAATCGGTCAAGGAATATGGGGCACCGGTGCGGGTCACCGGGATCACGTCGGCCGCGTTCAGGGTGCCCTTTCCGTCGGACTCCAACGTCAGGATGCGCTGGCCCAGCAGGGTGCCGGTGCGGATGTGCGCGGTGGTGTCCGAGCCCAGGCGCACGGAGCCCTTGACCATGAACGTCACCAGCGCCTTGCCGCGCTGCAACGCCACGTCGGTCACGGTGCCGACCTTGACGCCCGACACCTTGACGTCGTTTCCGGGCACCAGGCCGCCCGCCTCGGTGAACAGGGCCTGGTGCTTGATCGACGTCGCCCAGGTCAGAATCCGCTCGGGCTGCAGGCCGACGGCGATGACCAGGATGATCAGCGCCACACCGATGAAGCCCGATCGGATGAGCGAGGAACCACGGTATTTCAGCATCAGGGCTCCGCGCACCTTCCCGTGTGTTGGACGATCCAGGGGAAGTACGCCGTGCGGCCCTGCAGGTCGGTGACGCGGAAGGACAGGCCGCACAGGTACTGGTTGAGGAAGCTGCCGTACGAGCCGAGCCGGACCAGCTTGCGGTAGTTCTTCGGCGCCTTCTGGATGGTGATGTCCAGAAGTTCCTTGTCGGAGTCCAAGATCGGCGCCAGCCGGCCGAGTTGGTCGATGGTTCCGGCCAGCGGCGCCCGCGCCTGGCCGAGCAGATCGGTCAGCGACGCGGTGCCGTTGTCCAAGGCGGTCACGGCCTGGCCGATCGGATCCTTGTCCGACGACAGTCCGGTGATCAGCGTGTTCAGCTTGTCAATGGCGCCGGAGAACTTGTCGCCGTCCTTGGAGATGGTCGCGACGACGGTGTTGAGGCTGTCGATCAGCTGCTGCACGGTCTGGCCGTTGTCGGCGAGCGAGTTGGAGAACGACGACGTCTTGGCGAACAACGACTCCAGGCTGGCGTCCTGGCCCTGCAGCACCTGGATCAGCGAGTTGGTCAGGGCGTTGACCTCCTGCGGCCGCAGGCCCTGCACGACGGGTTTCAACCCGCCGAGCAGCAGGTCGAGATCCAGGGCGGGCTCGGTTCGGTCCAGCGGGATCTGCGAGCCGGGCGGCTGAATCTTGCCGGAGCCGGGGCCGTCGACGAGCTCGAGGTAGCGGTCGCCGACCAGGTTGAGGTAGCGCACCACCGCCTTGGTCCCGGACGTCAGCACGATGTTGCGGTCGGCGTCGAAGTCGACGACCACCTTGTTGTCCGGCTGCAGCGCAACGTTGTTCACGGTACCGATTCGGACGCCGGCCACCCGCACCGAGTCGCCGGACTTCAGGCTGGAGGCGTCGCGGAAGACCGCGGAGTAGGTGTCGCCCGAGCCGGACCGGTACTGGCCGAAGATGGCGAACAGCGCCACGGTGAGCAGCACCATCACCACCGCGAAGCTGCCGATCTTGAGGACCGTCCTGGAAATCGGGCTCATCCGGGCATCCCGATCTGTGCGCTGTTGCGCGGCGGGCCGTCGATCGGGCCGAAGAGCGCCTGCTTGAGGGCATCGGAGTTCAGCAGGATGCCCTGGTTGCCGTACTGGGCCTGATTGGTGCCGATGTCGGCCACCACGAACGGTGCGGGTTGCTCGAACGGGACCCTGGGCAGGTCGGTGCACTGTGGTCCACCCGTGGCGGCCACCTTCGGCAGGTCCTGGGGATACCGGTAGCGCTCGCGACCGAGGAAGAACGATTGCAGCAGAATCACACCCGGCAGGGGGGTACCCGGCCCGGTGGCGAGCGGAAGCAGGCCGGCGATGCCGCAGTACAGCGCCTCGTGGTACTGATTGAGCAGATCCGTGGTGGGCACCAGCAGGTGCAGCACGTCGGTCAACGGCTGCCGGTTGGTGGAGAGGACGTCGGTGCCGACGTCGGCCAATCCGATGGCGCTGACCAGTAGGGCGTCCAGGTTGTCGTTCTGGTCGACGATGGTGTCGCTGATCTTGGCCGCGTTGTCGACCGTCTTGACGAGGTCCGGTGCGGCGCTCGAGTAGGCGTCAAACACCTTTGGCGCGACGGCGATCTCGTGGTTGAGGGTGTCCAGGCTCGGGTTGAGGGTGGTCAGCGCGGCGTCGAGGTCCTCAAGCGATTGGCCGAACTTCTTACCCTTTCCGTTGAAGCCCTTGGCGAGGGCACCCAGCGTCTGGTTCAGTTTCGCGGGCTCGATCTGGGACAGCACCGAAACCAGTTGCTGGAAGACGGTGTTGATCTCGACCGTCACGTGGTTGCCCTCGATCACCTGATTGGCGCGCACCGGCTGCGCCGACGGGTTGGCGGGCGGGATGAGGTCGACGAACTTCGAACCGAAGACCGTCGAGGAGGTGATGTCGGCGCCGACATTGCCGGGAATGATGTCGACCATCGACGGGTCGAGGTCGAGGTGCAGTGCGGCCCCACCGTTGGTGAGCGTTTCGATCGAGGCGACCTTGCCCACCTGCGCCCCGTTCAGCTTGACCTTGGCGTCGGGGTTCATCACCAAACCGGCGCGATCGGAAATGACGGTCACCGGAACGGTTTTCGTGAAGCTGCCCCGGAACAGCCCGACGGACAGCGCTACCACGGCGATGATCGCCGTGACTGTGGCCAAGCCGGCCAGCAAGCGCTTCATCGAAGTGGATCCTATCCGGAGAGGTTGAAGTTGCCGTTGGAGCCGTAGATGGCCAAGGAGACCAGC
>CAZHUU010000005.1:0-77190 GCA_964535335.1 uncultured Mycobacterium sp.
ATGGCGGTGACCAATCCCGAGGCGCGCACCCACCAGAAGATGTCGCTGTTCATCGTGCCCGCTGAGACGCCGGGTATCGAGGTGATCCGCCACGTCGGCGTCGGCGGCGAATCCGACGAGCGCGCCGGGCACGGTTACATCCGGTACCACGACGTGCGGGTACCCGCCGACCATGTGCTGGGCGGGGAGGGTCAGGCGTTCGCGATCGCGCAGACCCGACTCGGCGGCGGCCGGGTTCATCACGCGATGCGCACCATAGCGCTGGCGCGCCGAGCGTTCGACATGATGTGTGAGCGTGCCGTCTCGCGGCAGACCCGCCGGGGGCCGCTGGGCGACTATCAGATGACGCAGGAGAAGATCGCCGACAGCTGGATCCAGATCGAGCAGTTCCGGCTGCTGGTGCTGCGCACCGCCTGGAAGATTGACAAGTACCACGACTACCAGGAGGTGCGCCGCGACATCGCCGCGGTGAAGGTGGCCATGCCGCAGGTCCTGCACGACGTGGTGCAGCGGGCGATGCATCTGCATGGCGCGCTAGGGGTTTCCGACGAGATGCCGTTCGTCAGGATGATGGTGGCGGCGCAGTCGCTGGCCATCGCCGACGGGCCGACCGAGGTGCACAAGCTGACCGTCGCGCGCCGCACGCTGCGGGAGTACGAGCCGGTGGACACGCTGTTCCCGTCCCAGCACATCCCGACGCGGCGGGCCGCTGCCCAGGCCCGGCTGGCGGCGCTGCTGGAACACGAGGTCGCCGAACTCTGAGGGGGTGGGTTGCCCACCTTCGAGCGACTATCCGGTGCGCTACGGCACCGCTTCGATGCGCACCGGGACGCCGTTGAGCACCGACATGCCGGCCAACTGCTCGAGGTCCTCCGGCCTGCTGGAGGTGAGCTCGTTGACGTTCGCGCCGGGGATGCTGTTGGCCAGCTGCCACCCGCCGCGATGACCCCATCCGTGCGGGACGGCGATGGTGCCGCTGCCCACCTCGTCGGTGACCACCACGTCGGTCTCGATCTGTCCCTGCCGGGAGGTGATCCGGACCCGCCCGCCCTCGACGATGCCGGCCGCGCCGGCGTCGCGCGGGTTGATCCGGGTGCGGTGCCTGCGGTCACCCTTCATCAGGGTGGGGCTGTTGTGCATCCACGAGTTCTGGGACCGCACTTCGCGAATGCCGATGGCCAGCAAAGGAAAATCGGGGTCGTCGCCGGTGCGGGTCCCGAGGCGGCCGACCTCGGCGACGATCTGCGGCGGGTCGAGGCACACCTTGCCGCCGGGGTGTCGGACCACCTTGTCGAGGACACCGGTCGGCGCGTGCTCCGCCAGCACCACCCCGTGCGGGTAGGCACGCAACTTCTTCAGGTTCAGCCCGCCGCGGCGCAGGCCGAACCGGTCGCCGTTGGGCCCGGTGCGCAGCAGCATGTCCATCAACCGTCTCGGGGTGACCGTCAGGCCCTTGCGGTCCAGGAGCGCCAACACCGGGTTCAGCCGCTCCAGCGGACCGGCGGCGAACAGCGACAACCCCATTCGCTTTGCGATGTCGGCGTAGATCTCCCACTCCTGGCGGGCTTGCCCGTACGGTTCGAGCACCGCCTCGGTGGACTGTGCGAACACCACCGGTGAGCACGCCGCGAAGATGGTCGGCAGGTCGTCGCGTTCCAACATGGTGGTGGCGGGCAGGATGTAGTCGGCATACTTGTTGGTCTCGGTGACATAGAAGTCCAGGGAGACAAGCAGATCCAGCTGTTGTATCGCGGACTCCAGCTCGGCGCTGTTAGGCACGGTCAGCACGGGATTGCCGGCGAGGATGAACATCGCCCGCAGTTGGCCCTCGCCCGGGGTGGTGATCTCCTCGGCCAACACCGCGGCGGGGAATGTTCCGTTGACGTCGGGCAGATCCCCTATCCGCGAACGAGTTTGTGCGTAGGTGAGGTTGCCGGATCGCTCGCCCATGTCCTCCAGCGGGATCACCGCGTGCGACATCAGGGTGCCGCCGGGACGATCGAGGTTGCCGGTGACCAGTGTCAGGGCGTCGAGCAGGAAGCTGACGAGCGTGCCGTGGTTGCCTAGGCAGGCGCCGGTGCGGCCGTAGGCGGTGGCGGTGGGCGCGGTGGCGAAGTCGCAGGCCAGCGCCCGCACCACGTCGGGCTGTAGTCCGGTACGCGCGGCGGTGTCCTCCGGGCTGAACGGTGCGCAGAGGTCCCGCAACACCCGGGCACCGGTGGACTGGCGGGCGATCGCGGAAGAGTCCTGCAGGCCCTCGGCGAAGATCACCTGCAGCATCGACAGCAGCAGCCAGGCGTCCGAATCGGGCCGCACGGCGATGTGCTCGTGGGCACGGGCGGTCTCGGTGCGCCGGGGATCGATCACCACGACGCGCCCGCCCCGGCGTTCGATGGCCGTCAGATCGTCCTTGATCCGCGGCGCCCGCACCGCGCTGCCCCGCGACACCAGCGGATTGGCGCCGAGCATCAGAAGAAAGTCGGTGCGGGGCAGGTCCGGGAACGGAAGTTGGCTGTTGGCGCCGTATAGGAGCTTGCTGGCGACGAAGCGGCTGTTGATGTCCTGGGAGCCGGCCGTGTAGTGGTGGCGCGCTCCGATGCGCGACAGGAACAGGCCAGACCACACGCCGGTCGCGTAGCCGAATGCGGCCGGGTTGCCGGTGTACTGCCCCACCGCGGCACCACCGTGCCGTTCGAGGATCTTGGACAACCGGGCGGCGATGTCGTCCAGGGCGGCGTCCCAGCTGACTTCCTCGAACTCGCCGTCGGGACGGCGCCGCAACGGCGTCAGCACCCGGTCGGGGTCGTTCTGGATTTCGGTGAACGCGATGCCCTTCGGGCACGCCCGGCCCTGGGACAGCGGGTGGTCGGGGTCCGGCCGCAGCGACACCAGCCGCTCGTTCTCGACGGCGGCGATCAGCCCGCACATCGGTTCGCAGATCCGGCAGTAGGTGACCCGATGGTCCATCAGGTCAGTATCACTTCCACTGGCACGTTGTTCCAGCCCCATTGGAAGCTCGACGGCGGCCGCCGCGCCGCCGCTTCGTCGATGCGGTAGTCGGGCACCCGGCGCAGCCATTCCTGGATCATCACGGCGATCTCCAGGCGCGCCAGGTGGTAGCCGAGGCAGAAGTGCTGGCCCCGGCCGAAGGCGAGCGACCGCTCGATGGGTCGGTCCCAGACGAAGACCTCCGGGTCCGGATACTCCCGCTCGTCGCGGTTGGCCGAGGCCAGCAGGCTGATGATCCGCTGGCCGGGCTCGATCGTGGTGTCGTGAATGGTGAAGGTTCGCCGCACTGTTCGGGCGAACCACTGCGCCGGAGCGCAGTAGCGGATGATCTCCTCGCGGGCGACCGGAACGGTGGCGGCCGGGTCCGTACGCACCTGCGCGAGCTGGTCGGGGTGGCGGCTCAGTTCCCACAGCCCGTGCGCGACGATCTTGGGCACCGTCTCCGTGCCCCCGATGAAAACGCCGAGCATCTGGACGGCCACCTCGGCGTCGGTCAGGGCCGAACCGTCGGGCAGCCGGTAAGCCAGCAGGTTCTCGACGATGGGCAGCGGGCCGTCGTGCTCCCCCGCGCGGACCCGCTGCACCACCGGGGTGAGGTACTCGAGGTAGCCGGGCCGGGCGTTGGCCACCTCGACGCCGCTGCCGGGCTCGGCCAGGCTGCCCGCGTTGACGGTACCCAGCACGTCGGCCGCCAAATCGGTTGGCAGGCCGACCAACTCGCAGACAATCGAGGCCGCGACGATTCCGCCGTAGTCTCCGGTGAGGTCGAAGCCACCTTGCGGCAGGAGCACGTCGAGCCGCTCATTGGCCAGCCCTCGGATCCGGTCGGTCAGTGTCGCAGCCGATTTCGGCCGGAACTGGCCGGCGGTGCAGCGGCGGACGTCGTCATAGATCGGGGCGTCGAAGTTGGCGTGGAACGGCAACGGATGCAGCGGCGGGTCCGGGACCGGGCCGTCGTTACGATGTGCCAGCACCGCCGCGGCGGGCAGCGTCCCCTCCGAGGCGACGAAGGTGCCGTCGTTGATCTCCAGCACCCGCCAGATGTCGTCGAACCGCGACAGCGCGTAGGTGTCCAGGTCGTCGATGTAGTACACCGGGTGGTGGTCGCGCAGGGTGCGGTAGAAGGGGCGGGGGTCGGCCATCACCACGGGGTCGAACGGGTGGTAGGAGAAGCCCGGCATCGCGGCACTCATCGCAGCGGTGACGGCGGCAGCGCCTGCAGGATGGAATCCTCCCAGCCATCACGCAGCGCGGGCGCCACGCTCATCCAGGTGACGATCTCGGCCGGCGGGTTGTCCTTCCACGACGGGTAGTGGTTCTCGAAGCAGTCCCAGTCACCGTCCAGTGCCCAGTAATGGATCACCTCGTTGAACCGGAAGGTGGTGATGAACGAACCGAGCCAACGTTTCCCGGTGCGCTCCGACCACGGCACATAGAGCCGCTCCAACTCGCGGATGTAGTCGTCCTGCTTACCGGGTTTGGTCTGCATGATCTCCTGGATCACCAGGCCGGCGGAGAACTTCGCCTCCCGCAGTTCGGCCAGGGTGCGGTTGCTGCGGCCGGCGTACATGATCCGGCCCTCCCCGGCGACGCCGGCGGCGGCCAGATAGCCCGACCAGGCGGTGGCCGCCTCGCGATGGCTGCCGCCGGGCGCCTGGGCGCGGCCGATGCGGGCGTAGTCGGAGAAGCCGTCGATCTCCCAGATGATCGTCACCTGCGGCCAGTGGCCGTTGTAGCGGGTGGTCTCCCAGATCGAGAACAGCCGCGCACCAAGCGATTCCATCATCGGCTGGTACGCGGTGGCGAACTTCTTGGCGAACCCCTCGGTGTGCTCCGATCCGAGCGCGATCGTCTCGTGCAGGTAGAGCAGGGTATGGCTGAAGTACTTCTTCATCCGTCGTCCTCGCTGAGGCTCAGCGCGGCGGCCGGGCACTGGGTCACCGCCTGCTGCATGCGATCCCGGTCGGAGTCCGGTCGGCGGGTGCCGTCGATGTGCACCAGTCCGTCGTCGCCCACCTCGAAGACGTCGGCGGCGATGGTTTCGCAGATACCGTGGCCGGTGCACCTGGCCGCGTCGAGCTCGATTCGCACGCCGCCGCCGCTCACCGGACGTACGCCGGAAGTCGTTTGATTCCGTGCACGAAATTGCTCATCAGGTACTCCGGTTCGCCGAACTCGACGGTCAGCCGGGTGAGCAACTCGCGGAACAGGTTTCGAAGCTCAGTGCGGGCCAGCTGGTTGCCCAGGCAGAAGTGCGGGCCACCCCCGCCGAAGCCCAGATGCGGGTTGGGTGAGCGCCGTAGGTCGAACTGCTGCGGACGGTCGAACGCGGTTTCGTCACGGTTGGCCGAGCAGTAGAACAGGCCCACCTTGTCGCCGGCCCGCAACTGCTGGCCGGCCAGTTCGGTGTCCTCGGCGACGGTGCGGGCGAACTGCAGCACCGGGGTGGCCCAACGGATGAACTCCTCGACCGCCGGTCCGATCCGGGCCTCGTAGTCGGCCGTCAGCGACTCCCGCTGTTCGGGACGGGCGGCCAGGGCCAGCATGGCGTGCGAGGTGGTCTGCTTGGTGGTGTCGTTGCCCGCCGACGCGAGCAGAATCAGAAAGGCGCCGATCTCCTCGTCGGTGAGCCGGTGCCCGTCCACCTCGGCGTCGACGATGGCGGTCATCAGATCGTCGGCGGGGTGGCGGCGGCGGAACCTGGCCAGCTCGATCCCGGTGTTGGCCAGCAGGAGGATCTCATTGACGGTGGCCTCGGCGCGCTCTTCCAGCGAGCTGTACTCGTCGTCGCTCATGCTGAACAACTTTTCGGCGGCCTTGGCCACCGCCTCGCGCTGGTCGGTCGGCACCCCGAGCATCTCGGAGATCGTCATCATCGGCAGGCGGGCCGAGCACGCGGCGACGAAATCCACCTCCCCGGCGCCCACGAGTTCGTCGACCACCGCGGCGGCGTTCTTGCGGACCTGTTCCTCGATCTGGGCGACGTGACGCGGGGTGAATGCGGCGCTGATCAGCCGGCGATACAACGTGTGCTGGGGCGGATCCATCATCAGGAAGAAGGTTGCGAAGCGCTGCAGCTCGGCGGGCATCGGATCCAGTGCGATACCGCGGGCCGAGCTGAACAACTCCGGATGCAGGCTGGCGTGCACGATGTCGGCGCGGCGGGTGAGGGCCCAGAACCCCGGCTCGGCGTGGTCGAACACCGACGGAAGTGGCGGGTGCCAGCTGAGACCCGGGGTGGCCCGCAGTTCGGCGAAGGTCTGGTCCCGGACGTCGAAGGTCTGTCCCCAGAACCGCCGCGAGGTGATGTCGTGCGGGCTGAACCGTTCGTCGGGCACGAGCACAGCGTGACACTTTGCCCACATTTTGTAAATACAGTGGGCGGGTCTCGGATGTGCCGACCAGCGTGACACATCGGCCTCGACCTGTAATCCTGTACGGGTGAGCCAAGCGCCGGCCGGAAGCGCCGCGGTACCCGACGAAGACGAGACGTCGTCGCGGAACCGCATCCTGAAGGCCACCGCCGAAGTGCTCGCGCGCAACGGGCAGACCAAGCTCAGCCTGTCCGAGGTCGCCCTGCAGGCCGGAGTCTCCCGGCCGACGCTGTACCGATGGTTCGCCTCCAAGGAGGAACTGCTGCGCGCCTTCAGCGTCTACGAACGGCACATGTTCGACAGCGGGATCGGCCGCGCGACCGCCGGGCTGCGGGGTGCCGACAAACTCGATGCCGCGCTGCAGTTCATCGTGTCCTATCAGCAGTCCTATTCCGGGGTGCGGTTGATCGACATCGAGCCGGAGGTGGTGATCGCGCAGCTGTCGAGCATCCTGCCCATCATGCGGGCCCGGCTGGAGCGACTGCTCACCGGACCGAACGCAGCGCTCAAGGCGGCCACCGCGATTCGGGTTGCGGTGTCGCACTATGTGGTTCGCAGCGACGACGCCGATCAGTTCCTGTCGCAGCTGCGCCACGCCGTCGGCATCAAGCAGTGACGCGTCTCGACGTCGGGGTGTACGTCCCACAGATGGGCTTCACCTTCACCGACGTCCTGCATCGTGCGCAGCGCTGCGAGGAACTCGGCATCGGCTCGCTGTGGCTCTATGACCACATGTACGGACCCGGGGTTCCGGGCATCGACTCGCTGGAGGCCTGGACGCTGGCCACCGCCCTGCTGAGCCGCACCGAGCGGTTGCGGGTCGGGCACCTGGTGCTGTGCAACCAGTTTCGGCATCCCGCGGTGCTGGCCAAGATGGCGACCACCCTCGATCAGATCTCGGGCGGCCGGCTGGAACTGGGGATCGGCAGCGGGTCCATCGAGGACGAGCACCAGCGGATGGGCCTGGCGTGGGGCTCGTTCGCCGACCGTAGCGAGCGACTGCGGGAAGCCCTGGAGATCCTGGTGCAGGCCTTCACCGAGGAGCGGATCGACTTCGACGGAACGCATTACGTCGTACGCGACATGCCGATCAAGCCGGGCCCCGTGCAACGTCCGCGCCCGCCGGTCATCGTCGGCGGCTCCGGCGAGAGATACACCCTGCCACTGGTCGCGCGCTACGCCGACGTGTGGAACGTGCCGACGTACGCGCTGGGCGAGATGGAGCACAAGCTGGCGGTGCTGCGCTCGCTGTGCGAGCAGATCGGCCGCGACCCCGCCGAGATCGTGATGTCGGTGGAGGCGGTGCTGGCACTGGCCCCGGACGACGCATCGTTGGACTCCGTGCGTCAGGTCGCCGAAAAGCGGTTCGGCAATCCGGCATTCGGGCTGCGGGAGGGTGGGCTGGTCGGCACCCCATCGGCCGTCGTCGACCGGCTCGGCGAACTTCAGGCGATGGGTTTCGACCAGGTCGTGTTGTTCACCCACGACCGCGCCTCCGACACCACGCTGGAACTGCTGGCGGCCGAGGTGCTTCCCCGGGTGTAGCACGCTCAGTCGAAGGTGACGACGACCTTGTCGGCGGCACCCGGTGTCAGCGCGGTGCCCAGGGCGTCCTGGACGTCGTCGAACCCGAAGGTGTGGCTGACGATCACCGCGTACTTCTCCCAGTTGGCGGCCAGATCCCTGGTCACCTCGAAGATTTCGGCGGGGTAGCCCATCGAGCCGACGACGGTGATCTCGTTGGCCATCAGGTTGACCAGGTCGACCCGGACCGGCTCCTTGTGCACGGCGACGATGCCGAGGGTGGCGCCGTTCTTGGCCGCGCGCAGTGCGGTGTCGATCACCGCGGGCGAGCCGGCGGCGTCGAGGTAGACGTCGGTGCCGGACTTCCCCGGCCACATCGCCTCGCCCTTGCCGTGCAGTTCGATGAGCCTTTCCGCGACATCCTCGTCGCGGGCGTTGACCACCGCGTCGGCACCGACCTCCAGTGCCTTGTCGAGCCGCGAACCGATGAGATCGACGACGACCACGTTGTCGACGCCGACCGACTTGTAGGCGATGGTGGCGCCGAGTCCGATCGGCCCGGCGCCGAACACGACGACCTTGTCCGAAGGCTTGGGCCGGGTCTGGTTGACCCCGTGCCGGGCGACCGCCATCGGTTCGTTGAGGGCGGCGACCCGGAACGGGACGTCGGCCGGGATGACCTCCAGGCTGGTGCCCCGTACTGCGTTCTCGATCAGGAGATACTCCGCGAGCGCACCGGTCGCGCCGCCGTTGCCGATGACGCCGTGCGGGGCGGCCATCGGGTTGATCACCACGTGGTCGCCCACCTTGACGCCGGTGACGTCACGCCCGACCTCGACGACCTCGCCCGCCGGTTCGTGGCCCAGTGGCATCCGGCCGTTCCGCGGCGGCAGGCCGCCCATCGCGATGTAGAGCGCATCCGAGCCGCAGATGCCGCACGCCTTCATCTTCACCAGTACGTCGGACGGGCCGGGGCTCGGGTCGGGCACCTCCAGGACGTCGGTCTTGCCCGGTCCGGTCACCATGGACACCCGCATCGGCGCACTCCTCGCATAGTCGCACTGGCACAAAGTATTTCGCGCCCAGTCGGCGTCGTCGGCATTGACACCGGACGCGGGCAGCCCTACCGTGACCGTCATGGTAAGCCACGTCCGCCCTGGGTCGACGGCGATCGCCGTTTCCTCATGAAGGGTTCGCTGCGGGGCCGTCGAGCCGTCGTGACCGGGGCGGCGACCGGGCTGGGCGCAGCAGCGGTGCGTGCGCTGTCCGCGGCCGGGGCCGCGGTGGTGGCGACCTATCACCAGACCGAACCCGACGACGGCGCCGACGCGACCTGGCTGCAGTGTGATGCCCGGGATGCCGCGGCGGTCGAAGCCATGATGAACGCGGCGGTGTCCCGGCTCGGCGGACTCGACGTTCTGGTCAACGCCGCCGGCCTGTGGCAGCAGGGTGTTCCCGGCGCGATCACCGCGGCCGACATCGATTTTCTGGTCGGCACCAACCTGAAGACGACGATCTTCACCAACCAGGCCGCGCATGCGGTGATGCGCAAGACCGGCGGGCGGATCATCAACTTCGGGTCGGCCGAAGCGGTGATGGGCAGCCCCATCTCGGCGGTGTACGCCGCCGCCAAGGGCGCGGTCCAGGCCTGGACCCGATCGGCGGCCAAGGCCTGGGCGTCGGACCGGGTCACGGTGAACGCGCTGGCGCCGGCCATGCGGACCCGCGGCGCGGAGCGGTTGCGGGAGTTTCTCGGCCCCGCGGCCGCACCGATGGTCGATCAGCAGATCAAGGCAAGCATTCCGCTCGGCGGTGCGCTCGGTGATCCGGACCGGGATCTGGGCCCGGTGCTGGTGTTCCTGGCCGGCGAGGGCTCACACTTCATCACCGGCCAGCTGCTCGCCGTCGACGGCGGGCTGATCATGCTGGGCGGCTAGCGCGTTCACGCAGGCACGGCGGTGCGGGTGCGTCCGAGGGGGACTAGCGGCGCGCGAACGCCGGGGCCCGCTCGGGCCGCACACCGACTCCGACGAAATAGGCCGGGACCGCCGACAGCCAGGGCAGCCGACGGATCATCGCGATCAACGCAGCCGGTGGGTTGGCGATCTCACCACGCAGGATGGGCCCCACCAGCCGGCGGTGCATACCGCGTTGCACCGCCTGGGTCAGCACCGCTGCGGGCAGCCGGCGGCGGCGGACCGCGGCGAGGTTCGCACCGGTGACGTCTTGGCGGCGCAGCGGATCGGCCAGCAAGGTCGCCGCACCCACCGCATCCTGGATCGCGATGTTGATACCGACCCCGCCGACCGGTGACATCGCGTGCGCGGCGTCGCCGATGCACAACAGGCCGTCGGTGTGCCAACGTTTGAGCCGGTTGACCTGGACGTTGAGGCACTTGACGTCGTCGAGCGAGGTCAGGCTGTCGACCTTGGCTTCCGGGACCAGGTCGGCGATCTCGGCCCTGAACGCCTCGAGCCCCCCGGCCCGCAACTCGGGATCGCTGCCCTTGGGGATCAGGTAGGCGATCTGGAAATAGCCCTGTCGCGGGATCATGATCAGCATTCGGCCCGGGGCGGTGCGGGGAATCAGGGTGTACTGCGCGTCGTCGGTTCGCGGCAGCCGGAACCACCACACGTCGAACGGAACGGGGTACTCCGTCGCCGCCAGACCTGCGGCCTGGCGTACCACCGACGTGCGGCCGTCGCACGCCACGGTGAGGTGGGCGCGCAATTCACCCTCGCCGGCCGGTGAGCGATACCGCACGCCGACCGTCCGGCCGCCTTCGGTGAGCAGGCCGGTGACCTCGTGTTCCATGAGCAGGCTGAACGTCGGCTCCGCCTGCCCTGCCTCCGCCAGAAGATCCAGCAGATCCCACTGCGGCACCATCGCCACATAGGGGTGCGGCTGGCGCAGCCGGGTGAAATCCACCATCGTCAGAGTCGTTCCGTCGACGGTGAACTCCGCGCGCTCCACCTTGCTCTGCGGAAGCGTGTCGAACTGCTGCCACAGTCCCAGGTCGTCCAGGAGCCGCAGCGTGCTGGGATGCACTGTGTCACCGCGGAAGTCACGCAGGAAGTCGGCGTGCTTCTCCAGCACGGTAACCTCGATGCCGGCCCGGGCGAGCAGCAGGCCGAGCACCATACCGGCGGGACCTCCGCCGACGATCGCGCAGGTGGTGGAGTCCGTCATGCCCCTACGCTAGCCCGCCGACGATGCCGGCCGAAACGGTGGACTTCAGAACTCGATGCGCTCCCCGATGATGACGGTTCGCTCCAGCGGAAGCCCGAAGTAGCCGGCCGCGTCCGCCGTGATGTAGGAGGTGGCGATGAACAATCGCTTGCGCCACGCCGCCATGGTCCGCTCCGGTCCGGCGCAGAGTTCGACCTTGGACAGGAAGTAGGAGGCGTGATCGACGTCGACCGGCCCTTCTGTTGTCGCGGGATCGACAAGCCGTAGCACGGCCGGCACGTTGGGCCGTTCCATGTAGCCGAACTTGGCTGTCACGTGGAAGATTCCGTCATAGGGATTACCGAGGTCGACGACCGAGATTCGCTCGGAGTCCGCGACGCGCGGCACCGGCACGGTGTCCAGCGACAGGATGATCACGTGCTCGTGCAGGACGTGGTTGTGCTCGACGTTGGCCCGCATCGCCAGCGGCGCGGTCGCGCTGCCCCGGTTGAGGAAGACCGCGGTGCCGTGGATGCGCGGCAGCGGCGGTTGGTGCCCGTCGATCTCGGCGATGAACTCCGGCAGCGGTCCCTCGGCCGCGTCGCGCGCGCGGGTCACGATCGCCCGCCCCTTCTGCCAGGTGGTCATCACCGCGAAGGCGAGGATGCCGATCAGCAGCGGCAGCCACGCACCGTGCACGAGCTTGGTGAGGTTGGCCGCGAAGAACATCAGGTCAACCACCAGCAGCGCGCCGCCGCCGATCAGCACCACCCAAAGCGGCCAGTGCCAGCGGTTGCGGGCGATGTAGAAGAACAACAGTGTGGTGATGGTGATGGTGCCGGTGACCGCCATGCCGTAGGCGTATCCGAGCGCGGCCGAACTGCGGAACGCGAACACCAGGATCAACACCGCCACCATCAGGAAGCCGTTGATCCACGGCACGTAGATCTGGCCGATCGAGGATTCCGACGTGTGCGACACCCGCAGCCTCGGCAGATAGCCCAGCTGGGCGGCCTGGGACGCCACCGAGTAGGCCCCGGTGATGACCGACTGCGACGCGATCACCGTCGCCGCGGTGGCGAGCACGATCATCGGCAGCTGGGCCCAGCCGGGAGCCAGCAGGAAGAAGGGGGCGTTCACGACGGTCTCGTTGCCCAGCAGGAACGCGCCCTGCCCGAAGTAGTTGAGCACCAGAGCCGGCAACACCAGCCCCGTCCAGGCCAGCGTGATCGACCGGCGGCCGAAGTGGCCCATATCGGCGTAGAGCGCCTCGGCACCGGTCACCGACAACACCACCGCCGCCAGCGCGAAGAACGCGATGTGGAAGTGCCCCGCCATGAACTCCAGCGCGTACGTGGGTGAGAGTGCCCTGAGGATCTGCGGATGCCCGGCGATCCCCCGTACCCCCAGCGCGCCGATGATGAGGAACCAGATGACCATCACCGGACCGAAGAACCGGCCGACCGTCGCGGTCCCGTGTCGTTGCACGGCGAACAAGCCGATGATGATCACCGCGGTGATGGGCACCACCCACTCGGCGAGCTGCGGGTTGACGATCTTCAGGCCCTCGACCGCGGAGAGCACCGAGATCGCGGGTGTGATCATGCTGTCGCCGAAAAATAGTGCGGCGCCGAGGATTCCGAGCGCGGCCAAAGCAGTCGCCATCCGGGCGCCGCGACGGCGGCGGCGGAATCGGCTGACCAGGGTGATCAGGGCCATCACACCGCCCTCTCCGTGGTTGTCGGCACGCATGACCAACATGACGTAGGTGATGGTGACGATGATCATCACCGACCAGAACACCAGCGACACCACGCCGTAGATGTTGTTGATGTTGATCGGCACCGGGTGTGGGTCGTCCGGATTGAACAGGGTCTGCAGGGTGTAGATCGGGCTGGTTCCGATGTCGCCGAAAACCACGCCCAGCGCGCCGACCACAATTCCCGCGCGGAGTTGGTTGGCCGCGGAGTGCGTGCCCGTCGCCACCGCCGCGTCTGTCGTCATGGGTCCTTCTCACTCCGGGCGCCCGGCATACCTCCCCGGCGACGTGCAGTGAATGGTAGCCATCAACATTCCGCGCCGCCGGAGAAAAGCCGTACGGTTGAGCCGATGCGTATCGCCCTGTTCGCGACCTGTCTGGCCGACGCGATGTTTCCCCGGGCCGCGATCGCCACCGTGACGGTGCTCGAGCGCCTCGGCCACGAGGTGGTGTTCCCCCCGGGCCAGACCTGCTGCGGCCAGATGCACGTCAACACCGGCTATCTCGGCCAGGCCACCGACCTGGTCCGCCGTCACGTCGAGGTGTTCGAGGCGGCCGGCTGCGACGCGATCGTGGCGCCGTCCGGGTCGTGCGTGGGCGCGGTGCGCCACCAGCACGCCATGGTGGCGAACCGCGCCGGCGACAGTGCGCTTGCTGTACGCGCCCAGGCGGTCGCCTCCCGCACCTACGAGTTGTCCGAACTGCTCGTCGACGTGCTCGGCGTGCGCGACGTCGGCGCCTGCTATCCGCACCGGGTCACCTACCACCCGACGTGTCATTCGCTGCGGATGCTGCGCGTCGGGGACAAGCCACTGGAGTTGTTGCGGCAGGTCCGCGGCCTGACGCTGGTGGAGCTGCCCGGCGCCGAGACCTGCTGCGGTTTCGGTGGCACCTTCGCGCTCAAGAACGCCGACACCTCCGCGGCCATGCTGGCCGACAAGATGGCCGCGGTCATCGACTCGCGCGCCGAGGTGTGCACCGCCGGCGACAGTTCGTGCCTGATGCACATCGGCGGCGGGTTGAGCCGCGCCGGCTCGGCGGTCCGCACCGTGCACCTCGCCGAGATCCTGGCGGCCACGGAAGACGTTCGGTGACAACCTTTCTGGGCATCCCGGGCTTCGGTAACCTGCGTGGCGACGAGGCGTTCCCCGTCGCCGCCCGGCGCGCCCTGGGCGATACCCAACTGCGCCGCAACCTGGGGCATGCCACCGGTGCCATCCGCGCCAAGAGACTTGCCGCGGTGGCCGAATGCCGCGACTGGGAACAGTTGCGCGCGGCGGGCAGCGCACTCAAGCAGGATGCCCTGGCCCGGCTGCCGGAGCTGCTGGCCGAGTTGGAGGCCAATGTCATCGCCCGCGGCGGTCGGGTGCACTGGGCCCGGGACGCCGGCGAGGCGAACCGGATCATCACCGACCTGGTGCGCGCCCGCGGCGCCGACGAGGTGGTGAAGGTGAAGTCGATGGCCACCCAGGAGATCGGGCTCAACGAGCACCTGGCGGCCGAGGGCATCACGGCGATCGAGACGGACCTGGCGGAGTTGATCGTCCAACTCGGTCATGACAAGCCCAGCCACATCCTGGTGCCCGCGATTCACCGCAACCGCAGCGAGATTCGGGAGATCTTCGCGCGGGAGATGCCCGGAGCAGCCGGCCTCACCGACGAGCCGCGGGTGCTGGCGATGGCGGCGCGCGCCCACCTACGCCGAAAGTTTTTGTCCGCCAAGGTCGCCGTCAGCGGTGCCAACTTCGGGGTGGCGGAGACCGGGACGCTGGCCGTCGTCGAATCCGAGGGAAACGGCCGGATGTGTTTGACCCTGCCGGACACCCTGATCACGGTGATGGGCATCGAGAAGGTGGTGCCGCGGTTCACCGACCTCGAGGTCTTCATGCAGCTGCTGCCCCGGTCGTCGACCGCCGAGCGGATGAACCCCTACACCTCGATGTGGACCGGTGTGCACCCGGGCGACGGGCCGCAGGATTTCCATCTGGTGCTCCTCGACAACGGCCGCACCCGGGTCCTGGGCGACCCGGTGGGCCGGCCCGCCCTGCACTGCATCCGATGCAGCGCCTGCCTGAACGTCTGCCCGGTCTACGAACGCACGGGCGGGCACGCCTACGGTTCGGTGTATCCCGGACCGATCGGTGCAATCCTCAGTCCTCAGTTGACTGGAATCCGCGGTCACGGCGACCCGAATGGGTCGCTGCCCTATGCCTCCACTCTCTGCGGCGCCTGCTTCGACGCCTGCCCGGTGCGCATCGACATCCCGGGCATCCTGGTGCACCTGCGCGGCGCGCAGGTCGACGCGGCGGACAGTCCGCTCGGCGGCCAGCGCCTCGCGATGCGGGCCGCGGCATGGGCGATGCGGGCGCCGAGGCGCTTCGCCCTCGCCGAGCGGGCCCTGCGCCTGGGCCGGCTCATCGCCGGGCCGGATCACCGGATCACCGCACTGCCCTGGCCCGGTTCGCGATGGACAGCCAGCCGCGACATCCCCGAGCCGCCACCGGAGACCTTCCGCCAGTGGTGGTCCAGGACCCACGGCGGGCCGGAAGGCCGGCCATGACCGAGGCGCGCCACGTGGTGCTGGACCGGATCCGGGCGGCCCTGGCCGCCGCGCCACCCGATCCGGCCGAGGTCCCCCGCGCCTACGACCGGACCCCGGCGGCGGGCCCGGGCGACCCCGGCGTGTTCACCCGCGCGGTGTGCGAGTACCGCGCACGGGTGCTCGACGTCGACCCCATCGGGATCGCCCCCGCTGTCGCAGGGCTGCTGTCGGTCGGGGCGCGGGTGGTGGTGCCGCCGGATCTGCCCGCCGACTGGGTCGGCGGGCTGCACATCGTCACCGATGCGCCCGAAAACCCGCTCGGGGTCGAGGAACTCGACCGCTCCGACGCCGTCGTCACCGGATGCGCGGTGGGCATCGCCGCCACCGGGACCATCGTGCTCGACGGCGGCCCCGCGCAGGGCCGCCGCGCGCTGACGCTGGTTCCCGATCACCACATCTGCGTGGTGTTCACCGACCAGATCGTCGACACCGTGCCGCAGGCGTTCGCCGTCCTCGATCCGCTGCGGCCGCTCACCTTCATCTCCGGGCCCAGCGCCACCAGCGACATCGAACTGGACCGGGTCGAGGGGGTACATGGTCCGCGCACCCTCGACGTACTGCTGGTGCGGCGATGACCAGTGCCCCAGGGCGGTATATGACATTGCGGATTCCGCTCGATTCGGGCGATCGCACGGCATAGATTCGATGGGTTCGGCAGGGACGACCAGAACGAGAGGAGTCCGCCCGTGCGGAGGTTCGCGGTCAGCGTTGTACTGGTGATGGCGGCGGCGTTGGGTTTGGCTCCGTCGGCCTCGGCAGCCCTGCTGCCGGGCAACTGGAGCCTGAACATCCCGGACCGGCGCGACTTCCACACCTGGATCTGGAGCGTCACCTCCTGCCATCCCCCGGCCTCCCTCACCCCCGAATGCACCCGCATCTCGGCCAACCCACAACCGATCGCGAAGGCCTACCAGTGGTACGGCACCGCCGAGGTGGTCAACGGGCAGTACGTCATGACCGTCGACGTGCCGGACGGGTTGCGCTGCGGCGACATCTACTACGGACCGGTCATCCCCACCCACGACGTCTACACCTGGGACGTCAACACCCTGGCGGGGACGTTGCAGTCCACCTTCGACGCGGGTTGCGACGGCGCGCCGGGCGGCACGTTCACCTACCCGTTCTGGCTGACCCGGTGGTAGCTCAGCCGGTGATCAGCACCCCGTAGTAGTCGATCAGGCCGACCGTGCGCCACACGATCAGCCCGGCGAACAACACCAGCGCCGCCACGCTGGCCCCGATCTGCACCGCCGCCCGGCGTTCCTTGGGCGGATAGACGTAGGCCGCCGCGATCAGCGCACCGGTGACCAGGCCGCCGAGATGGCCCTGCCAGCTGACGCCGGGCACGGTGAAGGTGATCACCACGTTCGCGGCGATCAGGATGATCAGCCAGCGAATGTCGAGTTTGAGACGCCGGGCCACGACGAACGTCGCGCCGAACAGACCGAACACCGCGCCGGAGGCGCCCGCCGTCTGCGCCGAGATCGGCGCGGCCAGATACACCAGCACCGAACCCCCCAACGCGCTCAACCCGTAGAGAGCGGCGAACCGCAGCCGGCCCAGATGCTGCTCCAGCGGTGGCCCCAGCACGTAGAGCGCCCACATGTTGAACAAGATGTGGGCGATCCCGAAATGCACGAACGCCGAGGTGATCAGGCGGTAGTAGTCACCGGCGGCGACCGCCGGCGCCCACAGCACGAAGTCGCGCTGCAGCCCGCGCGACGCCATGTCCAGGACGAACACCGCCACGTTGGCCGCGATCAGCGTGTAGGTGACCACCGGGGTCCCGGTGCGTTGCACCCCGCCGAAGGAGGTCCGCGGGCGCCGCACGCTCTTGGCGCCCGCGGCGACGCAGTCGACGCACTGGTGTCCGACCGCCGCGCTGCGCATGCAGTCCGGGCACATGTAATGCCCACACCGGGTGCATTGCACGTAGGTCTGCCGGTCCGGGTGGCGATAGCAGGTCGGCGCCGGGGCCGGGGTCTGCGGCGGGTAGGGAGCGCTCATGGTCTTGGCACCGAAGATACTGCGCCCCGGCGGTAGACATTGCGCCGCCGCGGCGGGAGGTTCAGCGCACGCCGCGAAGAAGGGCCCCCGGCCTGGCGCCGGTGTCGGTCCCGTGTCGCCGGGTGACGACACCGCTGACCACGGTGGCGTCATAGCCGCTGGCGCCCTGGATCAGGCGGCGGCCCCCGGCGGGCAGGTCGTAGGCCATCCGCGGCACGTCGAGGGTCAGGGCGTCGAGGTTGATGACGTTCACGTCGGCCTTCTTGCCCACCGCAAGCACTCCGCGGTCGCTCAGGCCGAAAAGGCTTGCGGTGTCCAGGGTTTGCTTGCGTACCACGTACTCGATCGGGAACCGCGGTCCCCGCTTGCGGTCCCGGGCCCAGTGGGTCAGCAGGAACGTCGGGTAGGACGCGTCGCAGATCAGGCCGCAATGGGCGCCGCCGTCGGACAGGCCGGAGACGGCGGCGGGGTGCGTCATCATCTCGTGGATGGCGTCGTGGTTGCCCTCGACGTAGTTGAAGAACGGCAGCATCAGCATGGCCGTGCCGTCGGACTCGAGCATCAGGTCATACATGGTGGCCAGCGGGTCCGCGCCGCGCTTGCGGGCGATGGCGCCGACGGTCTGATCCGGGGTCGGCTCGTAGTCCGGCGGGTTTCCGATCGCGTAGATGCTGTCGGCGCTGTGCTGGATGAAGGCGAACAGCGAGTCGAACAGCGGAACCGGTTGCGGGGGAAGATCCGCCTCGGCCAGGATCGCGGCGCGGACGGCCGGGTCGGCGAGGCGCAGGCCGAGTTCGCGATCGTCGAGTTCGGCCTTGAGTTTCCGGAAGGTCGGTCGGTGGGTGAAGGCGTGATAGCCGGCGAAGCCGAACAGCATGCCGAACGGGCGGGCGGCGAACTGCGGGTGCACGCGGATTCCGTCGTCGAGCGCCTGCCCGGCGATGTCGAGCTGTTTGCGCCACAGGTCGGGTGCCGACTGGGTCTGCACCATCGCGAAGGACAGCGGACGGTCGATCTCGGCCGCCAGCCGGACCATCCAGTCCAGTTCCTTCAGCGGGCCGTCCAGGCTCTCGCCCGCGGTGCCGGCCGGCGCGACCTCGAACACCGCCCGGCCGCCGGCGGCCATCGCCCGCCCGAGCGCGAAAAGTTCGTCCTCGGCGGCATAGGTGCCGGGCACCGGTTCACCGTCGATGGCCCGGTGCGCCTCGGTGCGGGAGGTCGAAAAGCCCAGCGCCCCGGCCTCGATCGCCTCCTGCACGATGCGCGCCATCGCGGCGATGTCCTCGGCGGTGGCGGCCTCGTTGCGGGCGCCGCGGTCACCCATCGCATACCCGCGCACCGCGCCGTGGGCGACCTGGGTGCCGAAGTCGACGGCCAGCTGCTGCTTCTCGATGGCGTCCAGATACTCCGGGAAACTCTCCCAGCCCCAGGTGATGCCCTCGGTGAGCGCGGTCCCGGGGATGTCCTCGACACCCTCCATCAGTTCGATGAGCCACTGCTCACGCCCCGGCTGCACCGGCGCGAAACCCACCCCGCAGTTTCCGCTGACCACGGTGGTCACTCCGTGCATGCTGGACGGCTCCAGCAGGCCGTCCCAGCTGACCTGGCCGTCGTAATGGGTGTGGATGTCGACGAATCCCGGGGTGACGATTCGGCCGGTCGCGTCGATGGTCTGCGCGGCGTCGCCGTCGAGTCCGGGGCCGTCGCCGTCGCGACGCCGGACCTCCACGATCCGGCCGTCCTTGATCCCGATGTCGGCTGCGAAGGGCTTGTCGCCCGTCCCGTCCACGACGGTGCCACCCGTGATCGTCAGGTCGTACATGGTGCCTCCTCGACGGTGAGCCAACCGCCAGGGTAGTGCGGATCAACCTGCGGGGGTAGACACAATCTTCGAACTGTCACCTGCGGGGGCCGGTCGGCACACAGCGGTACCGGCAAAGCCTCGGCGGCACCCGGCGACCCCCCGATCAGCCCGCCTACGGAATCAATTGTGCATAGCGTCAATTTTGCCGAGATTCCGATCCTCCGGCAAAACCAGAGGTGATCGGAAGGGCAGGTGAACAGTGTTGATATGAAATTTCGGCAACTGATGGCTCCGCAACGAAATCCGTAGTAGATTGCCCTCAGGTTGAGTTCACAGCCTCTCCAAATTTTTGGTCATGGTTCGACACGGCGTGCAGATTGCGCAGCGTGAACCGGGGGTCTTCGAAGCAGGCGACACCGGCCATTGTTCGGCTCGAGACTGATGGAGGCGCCATGTCCGTCACGAATACCGGCCCACCGTTCGCCGTGGCGCGTCCGGAACGCGGCCGCGACGACTGCGACGCACTGCGGGCCCGCGAGCTCAGTGACGTCACCGTGCTGGTCCGGGCCGTCGGCGAGATCGACGCGGCCAACTCCGCGTGCCTGCTGACCTTCGTCGACGACCACGTGCGCGGGTACAAGCAACTCGTCCTGGACCTGTCCCGGTTGACATTCTTTGGCACCGCGGGCTTTTCGGCTCTGCAGACCATCAACACCCGGTGTGCCCGCCGCTCGATCGACTGGGTGCTGGTCGCCGGCGCCGAGGTGGCCCGCCTGCTGCGGGTCTGCGACACCGAGGGTGCGCTGCCGATTGCGGCCAACATCGTCTCCGGGGTCGCCACGCTGGCCCGCGGCCCGCATCGGCAGTTGCAGCTGACACCGCTGCCCCGGTGACACCGGACGGCGCCGGGCCGGTCGATTCCTATACTGGCGACGTGCCGCCGCGCCGCACCCTCAACACCGTGGTCACCCGGGTCTGGAGCATTGCCGCACCGGCCTACGATCTGCCGCTGCTGCAGCAATGGATCTACCGGCCCGCCCAGGACGAGGTGATCAACGACCTGCGTGCGCGTGGTTCTCGCCGGATAGCCGATATCGCCTGTGGCACAGGCATTCTCGCCACCCGGATTGCAGCCGAACTCGAGCCCGACGCGGTGTACGGAATCGACATGTCCGAGGGCATGCTGGCGCAGGCGCGGGCCCGGTCCTCGGCCGTGCACTGGCGGTACGGGCCCGCCGAGGAGCTGCCGTTCGACGATGCGGCCCTCGATGCCGTCGTCAGCACGTCGGCGTTCCACTTCTTCGAACAGCCTGCGGCGCTTCGGGAGTTTCATCGCGTCCTGGCCCCCGGCGGGCGGGTGGCCATCGCCACCTTCAGCCCCCCACAACCCGCCCTGCTGCACCGTCTGTCCGCGCAACTGCCGGGTCCCGCCCACAACCCGTCACCTGCTCAGTTGCGCCGACTGCTCGTCGACGCCGGCTTCCGAGTCACCGATCAGCACCGGGTCGACAGGCCGTGGTGGACCAGGACCGTCTGGGACCTGATCACCTTCGGGACCAAATCGTAGGTTTTGCCGCCTCGGATTTGCTGTCGCACCATCCCGGTGCGCACGAGGGGTATCTCGGCGCGTCGCCGTGCCGCTATTCTGCCGACGGCAGCGAATCATCGGCAAAGGACGGACTATGGCCATCGAGCTACTCGCCACCAACATCGAAGTGGGGCTGGTGACCACGAACCTCGACGCCATGGTCGACTTCTACGAGGGGTTCCTGGGCCTGCCCTACCAGGGCGACCTCGACTTTCCGGGCGGGACGATGAAGCGCTACGCCATCGGTACCAACGTGCTCAAGCTGGTCACCCTCGACGAGCCGCCCGCCGCCCCGGCCACCCCCGGTGGCGGTCCGGCCGCGGCCGGAATCCGCTACTACACCCTGGTGGTGTCCAACGTGACCAAGGCCGCGGAGCAGGTCAAGGCGGCCGGCTTCCCGATCGCCCAGGAACTGGCCGAGTTCGCACCGGTGCCCGGCATGGGCTGGATGTTCGTCGCCGATCCGGACGGCAACTGGGTCGAGCTCGTCGGCCCGCTGTAAGCCGCCCGTACCCTGGCAGGGTGCCCGATCTGCATCCCGGAATCGCCGTCCTCGCTCCCCTGCTGGGCACCTGGACCGGCGAGGGCACCGGTGAGTATCCGACGATCGAGACGTTCGGCTATCTCGAGGACGTCACGTTCGGGCACACCGGCAAGCCGTTCCTGACCTACACCCAACGCACCCGGGACGCCGAAGGCCGGCCGCTGCACGCCGAGACCGGCTACGTCCGGGTCCCGGCGCCCGGCCGCATCGAGTTGGTCATCGTCCACCCGACCGGCGTCACCGAGATCGACGAGGGCACGCTGTCGGCCGACGGTGACGAACTGGACATCGAGGTCGCATCGACGTCGGTAGGCCTGACCGCCTCGGCGAAAGAGGTGACTGCGCTGAGCCGTTCGATCCACCTGCGCGGCGACGACCTGAGCTACACGCTGCTGATGGGTGCGGTGGGTGTGCCGCTGGTGCGACACCTCACGGCGAGTCTGCGCCGGCAGAACGGATGACCGACTCGGTGAGCCACACCGGCCGCATCGTCGTTCCGGCCGACCTCGACGCCGTCACCGACGTCGGTGCCGAAGACCACTCGGAGATCTCGTCGGCTGCGGTCGAACGGATCTGGCAGGCGGCGCGGTACTGGTACCAGGCAGGGATGCACCCGGCGATCCAGGTGTGCCTGCGGCACAACGGAAAAGTCGTGCTCAATCGCGCGATCGGCCACGCCCACGGCAACGGGCCCGCCGATCCCCCGGACGCCGAGCGAGTCCGGGTCGCCACCGACACCCCGTTCTGTGTGTACTCGGCGGCCAAGGCGGTGACCACCACCGTCGTGCACATGCTTGCCGAACGCGGTTACTTCGCGCTGGACGACCGGGTCTGCGACTATCTGCCGGAATACACCAGCCACGGTAAGGACCGCACCACCATCCGGCACGTGCTGACCCACAGCGCGGGTGTTCCGTTCGCCACCGGCCCGCGGCCCAGCCTCAAGCGGATGAACGACAGCGAGTACACCCGGCGAAAACTGACGGAGCTCAAGCCGATTCATCGGCCCGGCCGGGTGCACATCTACCACGGGCTCACCTGGGGGCCGCTGATGCGGGAGATCGTCTCGGCCGCCACCGGGCAGAACATCCGCGACATCCTGGCCGCCGAGATCCTCGATCCACTCGGCTTTCGCTGGACCAATTACGGTGTCGCCAAGGAAGATGTGTCGTTGGTGGCGCCCAGTCACGTGACCGGTAAGCCGTTGCCGGCACCGATCGCCGCCGCGTTCCGCACCGCCGTCGGCGGAACCATGCAGCAGATCATCCCGTTCTCCAACACCCCGCTGTTCCTCACCGGGGTGATCCCGTCTTCGAGCACGGTGTCGAACGCCGACGAGCTGTCCCGGTTCGCCGAGATCCTGCGCCGCGGCGGCGAACTCGACGGGGTGCGGGTGATGCGGACCGAGACGCTGCGCGCCGCGGTGGCGCCGTGCCGACGACTGCGCCCGGATGTGGCGACCGGACTGGCCCCGATGCGCTGGGGCACCGGTTACATGCTCGGTTCCGCACGCTTCGGCCCGTTCGGCCGCGACTCCCCCGCAGCGTTCGGGCACACCGGCCTGACCAATGTGGCGGTCTGGGCGGACCCGGAGCGCGAACTGTCCGTCGGGGTGGTCAGCAGCGGCAAGCCGGGCCGGCACCGCGAGGCCGGCCGCTACCCGGCGCTGCTGGACCGTATCGCCGCTGAGATCCCCCGGGTTCACCGGGCCGGTCGGGGGTGAATTGTGCCGGCCCGGCTCCGCGCCTAGCGTCGAGCCATGGCTGATTCGGTGCTGCAGCAGCAGCTCGACGAGGTGCGGGCACTGTTGCGGCGGGCGCGAGAGCTGTTCGGTGTCAATCCGGTGGCACCGCCACCAGCCACCACGGTCGAGGGCCCCGAGGCCGCGCCGGGGTAGCGGGGCTCCACGGTCAGTGGGTCCGTTGGTCGGCAAGCCGGTGGTCCCGCAGGAGCCGCTGCGCGGCGTCCAAGTCCTGCTCGGATGGGAGTTCGGCCGACGGTGTATGCCCGGCGTCGAGGATTTCGCGGCGGATCTGCATGACCGCCTTGAGGTGTGACACCCCGGCGGCCCGCAGGACGGCGTCGGCCAGGGTCGCCGCATCGGCGTCCATCGCAGCTTCGGCGAGGACAACGCTGTGCAGGTATCCCCCGCGGCACGATCGGAACACGAGGTGCCCGCTGGGGTGCACCGCGTCGAACTCGGGGCCGGGTTCGATCATGGGCCGCCGTCGACGACGCCGCGCAGTTCACCGGCCGCGTCGGTGTCCTGCTGTTCCCAGCGGGCAGCGGCGGCGGTGAGATCGGCGGCCAGATCGGCGTGGGCGGCGGCCTGCTGCTCGTAGCACGCACGACGTTGGGCGAGCAGTTCCCGGCCCGCCTCGCGGAGCTCGCCGAAGATGGGTCCCAGCGACTCCAGACTGGCCATGATGTCGGCATGCCCGTTCGGCACCACGCTCAGCTGTTCGGCGCTCCCGGGCGGCCAGTACCGCAAGCGCGGTCAACTCGCGCACGCGCACGAGGTGCTGCGCCAGATCGCCGACGGCCGGATCAACCCGCGGGAGCTGCCGGAGAGCGTCGCGCTGCTGTCTCGCACCGAGACCATGCCGGTGCGCGTTTCCACCGTCGTGCACCTGCCGCTGGGCCCGCTGCCACGTAGCGCCGCCTGAACGCCGCTACGTCGAAGAGGCTGCGGCGGCGCGCTTTTCGAGGTTCTCCTCGACCTCGCGCTGCCAGATGCCGTAGGCGTGGGTGGTGTCCACCTCGAGTTCGAACCGGTCGGTCATGTCCGGCGTGACGTCGGCAGCGTCGACGTAGAACTGCTCATACCAACGCCGGTACTGGTAGACCGCACCGTCCTCCTCGCACAGCAGCGGGTTCTCGATGCGGGTCTTGTGCTTCCAGATCTCCACGTCCTGCAGGAAGCCCACTTCGTAGACCTTGGAGTAGGACTCGGCGAGCTTGTCGGCCTTCTCCTTGGACATGCCCGGCGGCACCTCCACCGAGACGCCGAACTGCAGCATGAAGGAGTTCTGCGAGATCGGGTAGTGGCAGTTGATCAGCACCGAGTTGACCGTGAAATCGGGTGCCAGGTCGTTGTGGAGCCAGTTGATCATGTAGGCCGGCCCGAAGTAGGTGGCCTCGGAGCGCAGCTTGGTGCCCTCCCACAACCGCTCGGGGTGATCGGTGAAGTCCTGGCGCCCTTTGGATTCCATGAACTGGCTGGCGGTATGGCCCTCGAAGACGTTCTTGAAGTACGTCGGGTAGGCGTAGTGGATGTAGAAGAAGTGCGCCATGTCGACGTTGTTGTCGACGATCTCCCGGCAGTGCGAACCCTCGATCAGCAGCGAGTTCCACGTCCACTTCGACCACTTGTCGGTGCCGATGCCCTCGACCTGCGGCGGGTTCAACTCCGGTCCCGGGGTGGACCCTTCGGGGTCGTGCCAGACCAGCAGTTGGCCGTTGACCTCGAGCGTCTGCCACTTGCGGGTGCGCGCCAGCTTGGGCACCCGGCGCGCGTAGGGGATCTCCGCGCAGCGCCCGGTCGCCCCGTTCCAACGCCAGTCGTGGAACGGGCACGCGACGTTGTCACCCTTGATGGAGCCCTTGGCGAGGTCGGCGCCGAGGTGCCGACAGTAGCCGTCCAGCACGTGGATGTCGCCCTTGCTGTCGGCGTAGACCACCAGCTTTCCGCCGAAGGCCTGGATGCCGTGCGGCTTGCCGTCCCGGAAATTCTCGGCCAGACCCAGGCAGTGCCAGCCGCGGGCGAACCGCGTCATCGGCGTACCGGTGTCGATCTCCCGGATCTGGTTCATGTGGCGCCCCTTCTCGCTCTGGACTGAACAAACAGCACCCGAACCAATTTAAGCACAAGTGCTTAAAAATGGCATTTGTTTCGTAGACTGGCCCCCGTGGACCGCGGAGCCCGATCCCGGGGGGAGCTGCTCGACGCGGCGGAACGCCTGATCGCCGAGCGCGGCTTCGAGGTGCCGCTGCGCGAGATCGCGGTGGCCGCCGGTCAGCGCAACAACTCTGCCGTCAACTACTACTTCCGCACCCGTCAGGACCTCGTCGATGCGGTGGTCGCCCGCCGGTTGGCGCCGATGGAGGCCGAACGGCAGGCGCTGCTCGACCGGATGTCGCCCGAGGACTTCGCCGATGCGCGGGCCCTGATCCGCGTTCTGGTTCAGCCCTTCCTGCACAGCGAGGGAACGCACTACGCCCGGTTCCTCGAGGTCGTCCGGCTGCGGCTGAACCGCGAGCCGCAAAGCCCGGCCGAGTCGGCCTGGCCGCGCATCACCGAGGCGATGGACCGGCTGGTCCCGGTTGCCGACCGCGGCGCCCGGATCCGCCGGGTCGCCGCCGTCGCCACGGCAATGTGGGCGCTGCTGGCCGACCACGAACGGCGCGCCGAGAACGGCGAGGCGGGCGCCGACAATCTGGAGGAGATCGTGGCGATGCTGGCGGCGATGCTCACCGCGCCGCCGCACGGTGATTCATCGCGGCAACCGGGGGGCGACGGTTCACACTATGACGACATCGGTGTGGGCAGAAGGTAGTCGAACAGGAGGCGGTCGATGCGGGTGGTGGCCCTGGTGTTGTTGGCCGGGCTGGTCTCCCTCGTGGCGGCCCTGCTGACCGGCAGCACCCTGCTCGCCATCGTGGTGATCGCCCTGGCCGTGTTGGGCATCGTGCTGCTGCTGCGCGACTGGCGTACCGAGCGGCGGATGCCGATGCCGGTGGACCCAACCCCCGACAGTCACGCCGTGGTGGCCGCGGCCGTCGAGACGCCGTTGAGCCCGGACGGGTTCTCCCCGGACATCTCGCAGGTTCAGGGCGGTCCCTCGTCGGACGCCCGCGCGGACTGACCCCGCTTCAGGGGTCGCTCAGTGGGCGCCCCACGTGTTCCAGGACGTGATGGTCTCCACCGGCGGACGTTTGGCCGGCTTGAATTCCGTTCCGATGGTGTAGGCCACCGGGAACAGCGCGACCTGGGTGACGGTGTCGGGGATGCCGAGCAACTCGGCGACCTCGCGCTCCTTGGCGAGGTGCAGTGTCGTCCACACCGACCCGAGCCCGCGTGAGCGCAGCGCGAGCAGAAAACTCCACGCCGCCGGGATGATCGAGCCATACGCCGTGGCCTCGACCACCAGGGGAGCCCGCTCGAAACGGCGCTCGATGCAGGGGATGACGTGGACCGGGACGTCGGCCAGGGTGGAGGTCAGCGCCGCCGCGCTCTCGTAGACCCGACGGGTCTGCGGATCGTCGGCGGTCTTCGCCGCGTGGGCGAGATACTCCGAGCCGGCCTTGGCATAGATGTCGGCGATGGCCGACCGTTTGTCGGCGTCGGTGACCACCAGCCACCGCCAGTCCTGCGCGTTCCCCCCCGTCGGGGCCTGCACCGCCAGTCGCAGGCAGTCGAGGATCACCTCGCGGTCGACGGGCCGCGACAGGTCGAGGCGCCTGCGCACCGCACGGGTCGTCGACAGCAGTTCATCCACGGATTCGATGTCCACCCGGCCTTGTCTATCACGGCTGCGGGTCAGCGGAACCGCGTCAGGTAGGCCTGCTCGTCCCAGGTCGACAGGAACGTCGCCGCGGCCTGGTACCCGTTGGCGTACAACGCGTCGACCTCCTGCCGCGAGATGTCGAAGTCCAGCACCCCGACCTTGGTGGAGTCCACCCGGATGGTGCGCGCGCTGACCCACGGTTGGTTCAGGTACGCCTGGTCGCGGCCCACCAGCACGGTGGTGATCACCTGCTCCAGCAGATGCGGGCCGCCGAACAGTCCCAGGGGAGCCAGAGCTGGGATCACCCGGTCGTTGCCCTCCGGCAGGTTCGGCAACAGCGTCACCCCGAACGTCGGCCAGCGCGGGCGCTCGCCGTCCTGGCGGTCCAGCGAGTCGATCGGATAGTTCGACAACAACCCGCCGTCGACCAGCGTCGAGGTGAGTCCGGCGGTGCTGGTCAGGGTCACCGGCCGGAAGATGAACGGGATCGACATCGAGGCCCGCACCGCGTCGGCCACCGGCTGCCGGTCGGGGTCCAGGCCGTAGATGCGCCGGTAGTCCCACGGCAGCCGGACCAGCTGACCGGTGGTGACGTCGGCGGCGGTGACCACCAGCCGGTAGCGGCGTTCCTCGGGCAGTTCGTCATCGTCGAGCCGGAGGTCGGCGAAGGTGGTGACACCGAGGCTGCCCAGTTGGTCGGCGATGAACCGGTGGGCGTAGTCGCCGCGGTAGATGCCGCTGCCCTGCAGGATCGCCCAGGCCGGCCCCAGCAGCGGCACGCTCTCGACCGGACCCGGATCCAGGAACTTGCGGTAGTCGATGCTCAGCGCGAGCCGGCGCACCTGTTCGGGGGTCAACCGGTCGTCGCGGGCGACCGCCGCCACGATCTCGCCGACGATCGAACCCGCGGACGAGCCCGCCACCCGGCGGGCCCGGTAACCGGCCTCCATCAGCTTGACGACGGCTCCCACCAGTCCGATGCCTTTGACACCGCCACCGGCCAGGACCAGGTCGAGGGGCTTGGTAACGGCCATGCCGTAACTCCTTCGCAGTCAAGGTGTCCCCGGACCTGATACCCACCCTACGAGGAGTGCCCGAGTCGGCTGGGACACGCGATTGCTGCCAGCCGGACATCAATTGCTGCCAGCCGGACATCGGCCGGAATGCGACGGCTGAACCGCACCGTTGACTGCATCGTGCCGGTATGAGAACCACCGCCGGTCGTCACCACAAGGGAGAAGCAGTGCCATGAAGAAGTTCGGAGTTGCCAGTTTCATCGCCAGCGGATTGACCGCCACCGTCCTGGGGCTCGCCGCACCCGTGCAGGCCGATCTGGGCCACAACACCTGGGTGAACGACACCCACCCCACCGCGACCGCGCCGCCCGTGGACACCAGCGTGCACGGGGGCCATTGATCCGCCAAGGGAGTTCAGCTCCGAGGGGGCGTCCACACCGGATGCCCCCTCTGCGCGTTCGGGCCTCAGTCCAGGATGGCGTCGATCGCGCGGTAGATGCGCTGCTCGCTGACCGGACGGGCGGTGCCGAGCTGCTGAGCCCACAGGCTGACCCGCAACTCCTCGATCATCCGGCCGATGTCACGGACCTCCGGTAACGAGGCCCTGCCCGACGAAAGTGCCTGCAGCAGTTCGGCATAGGCATCCTGCACGGCGTGGACGCGGGCCATCCGTTGGGTGTCGGCGCCCATCGCGTGCGGCAGACGGTCCAGCCGGCGGACGATCGCGGTGAGATAGCGGGCCAGGTCGGGCAGGTGCGCGGCCCCGGTGGCGGTGATGAAATTGGGTGGCAGCAGGCCGTCGAGTTGTCCGGTGATGTCGGCCACCGCGTCCGCCTGGCCGGCCGGCGGTCGCCCCGGCAGCGCCAATTGGACCTCGTGCAGGGCGGCGAGCACCTTCTCGACGCGGCCGAGGATTTCGCGCGCCGTCCCCGGCAGCGCGCCGTCCACCTGGGTGCGCAGCGCGGCGAAGTCGGTCTTCGTCCACACCGGGGCGCGCACCAGCGCGTCCACCGCGGCGTCGGCGCAATCCTCGAGCAGCGCGGCCAGCGACCCGTCCGGGTTGGTGCCCAACACCAGCCTGGTGCGTGGATCAAGGCCCTTCTCCAGCGCTTTCACCGGCGACGGGACCGACCGGCGCAGCAGGCGCCGTAGACCCGACGGCATCGCCGCGTCCCGCTCCGCCGCGGTGGCGAACACCCGCAGATCGACCGCGGCGCCGGTATCGACGAAACCCGGGTAGCCGCGCACCGCATGCGATCCGACAGTGCGCTCCACCGCGCGGGGCAGCTCGTCGAGATCGTCGGGCCAGCCCTGCAGACCGGCGCGCTCCAACTGCCCGGCCACCACATCGGCGACCGCGCGGCGGGTGTCGGAGGCCAGCTGCTGCTGTAACACCCCGAGATCCTTGCCACGCGCCACCTCGGTACCGTCCGGCGCTTCGACGGCGAACGTCACCCGCAGATGCGCGGGCAGCTTGTCCAGATCGAAGGCGGTGATCGGCACCAGAACGCCGCTGCGCCGGTGCAATTCGCGTTGCAGGGCCTCCAGCAGCGGTTCGCCGCCCGGCTGCAGCGCGGCCAGCACCGCCCGTGCGGTGTCCGGCGCGGGCACGAAGTTGCGGCGCAGGTCTTTCGGCAGCGACCGGATCAGCGCGGTCACCAGCTCTTCGCGCAGCGCGGGCACCTGCCAGCCGAACTCCTCGCCGCCCAGCCGGGCCAGCACCTGTACCGGCACGTGCACGGTCACGCCGTCGTCGGCGGCACCGGGTTCGAAGCGATACGTCAGCGGCAACGACAGGTCATCGGCATGCCAGCTGTCCGGGCGGTCGGCGGCGGACTCGTCGACCCGCAACAGGTCGTCGCGGGTCAGGGTCAGCAGGTCCGGGGTGCGGTGGCGTTGCTTCTTCCACCACCCGTCGAAATGCCGCGCCGAGACCACCTGCTCCGGGATGCGGGCGGCGTAGAACGCATAGATCTCGTTGTCGGAGACCAATAGGTCGCGGCGCCGGGCGCGCTCCTCGAGCTCGGCCAGTTCCGCCCGCAGCCGGGCATTGTCACGGACGAAGTGGTGCCTGCTCTGCCAGTCGCCGTCGACCAGTGCGTGGCGGATGAACAACTCGCGGGCCAGCACCGGATCCACCTGCCCGTACCCCACGCGGCGGCGCGGCACCAGCGGCAACCCGTAGAGGGTCACCCGTTCGTAGGCCATCACCGCGCCGCGTCTGGCGTCCCAGTGCGGCTCGCTGTAGGTGCGCTGAACCAGATGGGCGCCAACGCGTTCCAACGTCTCGGGTTCGATCCGGGCGGCAATCCGTCCGTACAGCCGGCTGGTCTCCACAAGTTCGGCCACCACCACCCAGCGGGGCGGCCGCTTGGTCAGCGCCGAGCCGGGAGCCAGCACGAACTTCGAGCTGCGTGCCCCGGCGTAGTCGCGGGATTCGCCCTCGCGCAGACCGATATGCGACAGCAGGCCGGCGGCCAGTGCGGCGTGCACCCGTGCGGGGTCGGCGGGCTGATCGGACCCGGCACCCCCGTGCAGACCCAACCCCGCCGCGATGCTGCGCAGCTGTCCGGTGAGGTCCTGCCATTCCCGGATACGCAGGTAGTGCAGGAAATCCTCCCGGCACATCCGGCGGAAGGCGCTGCCGGACAGCCCCTTTCGCTGATCACGCAGGTAATGCCACAGGTTCAGGTAGGAGATGAAGTCGGAGTGCTCGTCGGTGAAGCGCGCATGCTTCTGCCGCGCCGCCTCCTCCCGGTCGGTAGGCCGCTCTCTCGGGTCGGGAATCGACAGCGCGGCCGCGAGCACCAGCACCTCGCGCAGACAGCCCTCGGCGTCGGCTTGTAGCACCATCCGGCCCAGCCGCGGATCGATCGGCAGCTGCGCCAGCCGGCGCCCGACTTCGGTGATGGCGCCGGTCTGGTCGAACGCCCCGAGTTCCTGCAGCAGTTGCACACCGTCGCGGACACTGCGCCGGTCCGGCGGGTCCAGAAAGGGAAAGCTCTCCACGTCGCCAAGGTGCAGCGCTGCCATCTGCAGCAGCACCGCGGCGAGGTTGGTGCGCAGGATCTCCGGGTCGGTGAAGCGCGGGCGGGACTCGAAATCCTCTTCGGAGTAAAGCCGGATGCAGATTCCGGGTGCGGTACGCCCGGACCGGCCGGCCCGTTGCGCGGCCGAGGCCTGCGAGATCGGTTCGATGGGTAGCCGCTGCACCTTGGTGCGCCTGCTGTATCGGGAGATGCGCGCGGTACCGGGGTCGACGACGTAGCGCACACCCGGCACGGTCAGCGAGGTCTCGGCGACGTTGGTGGCCAACACCACCCGCCGACCGGCATGGGGCTGGAAGACCCGCTGCTGTTCGGCGGTCGGAAGGCGGGCGTAGAGCGGAAGCACCTCCGTCGGCTTCATCGGGTCGTTCGCCAAGTGCCGCAGGGCTTCCGCGGTGTCGCGAATCTCCCGTTCGCCGGACAGGAACACCAGCACGTCGCCGGGTGGTTCTGCTTCCAGTTCGGTGATGGCGTCGACGATCGCCTCGGTCTGGTCGCGCGGCTCGGTGCGGACGATATCGTGATCCGGATCGTCCGGATCGTCGGTGTCATCGACCGGGACAACCACTTCCAAAGGGCGGTAACGGATTTCGACCGGATAGCTACGCCCGGAGACCTCCACGATCGGTACGCCGCCACTCCCACCGGCACCGCCGCTCCGGCCAGTTTCGGCAACGCCGCTCCGGCCAATTTCGGCACCTCCGAAGTGCGCTGCGAACCGCTCCGGCTCGATGGTCGCCGAGGTGACGATCACCTTGAGTTCCGGACGCCGCGGCAGCAACTCACGCAGATAACCCAGCAGGAAGTCGATGTTGAGGCTGCGCTCGTGGGCCTCATCGAGGATCAGCGTGTCATAGCGCAACAACCGGCGGTCCCGCTGCATCTCGGCGAGCAGGATGCCGTCGGTCATCAGCTTGACCAGGGTGCGGTCGCTGACCTGGTCGGTGAACCGCACCGTGTAGCCGATGGCCTCGCCCAGCGGCGTGCCCAGTTCGTCGGCGATGCGCTGGGCGACGGTGCGGGCCGCAAGCCGGCGCGGCTGGGTGTGGCCGATGGTGCCGCGCACGCCGCGGCCGAGTTCGAGGCAGATCTTGGGCAGTTGGGTGGTCTTGCCCGAGCCGGTGGCGCCGGCCACCACAACGACCTGGTTGTCGGCGATGGCCCGGGCCAGTTCGTCGCGATACTGGGCGACGGGCAGATCCGGATAGGTGATGGCCGGGACGGCGGCGGTGCGGGCGGCCACCAACGCCTCGGCCACACCGACCTCCTGGGCCAAATGCCGCAGTTCGTCCGGAGTCACCTCGCGCAACGATTTCAGCCGGCGCCGAAGCCGGGCGGCGTCGCGAAAGGTCAGCCCGTCCAGGCGGGCGCGCAACTCGCGCACCTGACGCACCTCGTCGCTGGACGGTGGGGACACTCGGGCCAGGATATGCGTAGGCTCGGTCGCGATGACCATAGCCATCGTTGTGGGCCTGCTCGTGGTGGGTATCGGCCTGGTGCTCAGCCAGTTGTTCCGGCTGAAGGACTGGCTGAACCGGCAGCCGCCGCCCCCACCCGCCGAGCATCCCGACGACCCCGGGAGTTGATCGAGCTTCCCGCCGCCGTGCGGGCGATGGCCCGCCGCGGACCGGACTGGGCGGCTTGGGTCGAGCGTCTGCCGGGACTGGCCGGTGACATCGTCGCGCAGTGGCGGTTGCGGCCCGACGGCCCGCCGATGCACGGGTACTGCTCGCTGGTGCTGCCCGTCCGAACCCCGGACGGGGTGGCTGCGGTACTCAAGATCAGCTTCCCCGACGACGAGGCCGAGCACGAGCATCTGGCGCTGCGGCGCTGGGCCGGCGCCGGGGCGGTGCGGCTACTCAGCGCCGATCCACACCGCCGGGCCCTGCTGCTGGAACGACTGCACGGCACCGATCTCGCCGGGCTGCCCGAGGTCGAGGCCTGCCGGGTGGTCGCCGATCTGTACCGGCGCATCCACGTGCCCGCCATGCCGCAGTTGCGCACGCTGGCCTCCTACATCCGGCGCTGGAACACCGACCTGGCCGTGCTGCCGCGCAGCGCCCCGATCCCGCGCCGCCTGGTCGAACAGGCGTCGGCGCTCGGCGCGGACCTGGCCGCCGAGCCGGCCACCGCCAGCCGGGTGATCCACTGCGACCTGCACTACGCCAACGTGCTCGCCGCCGATCGCGAACCCTGGCTGGTGATCGACCCCAAACCGGTCAACGGCGACCCGCACTACGAGCTTGCGCCGATGTTGTGGAACCGGTGGACGGAACTGGCCGGTGACGTCCGCGAGGGGGTGCGGCGACGGTTCTACACCCTGGTCGACGCGGCCGGGTTCGATGAGGACCGGGCGCGTGCATGGGTGGTGGTGCGGATGGTCCACAACGCCATGTGGGCGCTGCAGGACGGGCCGCGGGCCGAGCCCGGCTGGCTGACCACCTGCATCACCGTCGCCAAAGCGGTCCAGGATTGATTTGCGCCACAAGGGTTTTGATTAGCGCGGTGGATCTCCCCGCCAGCTGAAACTGTTGACGTACTTGCCGAGATCCTGGGCCACCTGCAGGTTCGCCGGGGACGGCGGCCCGGGGCCGAAGTCCGGGCCGAACTGATGGAACGGGCCGACCGCCCCCGCGACCAGAGCCAGGTCGTTCTTCACCGCGACGATGATGATGATCCGCAGGTGATCAGCATCCGCGGAGGTGCCCTTCGGCCAGTCGTCGGCCACCTCGCCATAGCCGGGCTGATAACCCACCATCGCGTTGGGCAACTCGTAGGACTTCTGGGCATCCGGGTACTTCGCCGCCATCAGTGCGGCGGCGATCTGCTCCGCGGTACGGCCCGCCGCCGGCTCACTGAACAGCCGGACGGTGCCGCCGTCGCCGCCCGACCACACCGCCGTCACGCCGGTTGCATCCTTGGTGACCTCATAGGTAGAGCCGGCCGAGGGGTAGGACACCGAGAACGATCCGTCGGCGGCGACGAACCGCGGGTTGGTCGCCACCGGCAGTCCCGTCGGCGGCCGGCCGCAGTCCGGCGGGCACACGTAGTTGTTCGGCGCATTGCTGATCCGCAGCGACACGATGCTCAGCGCCATCATGCCCAGGGCGATTCCGACGATCCAAACCCCAATGGTGACAAAGTACTTCGGGTTGCGCTGGGGGCGGGCCGCATAGGCACCCGGCGGGACGGCGTAGCCGGAGAAGGACTCGGCCTCCTCCGGTTCCTTGGTGTCGTCGGTCATCGACCCACGCTCCGCACCACCAGCAGGTCCTTGACCAGGTTCGCGATATTGGGGCTGCCGAGACCGGTGATCATGTCGTAGCCGGAGTGCACCGGGGTCACCGCGTTGGCGCCCAGGTAGATGTCCCGGAACGCCGGTGCCACGGCCCCCTGGGCGATCTCGTAGAGCTGCGGATTGAGGTCGCCGAGCGGGCCGAGGTCGCGCGAGGCGAGGTACTGGTTGATCACCGCGGCGAACCCGGCCCAGATCGGGGCGGCCTGTGAGGTTCCGCCGCCCACCAGAACCTGTTGGCGGAACACGAATTTGACCCCGGTGAACGGGTCGGCCACCGCTGCGACGTCGGGGGACAACCGCCGGTCCCGCGGGCCGGCCTTCTCGTGACCCACCTGCCAGGACGGCCGCCGGTACAGCGAGGACATCCCGCCGCCGCTGCCCTGGGTGAGCGGAACGTCATACCAGCCCTGCTCGGCGAGCCAGTTACCGTCGGCGTCGGTTGACAGCGTGGTGCCGCCGACCCCGGTCATCTCCGGGATCGAGGCCACCGCGTCGACACCGACGTCGTCGGGAGTCGGCGGGTCCGCCCAGGTTTTGCCGCCCCGGCACTCCAGCCCGGCGAGATCGCCGGTGGCGTCGAACGCCGAGGTGCCGTGGCGCAGCGCGGCGACCAGGGCCGTGCGCACCGGAATCAGGTCCGCGGTGGTGAGCAGTCGGTCGCAACCCCACCCGATCGACAGGCTCCACACCGCACCCGGGAACTGCCGGTCCACCGACTCGAACAGCCGGCCGATCTTCTCGTAACTGGCGTCACCTTCGACCGTCGGGCGCGCATTGACCAGCACGATCCTGGCGTCGGGTGCGATGGCGTGCACCATCTGGATGTCCATCGTCGCCTCGCCGTGCACCTGGCTGGGCATGCCGCCCACCACCTGCGGGGTGAACCTCGGCAGGTCGAACCAATCGGCGAAGCTGTCCAGGTCCCGCTGGTCGAATCCGTCGAACGCGAACACCGCGACGGTGCTGCCCTTGCCGGTGAAACCGCCGTCGACCAGTGCGTTGAGGTTGTAGGCGGTGATCAGTTCGGCGGGCAGCATCCCGCCGTCGGGCACATCGCGCGGCATCATCGGCGGAATGCCCATGTGGTGGGGGGTGTAGCCGAGGATGCGGCCGAGCTGACCGACCTCGGCGGCCACCTGATGGGGGACCGCGGGCTGCTGCGGAGAGGCGTAGAAGACCTCGCCGCCCTTGCCGCGGTAGTCGTGCACCGCGACATCGAGGGCACCGGCGACGGCGTCCGGCGGCCCCTCGACCACCGCCCACGGGTCACCGGCACGCCAGCGCACCGCGAGTCCATGGTCACCGGCCCACCGAGTCAGCTTGACCGGCGCGGCGCCGTCGGTCAGCGCGGCGGTGAGTTGGACTCGATCGGCGCGGGCCGGACCGAGGTCGGTCGAATTGTCCAGCAGCCGGGCGTATGGGCCGCCGATCAGGTTGGTCGGCACCGGGGTGCCGGGCCGATCCGCACCGACGAAAGTCAGGAGCAGGAACAGGGAGATCGCCGCCGCGAGCGGGGCGGGCCTACGCACCGATCGGCGCCGAGCCTGCCATGCGCCAACCATTAGCGGCATTGTGCTATCGCGCGCGGGCGGTGTCCACATGAGCTCCGTTCGGGTGTCCGAGGACCGGGCCGAGCGGTGTCAGGCCGCCCGGTCGGCGTGCCGTCACACCTGGACGGTCAGCTCGGAACGGATCAGCGGCGCGATCTTGTCGGCCAGGTACGCGTGCCCGGCGTCGTTGGGGTGGACGCCATCTGCGCCGATCAGGTCGGGCCTGCCGACAAACCACCCCTCGGCCAGCGGATCGACGAACACCGCGCCCAGCGCCACGGCCTGATCGCGCAGGCCGTCGCGGATCTGCCAGACCGCCGCGGGTGGATTGGCCGTCGGCCACGGCGGCCCGATCACCAGGAATCGAGCCTTCGGAGCCGCCTGGCGCGCCACCCGGAAGGTGTCGGCCGCGACCGCCGGGAAGGCCCGCGGATCCACCGGCTGGTCGTTGCGCGACCCGAAGAACACCACCAGCACGTCGTCGGGCCGGACCGCACGGACGGTGAGGTCCTCGAACACGCTGCCCCGGTTGCCGGGGACGCCGTATCCGGCGCCACCTTCGGCCGCCACGTCGGCGGCGACCTGCACCCCCTGGCGTGCCAGCAACTGCCAGGCCTCGACGGTCCAGGATCTGGGGCCGCGGCCGCCCTCGTCGGTACCGGTGGTGTACGAGTCACCAATGACCGCAATGTGATTCAGCGACGAATCCCGGGTGGCCAGGCGGTAGGGCTCAGCGGGTCGGGTGGATCCGACCACACCGATCACCACCCCGATGACGACGGCCACGGCGGCGACGACACGGCGGACCACTTCGTTAGGGGTCAAGGGCACCTCACAGCTTCACGCCCGACACCCCGCAGCCTAGACCGCGCGGCCGCGAGACCGCGCGCAACGCGCCGTCAGGCCGGGCCGAACCACCCGGAAAGCCTTGCGACACAGCACGGCTGAGCCCGGCACCTGCACCTCACACCGCCCGGGCCGAGCGGGCTTCCCGGGCTCCGTCGATCGACTGAAGGTTGCTCGGCGGCGCGCCCGCCGTGTCGTCGGTCCTGACGTCGCGGTAGTCGACCATCCTGCGCATCCAGCGCCGGGCCGGCTCCTCGACCGCGTGGTACAACGCCATCGCGCCGAGCAGCACCGCCACGATCAACCCGGCGAACACCAGCTTCTGCACCGACTTCGGCAGGTCCAGGTGGTACTGCTGAACACACCAGTTCCACGCCGTGTGGATCATCTCGTGCACCATGTAGACGCTGAACGAGATCTGGCCGCCGTAGACCAGCACCCTGGTGGACAGCAGGGCGGGCAGGCTCCCGACACCGATGGCGAGCGTGACCACCAGCGGCATGAACAACACATCGACCAGCCCGCCCGGGTCGACCATGCCCGCCACCGGGTGGGCGTCGAAGTAGTAGAGCAGCGCGACGACCGCGCCCGTCAGCAGCACCGCTCCCAGGCCGGCCAGCCGCTGGGCGCGGTCGGTCAACTGCAGCCGCCGAACCGCAGCGCAGGCCAGCGCGCCGGCAAGGAACTGGGCCACGATGCGCGGCAGCCACGACCACGGCGTGTAGAACACCCCACTGCCGAGCAGCAGGATCGTGGGCGGCAGCGAGGCCGCGAACGCCAGCACCAGCAGGCCGCGGGCCCGCGTGACGCGCGCCATCCGGAAGATCACCAGCACCAGCGCACCGAACAGCAGATAGGCCAGCCATTCGGCGCTGATCGACCACGCGGGCCCGTCCCAGCTGGTGCCGTCGAAGAACGGCTCGAACCACAGCTGGACCAGGAACACCTGCCGCACGTAGCTGATCGCGGTGAGCTTGGTGGCATCCGGCGACGGCACGTCACCGACGTGCAGGGTGAAGATGATCCAGGCCGCCGCGAGGTGCAGGGTCACCAGGTAGACCGGCCACACCCGCGACAGCCGCAACCACAGGAAGTGCAGCGTGGGTTTCAGCCCGAACGAGGGGCCCATCCGGTCGAGGTAGTTCCATGTCAGGACGAACCCGCTGAGGATGAAGAACAGGTCGACGCCCTGGGCGCCGGCGTTCAGCAGGGGTGCCAGCTCGTCTTTGAGCCGCGGTGAGGCGTCCCAGAGCAGCGGACGGAAGTGGAAGAAGACCACCCACATCGCGGCCACGATGCGAAGACCGGTCAGGGCTTTGATCTCTCCGGTTCGCACGACACTCATTCCGAATCTCTTGCTGATCTTGTCGACGTGTCACGTCTCGTCTTCATCGACGTGCCGGGCACCTCGCCTCCCGCGATCTGGTCACCGGCAACCCCGGCAGACTATCAGCGCGGCCGCCCCCGACCCGGGACCCGGCGCTGTGAGAATGCTGGCACGCCGGTGTCCGAGTGACCGAAATCGGTTTAACCGGGCGCTGTCGCGGCAAGAGTCAGCGGGTGGCGACCAACAGTCAGCACGAATCGACTGAACCGCCGAATCCGGGCTGGGCACAGCCTTACTCTGTCGCCATGCAGCAGCGGCTCTCGGGCCTGGACGCGGCGTTCTGGTGGGCCGATACCCACAGCTGTCCGATGCACATCGGTGCGCTCGGAGTGTGCGACCCGCAGGGAGTGCCGGGGTTCTCCTTCGATGCGGTGCGCGATCTGATCGTGGCGCGGCTTCCGGAGTTGCCGGTGCTGCGCCACCGGGTGGCCGGCGCCCGGCATGGTCTGGACCGGCCGTGGCTGATCGACGACGACACTCTCGACATCGACTACCACGTGCGGCGGGTGGCCGTACCCGCGCCGGGCGGGCGGCACGAACTCGAGGAACTGATCGGCCGGCTGATGTCCTACCCGCTGGAACGGGACCGCCCGCTGTGGGAGATGTGGTTCATCGAAGGTCTCGAACACGGCCGGGTGGCCTACCTGACCAAGATGCATCACGCCGTGATCGACGGGGTCTCGGGCATGGGGCTGAGCGAGATCATGCTGGACACCACCCCCGAGCCGCGCCCGCCCGCCGAGCCGCCGGACGACCCCGAGGTCGAACTCCCCGGTATCGAACGCCGGGCCCTGGGCACGTTGTTCAACCTCACCGTGATGACTCCCTACCGGGTGCTGCGCGTCGCCGCCCAGACGGTGACCCAGCAGATCGCGGCCCGTTCGGTGCCCAACAAGCCGCCGAACTTCTTCGAGGCGCCCGCGACCCGGTTCAACACCACGCTGACACCGCAGCGCCGGGTGGCCTGCGCCCAGCTGTCCCTCGACCGGGTGAAGGCCGTGAAGAACGCCTTCGAGGTGACGGTGAACGACGTTGTGCTGGCGGTCATTTCGGGTGCTTTGCGCGGCTATCTGCGGGAGCGCGACGAGCTCCCGGACCGGCCGCTGGTGGCCCAGATGCCGGTGTCGACGCACGGTGGCGGCTCGGAGTCGGCCAACCAGATGAGCTCGACCACGATCAACCTCGCCACCGACATCGAGGATCCGGCCCGACGGCTGGGGGTGCTCTCCACCAACTCGCAGGGCGCCAAGCAACTGGCCAAGACCCTCAACGAACATCAACACGTCGGGCTGACCGAGACCACCCCGCCCGGGCTGCTGGGCCTTGCGGTGCGGGCGTATTCGGCTGCCCACCTCGGTGACCGGATGAGTTCGATCAACCTGGTGATCTCGAACGTGCCGGGACCGAACTTCCCGCTCTACCTGGCCGGGGCGCGGGTCGAGCGGCTGGTGCCGTTCGGGCCGCTGGTGCTGGACGTCGGGCTGAACATCACCTGTGTCAGCTACAACGGGTCGCTGGAGTTCGGTTTCTCCACCACCCCGGAGATCGCCACCGACATCGACGCCCTTGCCGACGCGCTGGAGCCCGCACTCGCCGAGTTGGAAGAGGCCGCCGGAGTGCGGCACCCACGGCGCAAGCGGGCTAGAGGACGTCGTTGATCTCGTTCTTCAACGCCTCGGCCTGGGTGCCGAACACCGCCTGGACGCTGTTGCCCACCTCGATGACCCCCATCGCCCCGAGCGCCTTCAGCCGGCCCTGATCCACCTTGGCGGTGTCGGCGACATCGATCCGCAGCCGGGTGATGCAGGCGTCGACATTGCGCAGGTTCTCCCGGCCGCCGAACGCGGCGATCAACTGCTCGGCCGTGCTGTCGACGGCGGCCGGAGCCGTGGCCGTCTGGACGGCGGCACCGCCGGCGCTGACCGTGGTGGCCGACTCCGCGCCCGCACTGAGGTTGGCCCGCTCCTCGGCCTCGAACTCGCCCTCGGGCTCACGACCCGGGGTGCGCATGTTCCACCTCGTGATCACGAACCGGAACAGCAGGTAGTAGACCGCGAAGAACACCACACCCATGACGATGAGCACCGGGATGTTCTTCGCCGCGGGCGCGGTGCCGTACAACAGCAGGTCGATCAGCCCGGCCGAGAACGAGAACCCGAGGTGGATGTCCAGCAGGTAGGCGATCGCCAGCGACAGCCCGGTCAGCACCGCGTGCACGATGTAGAGCGGGAACGCCACGAACATGAACGCGAACTCGAGTGGCTCGGTGACACCGGTGAGGAACGCGGTCAGCGCCGCCGCCGACAGGATGCCGAAGGCGACCTTGCGCTGCTTCTTGTTGGCCACGTGAATCATCGCCAGCGCCGCGGCGGGCAGGCCGAACATCAGGATCGGGTAGAAGCCCGCGGTGAGCCGCCCGGCAGTGGGATCGCCGGCGGCGAACCGGGTCAGCTCGCCGGTGACGACGCCGCCGCCGTCCGGCTTCTGGAAACTGCCATAGATGAACCACACGTACGAGTTCAGGATGTGGTGCAGCCCAACGGGAATCAGCATGCGGTTGGCGAAGCCGTAGACGAACGCGCCCAGTGCTCCCGCTCCACCGATGAACCTGCCCAGCCCCGTCAGCCCGGCGTCGAAGACCGGGTAGAAATAGCTCATCGCAAACGACACCACCAACGAGACCAACGACACGGCGATGGGCACGAAGCGACGGCCGCCGAAGAAGCCGAGATACGGCGGGAGTTTGATCGTGTGGTAGCGGTCGAACAGCCAGGCGGTGAGCAGGCCGATGACGATCCCGCCGAAGACGCTGTAGTTGATCTGCGCCTGGTCCCCCGCCTTGTCGAGTTGTCCCGCCAGCACGAACGGTGACATGGTCTTGAACACCGCCTGCATGACCAGGTAGCCGACGGCCGCCGAGAGCGCCGTGGAACCGTCTGCCTTTCGGGCGAAGCCGATGGCGACACCGATGGCGAACAGCAGGGGCAGGTTGGTGAACACCGCGCCACCGGCCGCGCTCATGGCCTGGAAGAACGGACCGATCACCGGCGCCTTGATCCGCCCCAGCAGGTCGTCCTGGCCCAGCCGCAGCAGGATGCCCGCCGCGGGCAGCACCGCGATCGGCAGCATGAGGCTCTTGCCGAGTCGCTGCAACTGCGCGCACCCGGGTATGCGGAGACCTGATTTCGGTTGCGCCCCTGCGGGTTTGGTTGCTTCGCTCATGAAAGTTTCGGCCTCCCGATATCGCAGCTCAGCGCAGCTTAGTCCAGATCAGCGGCACGTGAGACGGTGTTTCGGCCACGCCGCGGCGCGACGGCTCCTATTCTTTCGGCACACCCCGCCGACGAAGGAGTCCCCAGGTGAGTAGGACGCTGGTCCTGGCCCCGGTCACCGGGCGCGCGATCGCGCTGGCCGATGTTCCCGACCCCGTCTTCTCGCAGGGCATGGTCGGATACGGCGCCGCCGTCGATCCACCCAGCGAGGTCATCGACGCGGTGGCGCCGGTGAGCGGCAAGGTCCTCAAACTGCTACCGCACGCCTTCGTGATCATGACCGCCGACAGCGTCGGCGTGCTGGTGCACCTCGGCCTGGACACCGTGCGGCTGCACGGAGTGGGCTTCACCGCGCACGTCAAGGAGGGTGACACCGTCACCGCGGGCCAGGCCGTGATCACCTACGACGTGCCCGCGATCGTCGCGGCCGGCTACAGCCCCGTCATTCCGGTCGTCGTCATGGACGAACGCGAGCCGGCCAACGTCGTACCCGCCGAAGCCGTCACTTCGGGCGCGCAAATCGACTCCGGCGCAGAGCTTTTCACCGCCAACAGATAAAATCGGGACATGGAAGTCATCCTCGTCGAGGACCCGGCGGCCATCGGCGTGATCGGCGCCGACGCCGTCGAAGCCCTGTTGGCCCGCAAACCCGCCACCGTCCTGGGGTTGGCGACCGGTTCGTCACCGCTGGCCATCTACGACGAACTGATCGCCCGGTACGAGGCCGGACGGCTGTCGTTCCGGCAGGCCCGGGGGTTCACCCTCGACGAGTATGTCGGCCTGCCCGCCGATCACCCCGAGCGCTACCGAACGGTCATCGACACCGTCTTCGCCTCCCGGGTCGACTTCGCCCCGGACGCCGTGCAGGGCCCGGACGGTCTGGCCGCCGACATCCCCGCGGCGTGCGCGCAATACGAAGCCGCTATCGCCGACGCGGGCGGTGTCGACCTGCAGATCCTCGGCATCGGCACCGACGGTCACATCGGATTCAACGAGCCCGGCTCCTCGCTCGCCTCCCGGACCCGGATCAAAACCCTTACCCGCCAAACCCGTATCGACAACGCCCGGTTCTTTGACGGTGACGTCGAGCAGGTCCCCACCCACTGCCTCACCCAGGGACTCGGCACCATCATGGCGGCCCGGCACGTGGTCCTGGTGGCGACCGGACGCAGCAAGGCCGAGGCGGTGCACCACCTGGTCGAGGGTTCGGTGAGCGCGATGTGGCCGGCGACCATCCTGCAACACCACCCGCACGTCACGGTGCTGCTGGACGGGGCGGCCGCCCGCCGGCTGCAACTGGCCGACTACTACCGGGAGACCTACCGCTCCAAACCGGACTGGCAGGGCATCTGAGGTGCTGCTGACCGCCGACACCGTCGTCACCGGCTCCGAACTGTGGCGGCCCGGGTGGATCGAGGTCTCGGACGGCACCGTCGCGGCGGTGGGCTCCGGCGCCGCCCCGCGCCGCGCCGACCACGCCCTCGGGCTGGCCACGGTCGTGCCGGGCTTCGTCGACACCCACGTGCACGGCGGCGCCGGGGGCGGCTTCCCCTCGGCGTCCGGCATCGAGACGGCCGCCGCGGTCGACCTCCACCTTCGGCACGGCACCACCACACTGGTCGCCTCCCTGGTGACCGCCGCACCCGCCGACCTGCTCGGGCAGGTCGAGCACCTGGTCGGGGAGGTGCGTCGCGGCCGGGTCGCCGGGATCCACCTGGAGGGACCGTGGCTGGCGGCCGAGCGGTGCGGCGCGCACGAGCCGTCGCTGCTGCGGGACCCCGACCCCAGGGAGGTCGAGGCCGTGCTCGCAGCGGGCGCCGGGCTGATCCGCATGGTCACCGTCGCACCGGAGCGCCCCGGCGCGCTGCGGGCGATCGAGCAGATCGTGGCCGCGGGCGCGGTGGCGGCGGTGGGCCACACCGAGGCCACCTATGAGCAGACCCGGCTGGCGATCGAGGCGGGCGCCCGGGTGGGCACCCATCTGTTCAACGCGATGCGCCCCATCCATCACCGCGAGCCGGGACCGGTGATCGCACTGCTGGAGGACCCGCGGGTGACCGTCGAGGTGATCGCCGACGGGGTGCACGTCGACGCCGCGCTGTACCGCTTCGTAACCCGCAGCGCCGGGCCGGACCGGGTATCGCTGGTCACCGACGCGATGGCCGCGGCGGGCCGGCCCGACGGCGCCTACCGGATCGGGCCGCTGGCCGTCGACGTCGTCGACGGCGTCGCGCGACTGGCCGGTACGCAGACCATCGCGGGCAGCACCGCCACGATGGACCAGGTGTTCCGCTTCGCCGTCGCCCACAGCCACCTGCCTCAGGAGGAGGCGCTGCTGCTGGCGGCGCGCCAATCCTCGATCAACCCGGCCCGGGCGCTGGGGCTGCCGTCACCGGCCCTGGTCACCGGCGCCCCCGCCGATCTGGTGGTGCTGGACTCCGATCTGATCGTGACCGGTGTGCTGCGCGGCGGGGAATGGGCGGTCGAGCCGCGCGGGTGAGGTTGCGGCGACCTAACGATTGTGTTGTGGCTCGGCATCATTGCTCGATCTCGCGCCGAGCGCGTGGTCAGGTGGAAGGGGTGAAATCCATCCGTTCCGTTCGCCTGGCCGCCGCGTCGGGTGTTTGTGCATTGCTCGCCCTCGGGGTGCCGTCGGCGCTCGCCGCGCCCGCCAGTGACGGCCAGGGTTACCTCGACTCCACCGCGCGCTGCGCCAGCCCCGCCACCGCGGTGGCGTTCGGCAGCACCGACTCGTCGCGAGTGGCGATCTGCAAGTCATCCGGCGGTCAGCTGGAATACCGCGGGGTGCGGGTCCGCGACGGCGCGAAGCTGATCCTGTCCGCGTCGCAGTCGAGCGACGGCAGCTACGTCGCCGCCAACGAGGGGGTCACCTACACCGTGACCTCGAGCGCACTGGTGGTCAAGGCCGGGCAGACGGTGCTGCGGACCGAGCCGTGGGTGGACTTCCACGGCGCGGCGTCGTCGAAGGCGCCTGCGACCGCCAGCACACCCGGCCTGACCACCTCGTCGGCACCCACCTCTTCGGCGACCGCACCGTCGACCTCCTCGGCGCCGTCGACGGTGGTTTCCCCCACCGCAACGCCGACGGCCACGCCAACCGTCACCACACCGCTGCCGCCCCCCTTGCCGGCCGAGGTGGGCGGTACGACGGTCCGGTAGCCGGCGGATTGCGTTGGGCCCGCGGGGCTATCAGCATGCTGGGCTAGCCTGCACGGGTGCCCGACGGAAGTTCGAACATCGTCCTGGTGGACAGCCAGACCGCCGCCACGCTCGCTCAGGTGCTGCCGTTGCTGTTGCTGACCCTGGCGGTCGAACTGCGTCGCACGCGGCGGTCCCGCAGCGTATCCCGGCTGCGGATCGGAGCGTTCTTCTTCGTCTTCGGCCTCATCGAGACGACCCTGGTGCTGTCGATCGACGGCGCCTTCTACCCGTTCCAGTGGTTCGACATCTGCTCGGCGCTGATCATCTTCAGCCTGCTCGGCCTGATCTTCTTGCTGTCGCTGTCCGAGCCGCGGGACGACTGACGGCGGTCAGCGGTCGTCGAAGCTGATGACCTTGCCGCGGTTGATCGACACCCAGTCCCGCGCCTCCAAATAGGGCCGGAAGGTTTGGGCGATCAACGCCTCGTCGGCGGGTGTCTTCGGCCGTTGCAACTCGTAGAGGTGCGGGAACTCGGTCCAGGCGACCACGGCGTCCCACAACCGCACGGCCGCCTCCCCGGTGGGCGGATCGACCAGGACCGGCCCGAACAGGCACTGCCCGTCCGGGAAGAACAGCGTCGGCACGCCGTAGCCGTCCGCCTCGACCACCCGGCGGTGGTCGGCCAGTACCTCGTCACCGGTGGTGGGGTCGGCGATCGCCGCGTCGACGAGGCCGGGATCGAATCCGAGTTCGTCGAGAAGGTGCCGGGCCACCGCCTTCTCGTGCGGTTTGTGGCCCTCCACGTGCAGCGCGCGGCCCGCCCGCTGGTACCACGCCTCCACGTCGTGCATCGACCGGCGGCGCAACAGCGCGCCGATGCGCATCATCGACCAGCCGTAGGACCAATCCCGCTCCCACGGATGCTTCTTGCCCTCCTGCCGGTTGATCTCCTCGAGACTGAAGAACCGCCAGTTCACCTGCAGACCGGTCAGGTCACGAACCTCCCGGATCCACAGCGACGTCTGGTAGGCGTACGGGCACATGACGTCGAAATGGAAGTCGACGAACTCCGGGCGGCGCGCGCTCACATCGTGAACCTCAGGTTGCGCGCGGCACGTTCGCCGAGTTCGTCGTCGCCCTCCCAGCGAGCCGCGCCGGAGTCGATGGGCAGTTGCGGGTCGATGCGGCCGCAGGCCAGCTGGATGAACGTCGTCGAGTCGACGACGAGCGTCGCGTCGGGGTCGTCGAGATGGTCGACCTGTTTGGCCCGGCCGTCGACCTCGACGTTGATGTCGCGCTCGATCGGGCCGGTCAGCCGGAAGGTGAGGCTCTTGCCGTCCGACAGCCCGACCTTCTTGCCGGCGATGTAGCCGATCGACCCCTCGACCTCGGCGAGCGCGAGTTCGGCCGTGATGCCGGTGTCGTCGGTCGCACGGCCGAGCGGGGTGGTGATGTCACGCTCGTGCACCCAGAAGTCGAAGACCCGGATGGCCAGGAACCGGCCGTAGGTGCCGGGGCCGACGGGCATCCAGGACGGCCGGTCCAGATCGGCTTCGGTCAGTGCGCTGAGGTCGGCCCGGCGGCGGTCGTAGACGGCGTGCACCTTCTCGACCAGTACCGCGTTGTCGTCGGTGCCTGCGAGGAATTCCGCGGCCCGCTCGAACGGGGGCGGGGTCTTGTCGTCGTCGGGAAGCCAGCCGGCCATGACGGCCTCGATGCTGCTGACATGCTTGACCACCTCGCGGACGTTCCAGTCCGGGCACAGCGATTGGACATCCCAGTCGGCGTCGCTGAAGCTGTCGCACAACGCTTCGAACCGGCCGTAACAGGTTTCCAACGCGCTGCGGATTTCGTCCAGGCTCCTGGCTTTCGGCATCCGTCGAAACTACTCCCAGGCGCGGCGCGGCCGCGGGTCAACCCGCGGCGTTGGCCAGCAACGGCGGGCAGGTTCCGGCGGCATCCGTGGCGAGTTCGAAGTGCCACACCTCGTTGGCGTAGATCTGGCAGAGCCCGTACCGGGCGCCGTGGGCGACCAGCCACTGGTCGGCGCCGGTCCCGCCGACGTCGACGGCCTGGCCTAGTACGTGTTTGGAGCCGCCGGGCGTCTGCACGTACTGCCGCGCGGCGGCCAGGCTGCCGTAGGTGGCGATCGCGTCGTCGAGCAGGCGTTCCTGGAATTCCGGGGAGCGCCATCCCGAGGTGATGGTCATCGTGACGCCGTCCGCGGCTGCGGCCGCGGTCGCCTGCTGGATCGCACTGAGCAGGGCAGGGTCGAGCCGACCGATCGCGGGGTTGTGCACGTCGAACGCGGTGAGCACCTGGCCGTCGACATTCGAACCGTCGCCGGGGCCGACCGCGGCCGGGTCGACGGCAACACCGTTGTCGGCGAGCATGATTCGCGGCATCGGACCGGGACCCGTAATGCCGCCCAGGGCGATCGCCGTGGTCACGGCGATGCTCAACACACCGGTCGTGGCGAACGTGATGGTGATCCGCATGATCAGCCAAGTGTCCCGAAGCTTCTACCGCCCTTGCAAATCCGCCTGAGCACAATGCGCACAATGCCGACAACGACGACTGTGCGCCCAGTGCGCACAAGCGAGCCAGGTACCGCGCCGACTTCGTAACGTCAACGGCACAAACAGATTTGCTTCTACCACGGAGCGCCGACCAAAGGAATGAGCACATGAGGAACATCAAGGCCTACATCACCGCCTTGGCGGGTGCGGCTATCGCCGGCACACTGGCCCTGGCCGGGCCCGCCGCGGCCGCCGCGCCGAAGCCGATCCCCAACAACCCGTCCCACTCGGCTGCGCCGGCGCCCGGGCACCAGCACCGCCCGGTCCAGCCGGCCTCGCCGACGCAGGGGCAGCCCGCGCGTCGCCCGCAGGAGGGGGGCGCCCCGCGCCCCGCCGGGCAGGGGTTCGGCACGGAGTCGGCACGGGCTGCGTTGCGCCAGCACGAGGGCTCAAGCCCGGGCCGCACGTCGCACTGACAACGGACTGGGCTCGGACGACGGTTCGGGCTCCCTCAGGACAAGGGTCTTGTGCCCGGCTATGAGCGACTCTGCCGTCGACACCGGCGAATAGTCGCTCATAGCCGGGCAGAACCATCTCCCCCGACAGTGGCCCCGATTCAGGTACGGCGGGCCCGCAACGTCCACACCACCCGGTAGGAGCCCGCGGCAGGAACCCGGCCGAAGTCGCGCGAATCGACCACCCCCGCCGCGCCCGCATTGTCCGATCGGGCCTCGAAGGTGGCGCCCCGGCCGTGGCCCGCCACCGCACCGACGCGCTTGACCAGCCAGCGCGACGACGACCACGGGTCGCGGAACACCCTGAGCTGGCCCGGTCGGGGCCGGCCGCCGGCCACCGACAGCAGGCCGTCACCGGGTTGCAGCGCCGGCCGCATCGAGTCGTCGACCACCACGAACCGGCGCATCGGCCACCGCCGAACACGATGCCCGAATCCAAGCCCAAGCCCATGGTTGCGGCCCATGGTCAAAGGGTAAGTTAGGCGCATGCTGCAACGACTTTTCGCCAACGCCACCGAAGCCCATGCCCACTGCGATCTGTACTGCGGCGTCTACGACCCCGCACAGGCCAAGATCGAGGCGCTCTCCTGCCTGAAGACGCTCCAGAAGTACCACGACTCCGACGACGAGCACTTCAAGACCCGCGCCATCATCATCAAGGAGCAGCGCGCCGAAGAGGTCAAGCACCACCTGATGGTGCTGTGGGCCGACTTCTTCACCAAGGAGCACTTCGAGCAGTTCCCCAACCTGCACCAGCTGTTCTGGGACGGCGTGCACGGTGCGGGTGACGTGAAGAAGTCGCTCGACGTCGCCGTCGCCGAGAAGCTCCTCGCGACCATCGACAAGATCTCCGACATCTTCTGGCAGACCGAGAAGGCCAAGGGCATGGGGGTCTACCCGCCCGCCTGACCGGCGACCACACCGTCAACGAGGCCAGGCTCCGGATTCACCGGGCCTGGCCTCGCTTCGCTATTGACGACCCCGCAGATCTGTATAACGGACGATATATAGATTGCCCAACCGAAGCACCACCGTACTGGGATGTATCCGGCTGCCCAGCGGCCGGGCGTTGTCGGTACATAGCCACCGTGATATAGATATTTCTCGTGGAGACGCCGCCGGACGGTCCTGCTGCCGAGGTCGTCGGCGAACTCCTCGATCAGGCGGTGGACCTGTCGGTGCGGTTCCTGTCCGATCGGGCCGGCCTGAGCGCCTCGGCCGCGTTCGCGCTGAACCGGGTGCGCCGCGAAGGGCCGATGCGGCTCACCGCCCTGGCCGCCAAGGAAGGCGTCAGCCAGCCTTCGATGACCCAGTTGATCCAGCGCCTGGAGCGCCAGGACCTGGTCACCAGGATCGCCGATCCGGACGACGGCCGCGCAACCCTGATCGGCATCACGACCCACGGCCAGGCCCTGCTCGCGGAACGCACGCGGATCCGCCGGGAACGCCTCGCGGCACTGCTGGCGACGCTGACCGCCGAGGAGGAGTGCGCGCTGCGGCTCTCGGCGCAGGTGGCCGCCCCGATCCTGGATCGGCTTGCCGCGGCAGCCGACGCGGCAGCAGATCCGCTCCCCAATCAACTGGCACCCGCCGCCGCCCGTTCGCGGGTGAGCTAGACATGTCGAAGAGTCGGGGGGACGCGAAAGATACTCGGGTGAAGTCGGTTTCGGCGGGCCGCGTGCTGAAGCGAATCTGGATTCCGCTGGTTCTCATCATCGTGCTGGCGGTCTCGGGTCTGGTCGTGTCGCGACTGCACAAGATGTTCGCGTCCAAGGACCTCAACGCCGGCGCCGGGGCCGGCATCGAGATCGTGCAGTTCAATCCGAAGGTCATGGTCTACGACGTCTTCGGATCGTCGGGCGCCACCGCCCAGATCAGCTATTTCGACACCGAGGCCAAGGTGCACACCATCGAGGCGCCGCTGCCGTGGTCGATCACCCTGTCGACGACGTTGCCTTCGGTCAGCGCCAGTCTCATGGCGCAGGGCACCGGCGACGAGATCGGTTGCCGGGTCACGGTGAACGGGACCGTCCGCGAAGAGGAGACCGCCAGCGGCATCAACGCCCAGACCTACTGCCTGGTGAAGTCCGCATGACCGATACCGCGACCCGACCGGCCAATCGGCCCCTGCTGGCCCATGGCCTGCGTATCCTCGCGCTGCCGATCGTGCTGTTCTGGATCGGCGTCGCCGTCCTGGTGAATGTGGTGGCGCCGCAACTTGAAGTGGTCGGTGAGCTGCATTCGGCGCCGATGGCTCCCGAAGACGCGCCGTCCATGCAGGCCATGAAGCGGATGGGCGCCAATTTCCAGGAGTTCAACTCCAACAGCACGGTGATGGTGATCATCGAGGGCCAGCAGCCGCTGGGCGCCGATGCGCACCGTTACTACGACGAGATCATCCGCAAGTTGCGGGAGGATCCCGAGCACATCCAGCACATCCAGGATTTCTGGGGTGACACCCTGACCGCGGCCGGGGCGCAGAGCGCGGACGGCAAGGCCGCCTACGTGATGCTCAACCTCGCCGGTGAGCAGGGTCAGACTTTGGCCAACGAGGGTGTCCAGGCGGTACGGAAGGTCATCGCGGACGTCAAGGCACCACCGGGGGTGCAGGCCTACGTCGCCGGTCCGGCGGCCCTCACCAACGACCTGCACATCATCGGCAACGCCAGCCTGGCCCAGATCACGTTGTTCACCCTGATCGGGATCGCGGGAATGCTGCTGATCGTCTATCGCTCGATCATCACCACCCTGATCCAGCTCTTCATGACGTTCCTGCAACTGCTGACTGCGCGCGGCGTGGTGTCGGTGATCGCCAGCCACGGCGGTTTCGGGCTGACCACCTTCGCCGGGAACATCCTGACCATGCTGGCGATCGCGGCCGCCACCGACTACGGCATCTTCCTGTTCGGCCGCTATCGCGAGGCTCGCGGTATGGGTGAGGACCGGGATACCGCCTACTACACCACTTTCCGGTCGGTCGCCCCGGTCATCGTGGGATCGGGCCTGACGATCGCCGGCGCGACGTACTGCCTGAGCTTCGCCCGGCTGCCGTACTTCACCACCATGGGCGCGCCCGTCGCGATCGGGATGATCGTGGTGGTGGTGATCTCGGTGACGCTCGGCCCGGCCATCCTGTTCCTTGGCAGCCGGATCGGGTTGTTCGAGTCGAAACGACCGCCCAGGAGCAGGTTTTGGCGACGGGTGGGTGTGGCCGTGGTCCGCTGGCCCGCCCCGATTCTGGTGGCGAGCCTGTTCGTCGTGTTGATCGGCGTGGTCGCGATCCCCGGCTACAAGCCGGCCTACAACGACCGCTACTACCTGCCCACGAGTGCCCCGACCAACGTCGGCTTCGCGGCGGCCGACCGGCATTTCTCCCAGGCCCGGATGAACCCGGACATCCTGATGATCGAAGCCGACCACGACATGCGCAATCCCGCCGACATGCTGGTGCTCAACGCGGTGGCGCGCAACGTCATGCACACCGACGGTATCGCCATGGTGCAGAACATCACCCGGCCGCTGGGAATCCCGATCCAGCACAGTTCGATTCCGTTCCAGACCAGTGTGCAGGGCCAGACCAGCAACATGAACCTGCCGTTCCAACGTGACCAGTTGGAGAATCAGCGCAAGACGGTCGATGCGATGAACGTCTCGATCGACATCCTGGAGCGTCAGTACCAGCTCTCCCTCCGGCAGACCCAGCTCACGCTTGACTCGGCGACGAAATCGCAAGACTTGCTCGAAGCCACCATGGAGGTGCGGGACAACATCGCCAACGTCGACGACCAGTTCCGACCGATCCGCAATTACTTCTACTGGGAACCGCACTGCTTCGACATCCCGATGTGCGCCGCGATCCGGTCGGTGTTCGACTCGCTGGACGGGATCGACAAGGTCGCCGACAAGACGGCGGCGGTGCAAGGCAACACCGACCAATTGGCCACCCTGGCACCGCAATTGACCGCACTGCTGCCCCAGACCATCGCGTCGATGAAGGTCAGCCGAGACCTGAGCCTGGCGTCGTACAACAACCAGAAGGCGCTGCTGGACCAGATGCAGGCGATGAACGACACCGCGCTGGCGATGGGCGCGAGCTTCGATCAGGCCAAGAACGACGACCTGTTCTATCTGCCGCCGGAGGCGTTCGCGAACCCTGACTTCAAGCGCGGCCTGGAGATGTTCCTCTCGCCGGACGGCAAGTCCGCCCGGATGTTCATCACCCACCAGAGCGATCCGGCGACGGTGGAGGGCATCGCGCGCGTCGACTCCGAGCGCAAGGCCGCACAGGAGGCCTTGAAGATGACCTCGCTGTCGAACGCCAAGGTCTTTCTGGGCGGGGTGGCGGCGACCTACAAGGATATGTCCGACGGCGCCCGCTACGACCTGATGATCGCGGTGGTCTCCTCGTTGACGCTGATTTTCATGATCATGCTGATCCTGACCCGAAGCATGGTGGCCGCTCTGGTGATCGTCGCCACGGCCGGCAGTTCCATCGCCGCATCGTTCGGCATCTCGGTCCTGCTCTGGCAGGACCTGTTCGGAAAGCCGGTGCAGTGGCTGGTCATGCTGATGTCGGTCATCATCCTGCTGGCGGTCGGATCGGACTACAACCTGCTGCTGGTGTCCCGGTTCAAGGACGAGATCCACGCCGGACTCAAGACCGGCATCATCCGGTCGATGGCGGGCACCGGCGGGGTGGTGACCTCGGCCGGCCTGGTGTTCGCCGCCACCATGGCGGGCATGATGGGCAGCAAGCTGATCGTGCTGGCTCAGATGGGGTCCACCATCGCGATCGGACTGCTGGTCGACACGTTCATCGTGCGGTCGCTGCTGATGCCGTCGATCGCCGTGCTGCTGGGCAGGTGGTTCTGGTGGCCGACGGTGGTGTATCCGCGCGGGGACAACCACTTCCGCAAGCCGTCCCCGCGCCCGGCCGGCGACGAGCCCGGCACCGTCGCGGTACCGGCGCAATCCCCGTAACGGGTGCGCCTGTTTGCGCCGGGCGGCCCCAGCGGCTTTCATGGGTGGGATGCCTGAGATGAACCGTCGCCACGCGATATCGCTGGCGGGGATCGCCGCCCTGGCGGCCGCCATGCCCGTCCCCGCCGCAACCGCCACCCCGTCCCGGCCGCAACCGCCGCAGGACCGCAGGCCGGTGCCCGCCGCTCCGCCGGGTGGCAACTACATCTTCGTCGACGATTTCGACGGCCCGGCCGGCTCGGCCCCCGACCCGGCCAAGTGGGAGATCGCCCTGGAACGGGAGAGCATGGAGGACCCGACGTATTGGGAACTGCCCGGGAACGTCGGCCAGTACCGCGACGACCGGCGCAACGTCTACGTCGACGGCAAGTCCAACCTCGTCTTCCACGCCGCCAAGGACGGCAACACGTACTACAGCGGCAAGGTCTTCGGTAAGTGGCGCGGAGGCATCGGCCACAACTGGGAGGCCCGGATCAAGCTCGACTGCCTGACCGCCGGCTGCTGGCCCGCCTGGTATCTGGCCAACAACAGCCCGGTCAACGGCGGCGAGGTCGACATCATGGAGTGGTACGGCAACGGGCACTGGGCGGCGGGAACCGCGGTGCACGCCAAGCTGAACGGCGGCGAACACGTCAGCCACGGCATCACCGTCGACAGCGGCTGGCATACCTGGCGAGTGCAGTGGGACGACGCCGGGATGCGGTTCTGGAAGGACTACGTCGACGGCGCACAGCCGTACTTCGACGTGCCGGCGAAGTCGTTGCCGGACTGGCAGTTCAACGAGCCCGGCTATCAGCTCTTCCCGGTGCTCGATCTGGCCGTCGCGGGTTCCGGCGGCGGCGACCCCGGACCCGGGACGTACCCGGCCAACATGCTCATCGACTGGGTGCGGGTCTGGTAGCGCGAAAACGCCACCCCCCGAATGTAATTGACGGGGCCGTCGGTCTCGGTCACGCGGGTTACCCTGAGTCGGTGAGCAGCAGGCGAATTCCCGGCGGTGTGGTGCACGAGATGCCGAACGATCTCCGCGCGGCGCTGACGACGAACGCCGCCGCGCTGGAAGCCTGGCGAGATATCACGCCGTTGGCGCGCAACGAGTTCATCTGCTGGGTCGAGGACGCCAAGCAGCAGGCCACCCGGGAGCGCCGCATCCGCCGGACCCAGGAGGAACTGGAGGAGGGCAAGCGCAGGCCCTGCTGCTGGCCCGGGTGCAAACACCGCGAGCGCACCGGCCGCGCGAGCGGCTAGAGCCGGGCCGGGCGCGGCCGCACCAGCTGCGGCCACCAGAACCAGCGCCCCAGCAGGGCAGCGATCGCCGGGGTCATGAACGCCCGCACCACCAGGGTGTCGAACAGCAGGCCCAGTCCGATGGTGGTGCCGACCTGGGCGACGACGACCATGGCGCTGACCGACATCGCCATCATGGTGAACGCGAACACCAGGCCGGCGGCGGTCACGACGGAACCGCTGCCGCCCATCGCGCGGATGATCCCGGTGTTGATCCCGGCCGGGATCTCTTCCTTCATCCTGGCGACCAGCAGCAGGTTGTAGTCGGCGCCGACCGCCAGCAGGATGATCACGGCCATCGCCATCACCATGAACTGCAACTCCATGCCGAGTAGGTACTGCCAGAGCAGCACGGACAACCCGAACGACGCACCGAGCGAGATCACCACCGTGCTGACGATGACGGCGGCCGCGACGACGCTGCGGGTGATGAGCAGCATGATGATGAAGATCAGGCTCAGCGCGGCGATGCCGGCGATCAGCAGGTCGTACTTGTTGCCCTGCTCCATGTCCTTGAAGGCCGAGGCGGTGCCGCCGAGGTACACCTTGGAACCTTCCAGCGGTGTGCCCTTGATGGCCTCGAAGGCCGCGTTCTTGATGGCGTCGATGCGGTTGATGCCGTCGGCGGACAGCGGGTCCTCCTCGTGGGAGATGAAGAACCGGATCCCGTGTCCGTTAGGGGGGATGAAACTCTTCATGCCGCGCTTGAATTCGGCGTTGTCGAAGATCTCCGGCGGCAGGTAGAAGGTGTCGTCGTTGTGGGAGTCGTTGAACGCCTTGCCCATGGCGGCCTGATTCTGATCCATCGCCGCCATCTGATCCTGCATGCCAGCCTGGCTGGCCTGCATGGTCAGCATCATGATGCGCATCCGCTTCATCGTGTCGATGGTCGGCCCCATCAGTTCGACCATCTGCGGCATCAGGGCGTCGAGTTGCCGCATGTCCGGCAGCAGTTCCTGGATGTGGTCGGTGGTGGCGTCGATACCGTCGAGCCCGTCGAAGATCGAGCGCATCGCCGCGCACACCGGGATGTCGAAGCAGTGCGGTTCCCAGTACAGGTAGCTGCGGACCGGGCGCAGCATGTCGTCGAAATCGGCGATGTGGTTGCGCAATTCAGCGATCTCGGCGGCCATGTCTTCGGTCTTGCCGACCATGTCGTGGGTGGTCGCGCTCATCTGTTCCATCAGCGTGATCATCTGCGTCATCGTGTTGATGGTGGTCTGCATCTCGTCGCCCTGCACCAGCATGTCTTTCATCCGGTCCTCCATGTAGGAGCGGTTGAGTTTCTGCATGGTGCTGCCCATGCTGATCTGGGCGGGCAGTGTGCTGTATTTCAGGGGCTTACCGTCGGGACGGGTGATGGACTGCACCCGGCCGATGCCGTTGAGCCGGGTGACGGCCTTGGTGATCTGGTCGATGACCAGGAAGTCCGCGGAGTTGCGCACATCGTGATCGGTCTCGACCAGCAGCAGTTCGGGATTCATCCGGGCGACCGGGAAATGCCGCTCGGCCGCGGCGAACCCCTGGTTGGCGGGCAGGTCGCCGGGCAGGTACTTGCGGTCGTTGTAGTTGGGCTGGTAACCCGGCAAGGTGACCAGGCCGACCAGTGCGATCAGGATGGTCACGGCGAGAATCCAGCCGGGCCAGCGCACCACGGCCGCGCCCAGGCGCCGCCAGAAGCGAATCCGCATGGCGCGCTTGGGTTCCAGCAGACCGAAACGGCTGGCGACGGTGATGATCGCCGGGCCCAGGGTCAGGGCCACGGTGACGGCCACGGCCATGCCCACCGCCAGCGGCACGCCCAGGGTCTGGAAGTAGGGCAGCCGGGTGAACGACAGACAGAAGGTGGCGCCGGCGATCGTCATGCCCGACGCCAGCACCACATGCGCGGTGCCGCTGAACATGGTGTAGAACGCGGCCTCCCGGTCCTGCCCGATCGTTCGGGCCTCCTGATACCGCCCGATCAGGAAGATGGCGTAGTCGGTGGTCGCGGCGATGGCGAGGGTGACCAGGAGTTGGGTCGCGAAGGTCGAGAGCCCGATGAGGTCGTGGTAGCCGAGGAAGGCCACCACGCCGCGGGTCACCGACAGTCCCAGGATGATCATCGTCAGCACCAGCAGGACGGTGACCACCGAGCGGTAGAAGAACAGCAGCATGAACAGGATGACCGCGATGGTGGCGTACTCGATGAGCTTGATGCTCTTGTCACCGGCGGCCTGCTGATCGGCCTGCAACGCCGGCCCGCCGGTGACGAACACCTTCACCCCGGGCGGCGGGGTGAGGCTGCGGACGATCTTCTGCACCGCCTCGACGGACTCGTTGCCCAGCGCCTCGCCCATGTTGCCGGCGAGGTAGACCTGCACATAGGTGGCCTTGCCGTCGGCGCTCTGCGCGCCGGCCCGGGTCAGCGGGTCACCCCAGAAGTCCTGGATGTGCTGGACGTGGACGGTGTCGGCGCGCAGCTTCGCGATCATCTCGTCGTAGAAGCGGTGGGCGTCGTCACCGAGGGGCTGATCGCCCTCCAGGACGATCATCGCCGAGCTGTCGGAGTCGGACTCCTCGAAGAGCTTGCCGGTGCGCATCATCGCGATCACCGACGGCGCCTCCTTGGGCGACATCGACACCGCCCGCATCTGGCCGACGACCTCCAGCTGCGGCACCGTCACATTGAGGACGGCGATCAGGGCGATCCAGCCGATGATGATCGGCACCGCCAGCCGGCGGATCCAGCGGGCCACCCCGGACCGGTGCTGATGCTGCTCGACCGGAACGGCAGCCTCGACCGCGGGGGCGCTCACCGGGTTCTCACCCGCCGATCAGGCCTGTGCAGCACGGTCGCGCGACCCCTCCATGCGGCGTTGTGGTTGAGTCCGCCATTCTAAGCGCGACGCGGTGCCGGCGGTTCCCGGCGCTACCGGGGCAGGTCCCACTGACCGAAGTCGGGTGCCAGCACGTCGTCGACGTCGACGTGCACCCCGTCGATCAGCTGACCGGGGTCGGACGCGGTGACGACCTCGGTCTGGAACAGCACCGCCGCCGGCTCCCGCTCACCGCCCGACCAGGCCTTGGTCTGCCAGGCCCACCGGAATCCCGGTGTGGTCGAGGCTCCCACCACGCCGTCGGCGATCGCCCAGCCGACCTGAGCCCGACCGCCGTAGATCCCGGTGCGGGCCGCCCCCAACACCGAGTTGATCCCGCGAAACCATTGCACCGCAGTGCTTTTCCAGGTCTGCGCATCGACCGGCTCGTCGACGCTGAAGAAGATCGGCGCCGAGTCCGGGCCCCCGGCCGCGCCGTGCAGCCGCAGCGCCGTGCGGGCGTCCGCCACGCCGCCGTCGAACCCGCGGGTGAAGTCCGACGGGGAGTTCGGCCAGCCGGGCTTGCCGTACTGGTAGCAGCTCACGACATGCAGGCCCAGCCCCCGCATTCCGTCGGTGAACTCGCGGGTGACCGGTTTGAAGTCGAAGGTGGCGCCGGGCCGCAATTCGGATACGTACACCAGCGCACCGTCGAAGCCGGCCGCCTTGATCTGCTCCGGGGAGACCAGCCGCTCGGCGAAGTCGATCAGCCGCATACCGGGGGCGGCGGCCGATCGTGGCGCGGCCGCCACCGATGCCACCGCACCCAGGCCGGCCAGCGCGGTGCCGTACTTGAGGACTTCTCGTCGCGAGACAGAACGGGTCACGGCTGGCAGCGTATCGCTGCCCGGTGCTAGCCGGACTTGAGCAGGCCCGGCTCGCCCACCCCGATGGTGATCCGCGGTGATGCGGCCGGGTCGAGCCAGGTCAGCAGGGAGCGCATCTCGTCGCGGCCGACGGCCACACATCCCCAGGTGGGGCTGCCATTGGTGACGTGCAGGAAGATGCCGGACACCTTGCCCGGGATCCGCTGTGGGTTCACCGCGATGTTGACCGCGTAGTCGTACACCGGACCCGAGTTGTACAGGTTCTCGGTGATGTTCGACGGATCCTGTGCCGAGCGCACGTGCGTGTTGTAGGTGGGTGACTTCGCGTCCTCGTCCCACCAGTCCTGATCGGTGGCCTGGAAGTACGGCATCTTGGTGCCCGGGTTGGGCTGGCGCCCGAAGGCCTGATCGAAGGTGAAGGTTCCCTCGGGGGTGCGGTAGACGCCGTCGGCGGGAGCACCGACGCCGAGCTCGCCGACCATGGCGGGGGTGGGACCCAGCACCGCCTTCCAGTCCTGGCCGACTCGCTGGTAGGCGGTCAGCGTTCCCTTCGTCGCGTTGGCGGCGGGCACGCCGACGACGATCCACTGGGTCGGCTGGGCGGCCGCCGGTTCGGCGGCCGCGACGGGGGCCAGCAGCAGGCTCAGCACCGCCGCCACGACGGTGAGCAGCTTGGACGGTTTCACGCCGGCACCTCAAGTTCTACGTAGGCAATACACGCCGATGGATACGGCAAAGCGTCGATCGTATCGGCCGGAAGAGCCCGGATCGGGGGCCGAAACCGTCTCGCTACCAAGCTGGAATGCCGCCGCGACCCGCGATTGGAGGTTTTGCCGCCCTCGCCCCTACCATCGGGAGCGCCATGACAGATCACGACACGGAGGTCCGGACCGCTCCGACCGGGACGGCCGCACATCGGGTGTCGGTGGAGGCGGGCCGCCGGCGCACCTTCGCGGTGATCAGCCATCCCGACGCGGGCAAGTCGACGTTGACCGAGGCACTGGTGCTGCACGCCCGGGCGATCACCGAGGCCGGCGCCATCCACGGCAAGGCGGGGCGGCGGTCCACGGTGTCGGACTGGATGGAGATGGAGAAGGCCAGGGGTATCTCCATCACCTCCACCGCCCTGCAGTTCCCCTACCGGTCGGCCGACGGCCAGGACTGCGTCATCAACCTGCTCGACACCCCCGGGCACGCGGATTTCTCCGAAGACACTTACCGGGTGCTCAGTGCGGTCGACTGCGCGGTGATGCTCATCGACGCCGCCAAGGGCCTGGAACCCCAGACGCTCAAGCTGTTTCAGGTGTGCCGCCATCGCGGCATCCCGATCCTCACCGTGATCAACAAGTGGGACCGCCCCGGGCGCCACGCGCTCGATCTGCTCGACGAGATCACCGACCGCATCGGCCTCAAACCCATGCCGTTGACCTGGCCGGTCGGCATCGCCGGCGACTTCAAGGGGGTGCTGGATCGCCGCAGCGGCAACTTCATCCGGTTCACCCGCACCGCGGGCGGCGCCACCATCGCGCCGGAGGAGCACATCGCCCCGGACCGGGCGCACGACGCCGCCGGCATCGACTGGGACAACGCGGTCGAGGAGTGTGAACTGCTCTCGGCCGACGGTGGTGACTACGACCGCGAGGCCTTCCTGCGCGGCGAGGCGACCCCGGTCCTGTTCACCTCGGCCGCGCTGAACTTCGGGGTGAACCAGCTCCTCGACACCCTGGTGCGGATCGCGCCCGCGCCCGGCGGCCAGCGCGACGCCGACGGCAACCTGCGTCCGGTCGACGCCCCGTTCAGCGCGTTCGTCTTCAAGGTCCAGGCCGGCATGGACTCGGCGCATCGCGATCGGATCGCCTATGCACGGGTCTGCTCGGGCACCTTCGAGCGCGGTGACGTGCTCACCCACGCCGCGACGGGAAAGCCGTTCGTCACCAAGTACGCCCAGTCGGTGTTCGGCCAGCAGCGCTCGACGCTGGACAGCGCCTGGCCCGGCGATGTGATCGGCCTGGCCAACGCGGCGGCGCTGCGTCCGGGCGACACGCTGTTCCGCGACGTCGAGGTGCACTTCCCGCCGATCCCGAGCTTCTCCCCCGAACACTTCGCCGTGGCCCGCGGCACCGACCCGAGCAAGCACAAGCAGTTCCGCCGCGGCATCGAGCAGCTCGAGCAGGAGGGTGTTGTGCAGGTGCTGCGTTCGGATCGCCGTGGCGATCAGGCGCCGGTGCTGGCCGCGGTGGGACCGATGCAGTTCGAGGTCGCCAGCCACCGGATGGCGACGGAGTTCAACGCCCCGGTCGCCCTGGAGTCGCTGCCCTACACCGTGGCCCGCGCCATCGACCCGGCCGACGCGGAGTTCGCGCAGAAACAGGTGTCGATGGAGGTGCTCACCCGAACCGACGGCGTCATGCTCGCGTTGTTCACCACCAAGTGGCGGCTGCAGGGATTCTCCGAGGACAACCCGCAGATCCGGTTGACCTCACTGGTCGCGGCCGGCGACAACTGAACGCGGTCAACCGTTTTCGGCGGCCGCCCGGGCCCGCTCGCGCATCGAGGCGACCACGCCGCCGTCGTTGAGGATGTCGGTGCCGGTGAGGTATCCGGCTTTGTCGCCGGCGCAGAACGCCAGCAGTTCGGCCATCTCCTCCGGCCTGCCCCACCGCGGCACCGCGGCGTCGGTGACCATCGCGCCGGCGCCGGCCTGCTCCTCCAGCCGGCCCATCTCGGTGTCGACCGAGCCGGGTGACACCGAGACGATGCGCAGCCCGCGGCCGTTGAACCGTTCGGCCTGCGAACTGGTGTACCAGCGGACGAAGTTCTTGCTCACCGCGTAGGCGATACCCGAACGGGCCTCCGGCGGAGCGATGTCGCACGCCGCCAGCATCGCCGCCATGAAGGCGGCGTCGTCGCTGCAGGCCAGCGGGAACTGCGCCGTCGGAACGAACTCTTCCGGCAGCAGGTAGGAGGCCATCGACGCCACGTTGACAAGGGCCGCCCCCTCGTCGGCGGTCGCGTAGAACTGTTCGCCGACGTTGCGGGTGCCCACGGCGTTGGTGCGCATCACGTACTCGGCGTCGCCCATGCTCGGGCTGACGCCGGCGGTGTGGATCACCGAGGCGATCGTCCCGTGCCCGGCCGCGGTTTCGAACAACCGGGCCACCGCGTGCCGATCGGTGACGTCGGCATGGACGGCCACCGCGGTGATGCCGAGGTCCGTCAGGGCGGCGGTTGCCGCATCCAGCCGGTCTTGCCGCACATCGCAGAGGATCACCGGATGGTCGCGGCCCACGATCGTGGCAGTGGCCACCCCCATACCGCCCGCGCCGCCGGTGATGATCGATACCCGAGTCATACCCGGACCGTATACCGCGGTGCCGCCCGCGGTGCGCGCCGACCTATCCCCACCAGAACGAGGTGGCGATCGCGACGTACAGCGCGATCAGCGCGGCCCCCTCGAACCAGTTGGACTCGCCGTCGAACGTGACCAGCACCGCCACCAAGGCCGACATCACCATCGCGGCCAGCAGCAGCGGGGACAACGTGAGGTCGAAGGTGGATTGGCCGAGCAGGCCGGCTGCCAGCACCACGATCGGGGCGATGGTGAGCGCGATCTGCACCGGTGACTGCAGGACCACCTGAACGGCGTAATCCATCTGGTTCTTCGCGGCCAGTTGGATGCCGACGACGTTCTCCACCGCATTGCCCGCGATGGCCACGATCACCAGGCCGGCGAACACCTCGTTGATACCCGCCGCGTCCATCGCCGGTTGCAGCGCCGAGACGAACCATTCCGACACGAACGCCGCCCCGATCCCGGTGGCCGCCAGCATCCCGATCGCCATGCCCAGCGGCCACTCGCCGTGCTGGGCCACTTTGCTCGCCGCCGCGGCCGAGTCCGGGTTGGCCGCGATAGGCGATCCGTGACTCTGTTTGGCCGACCGGGCCAGGCTGGCGGGCAGCGACAGCCCGAACAGCCCGAGCATGATGACCGAGACGACGATCGACACCGTCCTCTCGTGCGAGGCGGCCGGGGTGTGCAGCGCGGCGGTGAGCGAGGGAACTGCCAGGATGAAGACGGCCAGGGTGAACATCAGGCCCAGCGTTCGCGAGTCGTCGGCGGCGAACCGCTGCCGACCGTGCTTGACACCACCCACCACGAATGCCAGGCCCAGCACCAGCAGCACATTGGCCAGGATCGACCCCACCAGGGTGGCCTTCACCACCTCGAACAGCCCGGCCTTGAGCGCGAACAGGATCACGAACAGTTCCGGCAGGTTGCCCAGCGCGGTCTGGAGCACGCCGGTGGCCTTCGGCCCGAGCCGGTCTCCGAGCGCCTCCACCGAGCGACCGACCAGCGATGCCAGCGCCGCGAGCGCCACCGCGGACACGACGAAGGCGGCAACGGCGCCGGCATGGGCGAAGTGCAGCGCACCGGCGGCCACGGCGGCGACCACGGTGACCGCCAGCGTGATGCGGTCCCGGCGCGACAGCAGCGGCAGCCGGGGGTGGGTCACCGGGGTTTCGGAGGTCACGCGTCTCTGCCGAGGGCTAGTGCTGATCGATCTTGGCGGCCGCGAAGGACGCCGCCTGATCGGTCATGCCGGCCTGGACGTAGGACACGTGCGCCAGCATGTTGGCGCCCGCGGAACAGATCGGGTCACCGTCCATGCACAGGTCGATGGTCTTCGCGGCGTACACCGGACTCGTCGTCGGCAGCGGTTCACCGCCGGCCAACATGCTGGAGAACCCGCTGGACGGGGTGCCGAACAGCGCGACGGCCGCCACCCGGTCGGCGATCTGGGCCGGCATCGCCGCGGTGGCCATATCGGTGACGGCGGCGCCCTGCGAGTAACCCCCGAGCACCAGCTTGGTGCTCGGGCAGCCGGCGACGACGTCCTGGATCTGCGCGCGGGCGTCGTCGGATCCGCTGGCGGCGCTGCTCAGGTAGCTGTCACTGGCGGGGTAGTTGACCGCGGACACCGCGACCGACCGGCCGCCGAGGCGGCTGCTGAGCGAGTCCGCGAAGGCTTGGCCGACGATCCCGACACCGGGCGGCTCGTTGGTGCCCCGCGCGAAGACCACCTGAACATCCGGACACGGCTGCGCGGTGGAGTCCGCGGCGAACGGCAGGCTCGCCAGCGGGACGAACGCGGCGCCCAGTACACCGAGGACACGAAGTGAGTTCACGCCGAAATGCTGACACATCCCCGGCGCGGCGGTACCGGACTAGCGACCCGAGTTGCGTGCCAGTTCGATGACGAACTGGCTGACGAAGGTGCCCGCCGACGGGTCGCCGTGGTCGCAGGACCCGTCGGACTCACCGACCCGCTTGACCCACAGGTAGGCGTCGGCGTGCGCGCCCGCGGTATCGGTGGTGGGCGGGGTGCCCAGCGCGCGGCCCGCGGGGTTACACCAGCTCAACGGGTGTTCCGGTGCCGGGCCGGCGCCGTTGCGCGAGGTGTCGATCACGTAGTGTGCCCCGTTGGTCAGGCCCGAGATCGCCTCACCGTAGCCGATCTCCTCGTCGGTCGAGTAGTAGTTCGTGGTGTTCAGGCTGAAGCCGCGGGCACGATCCACCCCGACCTGGTTGAGCCGGGCGGCCATCGTGTCGGCGCTGACCCAACGGGAGTGGCCGGCGTCGACGTAGACGGCCGCGGCCGGATCGCGGGTCAAGGCGCCGACCGCGTAGGAGATTAGGTCGAAGCGCTCCTGGCGCTGGTCGGCCGACAGGCAGTCGGCCATCGCGAGGGCGTCCGGTTCCAGGATGATCGCCGCCGGCGCTGCGCCAAGTCCGGACGCGACACCGTCGATCCAGTCGCGATACGCCGCGGCGCTCCCGAACCCGCCGGCGGCGTAGCTGCCGCAGTCGCGGTGCGGGATGGCGTAGAGCGCGAAAACGGGCATGGCCCCGGTGGCCTGTGCCGCCCCCGCGATCCGGGAAACCGTACCCGCGACCGAGCCGGCCGGGAACGCCTGATCGAGCCAGTAGGCCTGGGGGGTGTTGGCGACCGCCGTCAGCTCCGCACTGGGCGGGTTGGCGTTGCGCGCGGCGATCATCGCCTTCGACACCGGATCCACGTAGAACCCGCGGCCGGCCAGCGGGTTGCCCCCGTCACCGGAGAGCAGCATGACGGGGCCGACCGGCGCCGGGCCGGTGAGACCGGCACCCGCGACGGTTGCCACGGTCAGGAGGGGAAGGATCCACCGGATGGCTGCACCCGCAGCTGAGGACATCACCCCAAGAAAATAGAGCGGTACGTCAATAACCGGCAAGCCAAGGGGCCGAACGGGATTGGTATCGCCAATGCATCAAGGGAACCATTGACAACATCTGTCACTCTGGTTCATCGCGCGCCGGTGTCAGAGCGGCAGCGAGGTGCCGGTCTCGCGCTCGCCGAACTCCCACAGCCGCGCCGCGTCGGCATAGTCACAGGCCACCGCGGCCCGACCGCTCAGGGTAGGGCCGCCCTTGAGACCGAGCCTGCTGTCGATACCGACGTAGCTGCCCGGCGGGATCGGCTCGGAGATGCAGTACAGCGTCGGCGCCGCCCCTGCGTCGATGTCGTTGGCCAGGACGTTGGCCGCCGCTTTGACCGCCGCGTGGAAGGCCGCCATCACCCGCTTGTCGGAGACGTTCGACAGGTTCGACGCCACCCAGCCGGGGTGGGTCAGGTAGCTGGTCACCGGTGAGCCCGCGGCCCGCAGCCGACGGTCGAGTTCGAGGCCCCACAGCATGACCGCGAGCTTCGATCGGCCGTAGGCCGGGAACGCGGACCACTTGTGCACCCGAAGGTGCGGATCGTCGAAGGCGAAGGTGGCCGACTTGTGGGCGTCGGAGCCGACGTTGATGATCTGCGAACGCACCCGCGGAAACAGCAGGTTGGTCAGGGCGAACGGGCCGAGGAAGTTGGTGCCCAGGGTGGACTCGAATCCGTCGACGGTCTCGGTCCGATGCTGTGCGACCACCCCGGCGTTGTTGATCCGGATGTCCACGTCGCCGTCGAACAGCGTCGGGAAGGCCCGCACCGAAGCCTGGTCGGCGAGGTCGAGTTCGACCACCGAGGTGTCGCCGCCGATCTCGGCCGCGCGCTGCGCACCCAACTCGAGATTGCGGACCGCGAGGATCACCTGGGCGCCCGCCCGGGCGAGCGCGCGCGCCGTGCCGAGCCCCACACCGTTCGTCGCGCCGGTGACGATGATGCGCTTGCCGTCCAGATTGCCGAGCCGGCTCGGCGACCACCGCGTTGTCACGCGTAGGAGCGTAGCGATACCGGCAACCCGCTGAGGAACGTTGACATGACAGATCGGGGCTGGTTGTCTACGGCCAATGAGCGACGCCGTCCGCGAGATCGAGAACCTGGTGTACGAATACGCCGAGCGGCTCGATGCCGGTGACGTCGACGGGGTGGCCGAACTCTTCACCCACGGCCGGATCTGCGGGGTGGAGAACGGACCGCCCGAGACGGTGTTCGCCGGACCCGAGCGGGTTCGGCAGATGTATGAGATGGCCACTCGGTTCTACGAGGACGGCACGCCCAAGACCAAGCACCTGACCACCAATGTGCGCATCCGCGTCGACGAGACCGCCGGAACCGCCGAGGGCAAGGCCTACTACTGCGTCACCCAGGCCACCCCCGACCTTCCCCTGCAGGTGATCGTGACCGGGCACTACCGCGACGTGTTCCGGCGCATTGACGGGAAGTGGTGGTTCGACACCCGCACCATGTTCATCGATCAGGTCGGCGACACCAGTCAGCACCTGAAGTTCTGATTCGCCCCAACGGTTTTCGGCTCACCGATCAAGGAGGACCGGCATGAGCGACTTCACCGGCGACCCGGTCGCGACGGCGTCACAACACGAACAGGAACTCGCGGCACTCGAGCTCTCCGCACACCCGACGGTGCGGGCCGCCTACCGCAGTGTCGCCGAGAACTGGCTGGCCCGGGCCAAGCCGTCCGCCGCGATGCGGGAGCGTTTCGACGACGCCTTCGCCGAGGTGATGTTCTCGGCCGCCGTGTGGTCGTCCAACACCGACAAGCTGCGCCCCAAGGTCAGCTGCATCACCCGGATCGGCCACCCGGTCGCCGGACGTGCGATTCCCGGATCGCGTTGGGGTATCGACAATCCCGACAGCATCTACCGCGTCATCCCGATCTCCGGTGACGAGCGCTACCTGATCCGCGGCCGGGTGGGTGCGCATCGGATGACCGAGAACTACTTCACGCTGTGGGACGCCAACATGGGCACCGTGGCGGTGCTCAACGGCCGCACCATGGCGGTCGAAGGGGACGGGTCGTTCACCATCACCGTGGATTGCGAGCCGGCGGGTGACCGGCCGAACCACGTGCAGACCACCCCGGAGGCACATGAGTTCTACATCCGGGATGTCCTGCTGCACTGGGACCGTGATGACCCGAACCACCTCAGCGTGGAACGGCTGGGCAGTGACAGCAAGGCCCCGGTGACCTCCGCCCGCACGCTCGACGAACAGGCCGAGTCGACCGCCGAGATGATGGCCTACTTCGCCAACTTCACCGGCAAGCTCAGCCACGGGGTCTACAAGATGGCGCCGAACCGGTTCGACCTCGCCTGGTCGGCCGACAAGGTCGGCGCCATGCGAAACCAGGTGTACGTGATGGGCCGCTTCGAGTTGAACCCCGGTGAGGCATTCGTGGTCGACGTCAGCGACGGCGGGGCCGAATATTTCACGGTTCCGTTGAGCAATATCTGGGGCACCACGCTGGACATCGTCGATCGCACCGGCAGCCTCAACAAGGCGCAGTCGACCCCCAACGAGGACGGCAGCTACACCTACGTCATCTCCCCCACCGACCCCGGCGTGGCCAACTGGATCGACTCCGACGGACTGCTCGAAGGCATTCTGACCTTGCGGATGGCCGAGTTCGGTGGCGAGGGGCCGAAGCCGGACCTCGGTGCGCGCGGCCGGGTGGTCGGGCTCGACGACCTCGATCGGGCGGTGCCGGGCCTGCGCCGGGTGTCGGAATCCGAACGGGCGGCCGAGTTGGCCGAACGCCGCGCGGCGTACCTGCGCCGGCTGCCGGAGGGGACGAACTGATATGGCCCGCTGGTTCGTCACCGGGTGCTCCACCGGGTTCGGGCGCGAAATCGTCCGTGCCGCACTGGAAGCCGGCCACAGTGTGGCCGCGACCGCCCGTAACCCCGACGCCGTCGCCGACTTCACCGAGCGGTTCGGTGACCGCGCGCTGGCGCTGCGACTCGACGTCACCGACCGGGATCAGATCGACGCTGCCGTGGCCGCCACGGAGGCGGCGTTCGGCGGTATCGACGTGCTGGTCAACAACGCCGGGTACGGGTACATGGCGGCGGTCGAGGAGGGCGACGATGCCGAGGTACGAAAGTTGTTCGACACCAACTACTTCGGCGTGGTGGACACCCTCAAGGCGGTCCTGCCGGGGATGCGGGCCCGCCGCAGCGGGCACGTGATCAACATCTCCTCGATGACAGGTCTGGTCGCCAACCCCCCGAACGCGTACTACTCCTCGACCAAGTTCGCCCTCGAAGCGCTCACCGAGGCGCTGTCGAAGGAAGTGGCCCCGCTGGGTATCAAGGTCACCGCGATCGAGCCGGGCGCGTTCCGCACCGACTGGGCGGCGCGCTCCATGCAGGAGTCGACCAGCCCGATCGGCGACTACGACGAGAACGTCGGCGCCCGTAAGGCCATGATCAAGGCCTTCGCCGATCATCTGCCCGGCGATCCGCGCAAGGTGGCCGAGGCGGTGCTGATGGTCACCACGCTGGACGAGCCGCCGCTGCGACTGCTGCTCGGCCGCGATGTGCTGGCTGCGGTCCGGGAGAAGATCGCCGACCTGAGCGCCTCGATCGACCGGTGGGAGTCGGTCACCAAGGACGTCAACTTTCCGAAGGCCTGACGCGGCTACCAGGCGGGATGTGGGTGGCGGGGTGGCGGCGGGTTACTGTGCTGTGATCGGGCCCAGTGCACAAGCCGACAGAAATGACGAGCATTCCATGACAGCAGCACCCGAAGCGTCGGCGGTCGAATCGCGGCTCGGCCATTACTACCAGGCGGACGACACGTATCTGGTGGGCCGCGAGAAGGTACGCGAGTACGCCCGGGCCGTGCAGGATTACCATCCCGCGCACTGGAACGTCGCCGCGGCCGCCGAGCTCGGGTACTCGGGTCTGGTCGCACCGATCACCTTCACCTCCACTCCGGCCATGGCCTGCAACCGGCGGATGTTCGAGTCGGTGGTCGTCGGCTACCACACCTACATGCAGACCGAAGAGGTCTTCGAGCAGCACCGCCCGATCGTGGCCGGTGACGAGATGGCGATCGATGTCGAACTCACCTCGGTGCGCCGGATCGCCGGCCGGGACCTGATCACCGTGACCAACACGTTCACCGACACCTCGGGCGAGCGGGTGCACACCCTGCACACCACCGTCGTCGGTGTCACGGCCGAGGACGTCGACCCGCGGATCAAGGAGTCCGCGCACACGGTGATGATGCACGACGTCAACATCCTCGACATCGAGGGTTCCGACGCCGCCTTCCACAAGACGCTGCGCCCCGAAGCCGAGGTGCGCATCGCCGACGGTGGCATGACCCGCACACCGGGAACACTGTCGTTCGACGACCTCCAGGTCGGTGACGAACTACCGGTACACCACACCACGCTGTCCCGCGGCGACCTGGTGAACTATGCCGGGGTGTCCGGTGACGCAAACCCGATCCACTGGGAAGAGGGCATCGCCAAGATGGCCGGCCTGCCCGATGTGATCGCCCACGGAATGCTCACCATGGGCCTGGGCGCCGGGTTCGTCTCCGCCTGGTCGGGTGACCCCGGTGCGGTCACCCGCTACGCGATCCGGCTGTCGGCGCCCGCGGTCGTCTCGGCCGCCGATGGCGCCGACATCGAGTTCAGTGGCCGGATCAAGTCACTGGACCCGGCCACCCGCAGCGGTGTCATCATCGTCGGCGCGAAGTCCGACGGCCGCAAGATCTTCGGCCTGGCGACCATGGAGATCCGCTTCAGCTGAGGTTCGTCGCGGTCCTCGATTCACGAACTCCGGCGAAGCCTCCTTGTTAGGTTGATCGACGTCGTGACGTTGGCCGGGGCGAGTTCGCCAGGCCGGACAGCAAGGGGGGTCCCGTTGACCGTCGATCAGGCCCTGCCCGCGGTCCTCGCCGCGGCTGCTGAGGCGCGCTCCTGGCAGGAACCGCTGTACCAGGATCTGCACCAGAACCCCGAGTTGTCCCACGCCGAACACCGCACGGCGGCAATCGTTGCCGACCGGTTGCGGCAATCCGGCTACCAGGTCACCGAGGAAGTCGGGGGCACGGGTGTGGTGGGAATTCTGCGCAACGGCACCGGGCCGACGGTGCTGCTGCGCGCCGACATGGACGCCCTACCGGTGCAGGAGGCCACCGGACTTCCGTACGCCAGCACGGTCGTGGCGCCGGCGCCGGATGGCGACGGGCAGGTCCCGGTGGCCCATGCCTGCGGGCATGACATGCATACGGCGTGCCTGCTGGGCGCCGCCCACCTGCTTGCCCTCGGCGAGAAGCACTGGGGCGGAACCCTTGTCGCGCTCTTCCAGCCCGCCGAGGAGACGGTCGACGGCGCGCGCGGCATGGTCGACGACGGCCTGGCCGATCTGGTCGGGCCGGTGGATGTCGTTCTGGGCCAACATGTTGCGCCGCTGCCGGCGGGTTACGTAGGTGCGCAGCCCGGTCCCGCGTTCGCCGCTGCGGACTGTATCCGGGTCACGGTGTACGGGCGGGGCGGCCATGGTTCCCGGCCGGAGACCACCGTGGACCCCGTGGTGCTCGCCGCGGCCATCGTGTTGCGCCTGCAGACCATCATCGCCCGCGAGGTGGAACCCGGCGAGCCTGCCGTGCTGACGGTGGGCAGCCTGCACGCGGGCACCAAGGCCAACATCATCGCCGACCACGCCGTGCTGGAACTCAACATCCGCACCTACAACGAGGCGGTCCGCGAGACCATCCTGGCGGCGATACGCCGCATCGTCACCGCCGAATGCGCCGCCTCCGGAAGCCCCCGGGAACCGGAATTCGACCTCTTCGAGCACGCCCCCCTGACCGACAACGATCCGGACGTCACCGCGCGGATCACCGCCACCTTCGCCGGTGTCTTCGGTGCTGATCACGTGATCGCGCCGCCGCGGGTACTGGGCAGCGAGGACTTCAGCGACATCGCCCGCGGGGTGTCGGCGCCGGACACCTCCGGGTTGTTCGGCGGTACCGACCCGACGGTCTTCGCGAAAGCCCTAGCCGCAGGGACCCTTTCAAGCGACGTCCCGAGCAACCACTCGCCGCAGTTCGCACCGGTGATCCAGCCGACGCTGGACACCGGCACCACCGCCCTGGTGGCCGCCGCGCTGAGTTGGCTGGCCGGCTAGCGCGGTCCTTCCTCAGCCCAGCAGTGGCAGCCGATGTTCGGTCATCTCGGTGAGCGCGTCCTGCATCGCGGTGTGGATGCGCTCGGCGAAGGCTTTGGCGTCCTCCTCGGGCAGCGCGGTGGTGGCGGCCAGCACCCGGGTGTGCAGTTTGGTCGGAAGCGGAAGGTAGGGCAGCATGCCCACCGCGCCGGTGTTGAGGCCCCACGGGAGCGAGAGACTCGTCGGCAGCGCCTTCACCCGCAGCAGTTCGTCCAGACGCAGGGCGCGGGCCAGTCGCTGACCGTCGGAGAGCACCAGCAAGGACTCCCCCGCCCCCGCCGTCACGATGGGAACGACGGACACCCCCTCGTCCATCGCCAACTGAGCGAAGCCGCTGCGCCCACCGAAGATGACGTGGTTGCGGTCGGTGAACTTCTTGGCGGCGTCGACGTCGCCGCCGGGGAAGACGACGACGTGGTGGCCCTCGGCGAACGCCTCGTGGGCGCTCTCGCGGCTGGCCGGGCGCGCGCCCAGGTGCTCGACGATCGGGCCGACACCGAGCGTCCAGGCCAGTTGGTGGGTGAGGAAGGTGACCGGGCGGTCCAGGTGCAGATCCTCGACGACGGCGCCGACGGCCATCACGTTGAGGTCGACGACGCCGCCGAAGCCGTGGTTGGCCACGAACAGCACCGGCTCATCGAGCGCCCCGGCCTCGACGTCGATCTGCAGTCGGTGGTAGCGGCGGACGAACTCGATCACCCGGTGCCGCAGGCCGTTCAGGGCGGCTTCGATCCGCTCACCACCCGGGTCGACCACCCGCTCCACCGCGCCCAGCAGCGCATCGGCGAACTCTTCGACGGCGCCCCGGCGATCGGGCACATCGGGCTCTGCGTTCACCGAACCATTGTGCGGTGTCGGGTGGTCGATCCGGCGCGAATTGGTCGGGTGGCCGGACGGTCGGCGCCTCGGTGCACAAGCGCTCCGACTAACCTCGGTGCGGTGGACTCCTTCGTCGTTCCGCACAGCGATGACCAGGTCGAGGTCGACAGCGAGTTGCGAACGGTTCGGTTGTTTCGCAATGCCTGGAATCGGCAGTCCTGCGGCTACCCCGACGAGGTCTACACCTTCGAGCAACTCAGGGCCGATCCGGCTCGATTGGAAACGCTGTTGGACATGCTGGCGCCGGGTGACGCGGTCGCCATGGCTCGTCTCGTCCGAAACTGATCTGATATCCCGCGGTGCCCGGTCGAGTCCGCCATGGATTCCACTGGGGTAGCGGTGAAGTCAGGTGTGCTCTGACAGATTGCGCCACGTCGTAGGCGTAGTTCGCCTACCGTCGGTGCATCGTTTCGCGGTGACTCCGAGAGGCAGAGCGTAGATGCCACAGACCTCCCCGGCCGGCAACGGCGCGGACGCCCTGCTCGAGCAATTGGAACGGCAGGGCGTGGACTGCATCTTCGCCTCGCCCATCGCCGTGATGGCGCCGATCTGGGAGGCGCTGGCCCGGCGGGGCGACCGGGGCCCGCACTACTTCCGCTGCCGCCACGAGCTTTTGGCGGTGGGTCTGGCCTCGGGCTACTACAAGGCCACCGGCCGCAGCCAGGTGGTGTTTCTGCCCAGTTCCCTCGGCGTGCAGAACGGGTCGATGGGGCTGCACACCGCACTGCAGGAGCGCACCCCGGTGACGGTCTTGTCCCCCGACACCCTGAGCTACGGCGAGGATCCCGACGCCGACCCGGGCCCGGAGTGGCCGTCGCTGCTGGTGGACCTGGTGGGCCCGGCGCGTAACGCCGAAGCCGTGACCAAGTGGGCACACCGTGCCCGCACCGCCGCCGAGCTGGTCAACGAACTGCGCCGGGCCTGCTTCATCGCCCAGTCGGTGCCGCAGGGTCCGACGCTGCTGGAGATTCCCTTCGACCTGTTGATGGGCCCAGGCCCCGACCATGTCCCGGCCTGGGTATCCCCGGCCCCGGTGGTGGCGGCGGCGGCGCAGATCGAGGAAGCGGCCGACATCCTGGCCGGCGCCGAGAACCCGGTGATCGTCACCGAACACGGTGGGCGCACCGACGCGCAGCGCGCCGCCCTGGTGGCGATCGCCGAGTCGTTGTCCGCCCCGGTCTTCGAGTTCATGATGCCCGCGTATCACAACTTCCCGCGTTCGCATCCGCTCTACGGCGCTGGTCCGGTCGAGGAGGTCCTCGCCGACGCCGATGCCGTGCTGCTGGCCGGGTGCAACGGGCCCTGGCATCCGCCGCGACAGCCGCTGAGGCCCGGGTGCGCGGTCATCCATCTCGAGGAGGATCCGCTGCGCCCGCGGGCGGCCTACTGGGGTTACCCCACCACCCACGCCATCCCGGGAGGCCTCGGCCCCAACCTCGAGGCGCTGGCCGCGGGCCTTGCCGGCCGAACCACCGCCCATCCCGACCGGGCCGAGCACTGGGCCGGGCACACCGCCGCGGTCCGCGCCCACGGGCGGCGGGACGCGATCCAATCCCGGTCGAGTGGAACCGATTTCGTCCCGGCCGCGGATCTGTTCAGTGCGTTGCACGATGCACTGCCGGATGACTCGATCTGCGTCGACGAGATCGTCGCGCAGGTGCCTCAGATGATCCAGTTTCTCTATGAACGCAAGCCGCTGACCCAGTACCGCGGCTGGGCCGGCGCCCTCGGCATGAGCCTGGGCACCGCACTCGGGGCCAAGCTGGCCCGGCCGGAGCAGACGGTGGTCGCGATCGTCGGTGATGGGGCCTGGCACTACAACCCCGTTCCGGCCGCGCTGGGCTTCGCCCAGGAGTACGGCCTGCCCCTGCTGATCGTGTTGTGCAAAAACGAGCAGTACGCCTCACAGACCTGGAACGTGCTGCGCTACTACCCGGACAGCGACGCGGTGCGGGACAACAACTTCATCGGCGATGTCATCGCACCCACTCCCGATTACGTGAAAGTCGTTGAGGCCTACGGCGGCAGCGGTGAGCGGGTGCAGACATCCGAGGCGCTGGGCCCGGCGCTGGAGCGCGCGCTGCAGGCGGTGGCGTCGGGCCGGACGTTCCTGCTCGACGTGCTGGTCAAGCCCTGACCGGTGCGGGCGTTGCCCGGCACTCCTCACACACGTTGCGGTAGAACGGTGGGAGTCGATCATTCGCCGCCACTGTCCCGAGGGGGGACCACCATGCAGTCTGTCAAAGGGATGAACGTCCTGGTCACCGGTGCTGCGATGGGCCTGGGGAAGCTCTTCGCGGCCAACGCCGTCAGCCAGGGCGCCGCCGCGGTGGTGCTGTGGGACGCCAACGAGGTGGCGCTGAAGGAGACCGCGGCCGAGTTGGAGGCCGCCGGCAGCGTCATCCACTACGAGAGCGTCGACGTCAGTTCGCCGACCCGGGTGGCGGAGGCCGCCGAACGGGTGCGCGCCGATCTCGGCACGATCCACGTGCTGTTCAACAACGCCGGCATCGTGCGGGGCAACGGCTACTTCTGGGACAGCCAACCCCGCGACTTCCTGCTCACCATGGAGGTCAACTCCGTCGGCCCGATGCTGGTCGCCCGGGAGTTCCTGCCCGCGATGATCGCGTCCGGCGCGGAGTGCCGACTGGTCAACATCGCGTCCTCGGCCGGACTGAACGCGATTCCGCGGATGGCCGCCTACGCCGCCTCCAAGTGGGCTGCGGTCGGCTTCTCCGACTCGCTGCGGCTCGAACTCGACCAGGCCGGGCACCACCGGGTGAAAGTCACCACCGTGTGCCCCACCTACATCAACACCGGGATGTTCGACGGGGCGAAGGGCATCCTGTTCACCCCGATGCTCGAACAGCGGGACGTCGTCGCGCGAACCTGGACGGCGATGCTGGCCGGGTCGCCCTTCGTGGTGATGCCGTGGACCTCGAAGATGAACAAGGTGCTGTCCGCGGTGTTGCCGGTCCGGCTGCGCGACGTCTACCTGCGTCGGGTCGGCGTGTACAACTCCATGGACGAGTTCACCGGGCACTAGCGCCCCGCCGGGCTTTCGGCGATTGGTCGTTTCCGCCCGCGACGGCACGTCGCCGCGATTAGATCGCATCGCGGTCGCGGGGGCGTTGATGCAGCTCGCCGATCGTTCCGAGCAGCCAGGAGCGATGCATGATCAGAAACCGCGGTCTCACCCCGATCGCCGCGATGCTGGCCGTGCTGGCCGCGGGCTGCGGGGCCAGCCCCGGCGGGCAGTCCGGTCCGGACAGCCCCTACCCCGACTTCAGCGTCACCTACCTCCAGGGGCCGCCGGACCAGGCGCACATGGAGGCCAAGCCGCTCGCCAAGGACGGCCACCGCTTCTGGATGCTGCCTGCCACGCCGCAGACGACGCAGTGGGGCGTCTACGACAACGCCATGGCACCGGTGCTTCATATCGACCCCGGCGACACGGTGGCCATCCAGACCGTGCCGGCCGGCGGCGGCCAGGTCGCCCCCGGGATCAACGAGGGCCAGATCGAGAAGATCAACGGCGCGGTGCACAACCGCGGCCCGCACACCGTCACCGGACCGATCTACGTCAACGGCGCCGAACCCGGTGATCTGCTCGCGATCCACATCAACCGCATCCGGCTGCCCAACTTCGCCACCAACAACACCGCCAAGGGCAAGGGGTTGTTCCCCGACGAGTTCCCGGAGCAGGTCACCAGCTACTACCTCGACACCGACAAGATGCAGATGCGTTTCTCGCCGAACGTGCTGGTGCCCCTCGAGCCGTTCCCCGGGGTGCTCGCCGTCGGCCGCTCGGACACCACGGGACCCTGGTGCACCGACGGCAGGTGCAGCACCGAACAGCCCGGGCGGTACGGCGGGAACATGGACCTCCCCGAAATGCAGCTCGGCTCAACCACTTACCTGCCGGTGCAGGTCAAGGGCGGGCTGATCTGGACCGGCGACTCGCACGCCAAGCAGGGCAACGGGGAGATCGACCTCGACGCGCTCGAAACCTGGTACCCCGAACTGAACATCACCGTCGACGTCATCAAGAAGCGGCCACAGGACTGGCCGACCGTCGAGACCCCGACGGGCTGGGTCGCGGTCGGCTACGACGAGGACCTCGACAAGGCGTTCGACATCAACAAGTCCGAGACGGTCAAACTGATCATGACCACGAGGCAGCTGTCCCGGGACGAGGCCACCGGCGTCATGGAAAAGACCTGGGACTGCCGCATTTCCGAAGTGGTCGACGAGGTTCTGGGCACCTACTGCGTCGTCCCGAAGGATGTCGCGGCGCCACGCGCCCCCGCCCTGCCGACCAATGACACCGACACCGCGTGGGTCTCCAGCGCAACGGCGCCGAAGGCGCTCGATGCGATGCGTGTCGCCGCCGGCGCCGCGCTGGACAAGATGTCGAGCAATCTCGCCATCACCCGCAACGACGCCTACCATCTGGCGACGATGGTCCTCGACTGCCGCATCGACCGGTGGACCGGTGGCGACAAGACGGTGGCATGTAGCGTGCCCAAGAGCATCAAGGTGCCCGGGTGAGACGGTCAGGCCCGGGATCCGTTCTCCCGTGGCAGAATTACGGACAGCGGGTCATCTTCGAAGTCTTGCCAGTGCCGTTGCTCGATTCCATGGTCGTGTCGTCGATGACGGTGACGTTGATCTTGAAGTCTGGTTCCTCGGGAAAGCTGAGGACCCCGTCGGCGTAGGACCAGTTGCCGAACGGGCCGTCACTGGTGCCATCCGGTCGCAGGTCGATGGCCAGTGTGCAGTCGCCATCGGTGCCCCACTTTCCGATCACGAACTCCCGGGTCGGCTTGTCGCCCTTGGCTGGCGCCGCGGCCGGGCTCGCCGGCGTGCTGGTGGAGCTGCTCGCCGGTCTGGTGGAGCTGCTCGCCGTGCTGCTGGAAGAACTACTCGACGCGGCGGACACCGAGGACACGTCTGCGGCAGGCTTGCTCTGGCCGCCGCACGCCGTCAGGGCGAGTGCGGCGACACCGCCGACCACGATACCGAGCTTCATACGAGTTCCTTTCCCAGCGTGCAGCGTCCCCAGGAACATCAAGGTGCCCGACCGACCCCAGTCACCGCAAGGGGTTCCTGCCCGGAAGGCCCGAATTTCGATCCCGACTTCGCCAGTCGGCGTTCGAACAGCCGCTGCAGTGGGGTGGCGACGAACGTCGTGATGATCGTCATCAGCGCCAGGATGGTGTAGAGCTTGCCCGAGATGAGGCCCGCCTCCAGCCCGATGTTGAGCAGGATGAGTTCCATCAGGCCGCGAGCATTGGCGAGCGCGCCCATCGAGCCGGCTTCGTACCAGCTCATGCCCTGCCAGCGCGCGGCCAGCCCGATGGCGCCGAACTTCGCAGCGAAGGAGACGGCCAGCACGATGCCTGCCATGAGCAGGGTGGACGAATCGACGATGAGGGTGAGCTGAGTGTTCAGCCCCGAGTAGATGAAGAACGCGGGCAGCAACAGATAGGCCACCAGCGGTTCGAACCGCTCGCGGATGGCCTCCAGCAGCGCACCCCGCGGCATGACCGCACCGGCCACGAAAGCCCCGAACACCGAATAGATTCCGACCAGGTCGGTGAACCAGCTGGCCGTCAACACGACGAGCAGAACGATGCTGGTGTGCGCGATCGGCAGGCCGCCTGTGCGTTCGGCGTCCCCCCGCGGCGGCGTCCACGTTTCCAGCCGCGCCAGCAGCGGCCGCCCGATGTAGACCATGAACAGCAGGTAGGCCAGCCCACCGCCGATCGCCAGGAAGGCGCCGGCCGAACTGCCCTTCGCCGTCGCCACCACCGTGGCCAGCAGTACCCAGGAGCAGGCGTCGTCGATGGCGGCGCAGGACAACGCCATCGTCCCCAGCCGGGTGTTGAGCAGGCCGGAGTCGTAGACGATCCACGCCAGCATCGGGAACGCCGTGATGGCAACGGCCGCAGCGACGAAAAGCCCGCCCTGCCAATGCATCACCTTGGCCGTGAAATAGCCGCCGAGGCTGACCATCCACCACCCCAGAACTCCACCGAGCACCAACGGAACACCGATGCCCGCGGCGGCGGTGACACCAGCCTGCCGAAGGTGGGCGCCGAGGATGTCCAGCTTGAACGAGGCCCCGACCAGAAACATGTAGAGCACCAGGCCCAGTTGGCCGACCACATAGATCGCGGTGAGGTTCGGATGGGTGAACGTCTCCGCCCCGAGCGACAGCCTGGTCGGAAACAACCAACGCTGCGCGGCCGGCCACACCCAGCCGAGGACCGACGGTCCGAGCAGGAACCCCGCCACCATGATCGCCACCACCTGGACCTGGCCGAGCCGGCGGAACAGTGGCCAGAGCAATCGGTAGGTCAGCAGGATTACGGCGATCTGCAGGAAGAAGTGCG
>CAZHUU010000006.1:0-33759 GCA_964535335.1 uncultured Mycobacterium sp.
GACCTACATCTACGGCATCGGCCGTACCCGCTCCCAGGAGATCCTGGCGGCGACCGGTATCGACCGGGATCTGCGCAGCAAGGACCTGACCGACGATCAGCTCACGCAATTGCGTGAGTACATCGAAGCCACCCTCAAGGTGGAGGGTGACCTTCGTCGCGAGGTGCAGGCCGACATCCGGCGCAAGATCGAGATCGGCTGCTACCAGGGCCTGCGGCACCGCCGCGGCCTGCCGGTGCGCGGCCAGCGGACCAAGACCAATGCGCGTACCCGCAAGGGCCCCAAGCGCACCATCGCCGGCAAGAAGAAGGCCAGGTAACCCCTGATGGCACAAGCAAAGAAGGGTGGCGCTGCTCCCAAGAAGGGGCAGAAGACCCGCCGCCGGGAGAAGAAGAACGTCCCGCACGGCGCTGCCCACATCAAGAGCACGTTCAACAACACGATCGTGTCGATCACCGACCCCCAGGGCAACGTGATCGCCTGGGCGTCGTCGGGCCACGTCGGCTTCAAGGGGTCGCGCAAGTCGACCCCGTTCGCCGCGCAGCTCGCCGCCGAGAACGCGGCCCGCAAGGCGCAGGAGCACGGCGTCAAGAAGGTCGACGTGTTCGTCAAGGGCCCGGGCTCGGGCCGCGAGACCGCGATCCGCTCGCTGCAGGCAGCCGGCCTCGAGGTCGGCGCCATTTCCGATGTCACCCCGCAGCCGCACAACGGCTGCCGTCCGCCCAAGCGGCGCCGGGTCTAGGGAGGAACTGACTCATGGCTCGTTACACCGGACCCGCCACCCGCAAGTCGCGCCGACTCGGCGTCGACCTGGTCGGTGGTGACCAATCCTTCGAGAAGCGCCCCTACCCGCCCGGCCAGCACGGCCGCGCGCGGATCAAGGAGAGCGAATACCGCCAGCAGCTCCAGGAGAAGCAGAAGGCCCGCTTCACCTACGGCGTGATGGAGAAGCAGTTCCGCCGCTACTACGAAGAGGCGAACCGTTCCGCGGGCAAGACCGGCGAGAACCTGCTGCAGATCCTGGAGACCCGGCTGGACAACGTTGTGTACCGCGCCGGCCTGGCGCGCACCCGACGGATGGCTCGCCAGCTGGTCAGCCACGGCCACTTCACCGTCAACGGTGTGAAGGTGAACATCCCCAGCTATCGGGTGTCGCAGTACGACATCATCGACGTGCGGGACAAGTCGCTGAACACCCTGCCGTTCGAGGTGTCCCGTCAGACCGCCGGTGAGCGTCCGATCCCGGGCTGGCTGCAGGTCATCGGGGAGCGGCAGCGCATCCTCGTGCACCAGCTGCCCACCCGTGAGCAGATCCAGGTGCCGCTGGCCGAGCAGCTGATCGTCGAGTTCTACTCGAAGTAAAGAGGAAGATTTCTGCCGCGGAATTCCCTGCGGCAGAACACCTAACGGCATCAAATAGCGGGTGCCGAGAAGGAGAACAGAAGAACCATGCTGATTTCTCAGCGACCCACCCTGGGCGAAGAGGTCATCGCCGAGAACCGCTCCCAGTTCGTCATCGAGCCGCTGGAGCCCGGTTTCGGTTACACCCTTGGCAATTCGCTGCGGCGCACGCTGCTGTCGTCGATCCCCGGCGCGGCCGTGACCAGCATCCGCATCGACGGTGTGCTGCACGAGTTCACCACCGTGCCCGGCGTCAAGGAAGACGTCACCGACATCATCCTGAACCTCAAGGGTCTGGTGGTGTCCTCGGAGGAGGACGAGCCGGTCACCATGTACCTGCGCAAGCAGGGCCCGGGTGCGGTCACCGCCGGTGACATCGTGCCGCCTGCCGGTGTGACGGTGCACAACCCCGAGATGCACATCGCCACCCTGAACGACAAGGGCAAGCTCGAGGTCGAGTTGGTCGTCGAGCGGGGCCGCGGTTACGTGCCCGCCGTGCAGAACAAGGCCTCCGGCGCCGAGATCGGCCGCATCCCGGTCGATTCCATCTACTCGCCGGTGCTCAAGGTGACCTACAAGGTCGAGGCCACCCGCGTCGAGCAGCGCACCGACTTCGACAAGCTGATCCTCGATGTCGAGACCAAGAACTCGATCAGCCCGCGCGACGCCCTGGCGTCGGCAGGCAAGACCCTGGTCGAACTGTTCGGTCTGGCAAGGGAACTCAACGTCGAGGCCGAGGGCATCGAGATCGGCCCGTCACCGGCCGAGGCCGACCACATCGCGGCGTTCGCGCTGCCGATCGACGACCTCGACCTGACGGTCCGGTCGTACAACTGCCTCAAGCGCGAGGGTGTGCACACCGTCGGCGAGCTGGTCGCCCGCACGGAGTCCGATCTGCTGGACATCCGCAACTTCGGCCAGAAGTCCATCGACGAGGTGAAGATCAAGCTGCATCAGCTCGGCCTGTCACTCAAGGACAGCCCGGCCAGCTTCGATCCGTCCGAGGTCGCCGGCTACGACGTCGCCACCGGCACCTGGAACACCGATGCCGGTTACGACCTGGACGCCGACCAGGACTACGCCGAAACCGAACAGCTCTAAGAGAACGTCCGTCCCGGCCCTACCTGATACGGGGGTCGGCCCCACATAGGAGAAGTCGCAATGCCTAAGCCCACCAAGGGTCCTCGCCTCGGCGGGTCGTCCTCGCACCAGAAGGCGATCCTGGCCAACCTGGCCACGTCGCTGTTCGAGCACGGCCGGATCAAGACCACCGAGCCCAAGGCTCGGGCGTTGCGACCGTACGCGGAGAAGCTGATCACCCACGCCAAGAAGGGCACGCTGCACAACCGGCGTGAGGTGATGAAGAAGATCCGCGACAAGGACGTGGTGCACACCCTGTTCGCCGAGATCGGACCGTTCTTCGCCGACCGCAACGGCGGCTACACCCGCATCATCAAGGTGGAGGCGCGTAAGGGCGACAACGCCCCGATGGCCGTCATCGAGCTGGTGCGGGAGAAGACGGTGACCTCGGAGGCCAGCCGCGCCACCCGCGCCGCAGCCAAGAAGAAGGCCGCCGCTGCGCCGCAGGCCGGTGCGGAGCCGGTGGAGGCCCTCGAGGCCGTCGAGGCGGAGGACGCCGGCATCGCCGACGCCCAGACCGCGGAGGCTGCCGAGGAAATCGCTGAGGAGCAGGCTGAGGAGCAGGCCGAAGGCGCCGAGGATTCGGACGCTGACAAGTCCTGACGCCGTGACTACGGACATGCCCGCCACCGGATCCGGTGGCGGGCATGTCCGTCTCCGGCTCGACATTGCCTACGACGGAACCGATTTCGCCGGCTGGGCCACTCAGGACGGTCACCGCACGGTGGCCGGCGTTCTCGACGAGGCGCTCTCGACGGTGTTCCGCGCCCCGGTGCGGTTGTTCGGCGCGGGCCGCACCGACAGCGGTGTGCACGCCAGCGGTCAGGTCGCCCATCTCGACGTCCCCGTCGAGGCACTGACGCATGTCCGCCCGCGCCGGCCGCGGCATCGCGAACCCGAATTCCTTCCCCTGATACGGCGATTGGCACGCTTCCTGCCCGCGGACGTCCGGGTGCGCCAGATCAGCCGCGCCCCGGCGGAATTCGACGCTCGCTTCTCGGCGCTGCGCCGCCATTACGCCTACCGGCTCACGCTCGCGCCCTACGGTGCCGAACCGCACCTGGCCCGCTTCGTCACCGCCTGGCCGAGGCCGCTGGACGTCGACGCGATTACCGCGGCCTCCCGGGATCTGCTGGGCCTGCACGACTTCGCCGCGTTCTGTCGGCACCGCGCCGGGGCGACCACCATCCGCGACCTGCAACGCCTGGACTGGTCTCGCGACGGCGACCTGATCACCGCCCGGGTCAGCGCCGATGCGTTCTGCTGGTCGATGGTGCGGTCACTGGTCGGGGCGCTGCTGGCGGTGGGGGAGGGACGACGCGAACCGGACTGGTGCGCAAGGCTGTTGGGGGCACCGGCGCGCTCCAGTGACTTCGCGGCGGCCCCGGCCCGCGGACTGACGTTGGTGGGTGTCGACTACCCACCCGATGACCAGCTTGCTGCGCGGATCGCGGTGACCCGCGACCTGCGCGCGCTCTAGAGCCGGCCCGCCACGAAGTCGGCGGCCTGGTTCACCATGCCGGCGTTGATGTAGGCGGCCGCCAGGTGATCGGGCCAGTTGTCCTGCCAGGTGTCGGGATCGGCGGGGTTGCAGATCGGGTCGGCGGCGTGGCACAGCTCGATGGTGCGGTCGCGGAACACCGGGTTGAACGCGGTGATCGGGCCCACCCACTGAATGCCGTTGCCGAACAACGCGACGGCAGCGATCTTGTCGTTGACGCTCGAGGGCAGCGGGCTCTTGAAGCCCACAATCGGGATCGGCAGCGCCAGCACCATGTCGGTGGCCGCCGCGCCGAGCGAGTAACCGCCCAGCACCAGCTTGGTGTTCGGGCAGTTCCTGGCCATGTACTGGATGCGCTGGCTCATGTCGTTGGCGCCGACGTCGGCTTCGGTGTTGGCCGGGTAGTTCACCGCGTACAGGTTGATGCCCTGACCGACCTTGGAGCGCAGCGCATTCACGAACGCGCTGCCGATGGCGCCGGGTCCGGCCGGCTCCAGACGGCCACGCGCGAAGATGACCTCGATCGGCGCGCAGTCGGCCGCCCCGGCTGCCGGGGCGGCACCGGGTGCGTCGGCCGGCAGTGCGGCCGGGCCCAGCCACATCACCGCGGCGGCGCACAGGGCTACCGCAATGCTGGTGAATGCCCGCTGAACACGCATCCCGCCATGGTAGACGAACTTTCGGGAGCGTCGATTAGCGCTGATAGGGAGCTAGAGCCGCCCAGCGATGAATCCCGCTGCCTGACCCACCAGGTCGGTGGTCTCGTAGTCGGTGTGCGCGAACGGATTGCGCCCCGGCGAGCAGATCGGGTCGCCGTCGTTGCACAGGTCGATGCCCTTGCCGGCGAACGGGCTGCCGGCCGCCGACACCGGATTGCCGAACTTGGTGGCCGGGTTGCCGAACGCGGCCACCGCCGCCACCTTGTTGGCCACGCTGCCGGGAAGCGGTGGGGCCGAGCCGATGTCACCCACCTTGGAGCCCAGCGGCGGGATGCCGAGCAGCATGTCGACCACCGCGGCACCCTGTGAGTAACCGCCGAGGACGAACTTGGTGGACGGGCACTGCGCCGCCACCGACACGATGTGGTTGGTGGCGTCGGTGGCGCCGTCTGCGGCGGCCAGGAAGTCGTAGGTGGCCGGATAGTTCACGCCGTAGAAGCTGACCGTGCGGCTGCCGAGTTGCGGTTGCAGCGAGTCGACCAGCGCCTGGCCGACCCGGCCGATGCCGGCCGGCTCGCTCGTGCCCCGCGCGAAGACGACGTCGACGTCGCTGCACTGCGCCGCCGCGGCGGTCGGTGTCAGTGCGGCGGGCGCGACGATCGGTAGGGCCACGGCGAACACCGCCGCGGTGACGGACCTGGCACGGACGGACACCCCCGAGGTAATGCGCATGGGGCTAATACTCACATATCGGGCGGTGCAGCGAAAAATTCGGCGACGGCTAGAGCAGGCCGGCCACGAAGGCCGCGGCCTGGTTGGTCAGCCCGGCCGGGCCGTAGTCGCGGTGGGCGGGGACGCTGTCGCCGCCGGAGCACACCGGGTCACCGGCGTTGCACAGGTCGATGGCCCGGGCGCCGTACAGCGGGCTGGACGTCAACGGCAGGCCGACCTTGGTGGTGGGGTTGCCGAACACCGCCAGCGCGGCGACGTGGTCGGGCACGTTCTCCGGAAGCGGGTTGGTGAACCCGACCGCGGGGAACGGCACCGAGGTGATCACGTCGATGATCGCGGCCCCCTGCGAGTAGCCACCCAGCACCAGCTTGGTGTTCGGGCAGTTGTTGACGACGTTCTGGATGAACGCGCTGGCGTCGTTGGCGCCGTCGGCGGCGGCCAGGAATTCGTAGGTCGCGGGATAGTTGACCCCGTAGGTGCCGACGGACCGGTTGCCCACCCGGCCGCGAAGGGACGAGACGAAGGCGTCGCCGACGCGGCCCAGGCCGGGCGGTTCGCCGGTGCCGCGGGCGAAGACCACCTCGATGTCGCTGCAGCCGTCGGCAGCAGCCGTGGGCGGCGCGAGCGGTCCGATGATCGCAGCGCCGGCCAGTAGGGCAGCGGCGGCGGCGCGGACAACTCGAATCACCCCGGCGGTCACAGTCACAGCCCGATGTTAGGTGATCCGGCGGTGGTTTCCCGGCCGCTGAAGTCCGTGCCGCGCCGGGGCGTCGGCCGGGCTAGGTGTAGCTGGACACCAGGTTGGTGGCGCCTCGCGTTGATTCAGAACCCACGCACACGCCTACTCGCACTTCCTGTGCGTGAGTTCTGAATGGATTTCCGGCAACGCTTGCTAGGCCGGAGCCGGCGCGGTGACGTCTTCGATGGCGGCGGCATCGGGCCAGGTTGCTTCGGCGACCTCGCCGCTGCGATCGCCCAGCCGGGCCAGCGCCAGCCCGATCAGCACGATCGCGCCCCCGACCACCTGTGTGCCGGTCATGGCCTCGCCGAGCAACACCCACGCCCACAGCACCGCGAAGAGCACCTCGCCCAGGCCGACCAGCGAGGCGAAGCTCGGGCGCAGCCGGGCCACGCCGCTGATGCCCAGGGTGTAGGCGACGGCGGTGGCGACCACGCCGAGGATCAGCACCGGCACCAGCCATGAGGTCGTCACACCGGCGACGACGGTGTGGTTGGCGGTGAAGGTCATCGGCATCAGCCCGGAGAGCCCGAGCAGGCCGACGGCGATCGCGCCGACCACCAGCCCACCGGCGGCCAGGGTGATCGAGTGCAGGCCACTGCCATCGGCGGTGACCTGGTCGGACATCATGAAGTAGCAGGCCGCGCAGATCGCGGCGGCCAGGCCCCAACCCACCCCGACCGCGTCGATGTGGGCGCCGTTGACGACGTTGAGCACCAGGATGATCCCGATGATGGCCAGGGCGACCCCGACCAGCGTCATGGTGCGCGGACGGCACCGGGTGGTGCCCCAGATCCAGCCCACCACCAGGATGGGTGCGGTGTACTCCAGCAGCAGCGCCACGCCGACCGACAGGTGTGAGACGGCGTTGTAGTAGCAGAGCTGGGCGCCGGCGATCGGGATCAGCCCGTAGGCGACGACGGTGCGGGCGTGCTCGCGGGCCTGACGCAGCCAATCCGGCTTGACGATGCTGGCGAAGATCGCCATCACCAGCGCCCCGCCGGCCAGCCGTGCGGTGACCGCGGCGGTCGGGGACCAGCCGGCCACCATCAGGGACTTCGCGAAGGGGCCGGACATGCCGAAGGTGAAGGCCGAGCCGATCGCGAACAGCAGACCGAGGCGGAACTGGTCCTGACCACGAATGATGGTCGACATGCGACACCTCCCCCATGTAATGAGTAAAATTTCTATTGCTCGTGACATTACGTCCGAAGGGGGTCATGAGTCAAATGCTTTTCAGTCATGACACCGAACTCACACTGCGCGCGGCGTGTGCGCTGATCAACACCGACCGGGTGGACGGCGAGCAACTGGGATCTCAGCGCGAACTGGACGGCTACCTCGACAGTTGGGGCTGGACCGGGCGCCGTGACCACGACGACGCCGAACTCGAGGCGGTCCACGAACTGCGCCGCCGGCTGGGCCGGATCTGGGCCACTGCCGACGACGAGGTGCGCGCCGTCGGGCAGGTGAACGCGCTGCTGTCGGACACCCGCGCGGCGCCGTGGCTGACCCGCCATCCCGAGATGCCGGAATGGCATCTGCACCTGGCCTCCATTCACGACCCCTTGGCCCAGCGGATGGGTGCGGAGATGGCGATGGCGCTGGCCGACCTGGTCCGCGTCGGCGAACTGCGCCGGCTGAAGGTCTGCGCGGCCCCGGACTGCTCGGCCGTGCTACTCGACCTGTCGCGCAACCGGTCCCGGATGTTCTGCGACACCGGCAACTGTGGCAACCGCCAGCATGTCGCCGCCTACCGGGAGCGCCGCTCGAAGGAGGCCGACTGAGTCTGGGGGCAGGGTGGTCGTGCCCGGCTTCGAGCGACTCTGTCCGACGGGCCTGTGGATGGTCGAGGAGGCCGACGCCGCATCCGGCCTAGGGTGCGGTGATGGCCGGACTGGACGCGCGGTGGGCCGCGCCGAGTGGTCGGCGATTCCTGTTGCGGCGCATGGACTACGCGATGCTCGGCCGCTCGATGCCGGCGGCAGGTGATCCGCTGGGGGCTCAGTCGCGGGCGTGGGCACTCGGGTGCCTGGTCGCGGTGGCCGCGCTGCTCGGCTCGGCGGGCCTGGCGGCGTTGCGGCCCGCTACCGGCCCGGGTTCGGCCCCACTGGTGATGTCCCGCGGTTCCGGTGCGTTGTTCGTGCGCATCGACGACGGTCTGCGACCGGTGGCGAACCTGACCTCGGCACAACTGATCCTGAACACACCCGCACAGCCACGACTCGTCGACGACGGCCGACTCGGAGACGTGCCGCGCGGCCCGGTGCTGGGCATTCCCGGTGCGCCCCAGCGCCTCGGCGAACCCATTGCGCCCGGTGACACCCGATGGGCGGTGTGCGATGCCGCCGACGGGTCGACCACCCTCGGCGCAGGCCCGATCGAGGCACCGGCACTGCCGCCGCACCAAGCCGTTCTCGTCGCGGCGTCCGGAAATGATGCGGTGTACCTGCTCTACGACGGGCGACGCGCCGCCGTCGACCCGGGCGATGCCGTCACCGCGCGGGTGCTGCACCTGGACGGCGGTCGGCCGCGGCGGGTGTCTCCCGTTTTTCTCGCCGTGATCCCCGAGGTGTCACCGATCACCGCGCCGCGCATCGTCGGGGCGGGGGAGTCCTCGGTGGTCGGCGGTTACACCGTCGGCAGTGTGCTGCGGGTGGTGCGGGCCGGCGCCGAGGAGTACTACGCCGTGCTGCGTGACGGATTGCAGCGCGTCGGGCGGCTGACCGCCGACCTGATCCGGTTCGCCGACCCGCACGGTACCGCCGACGTCCCCACCGTCGCTGCGGATCTGGTGGCGACCAGTCCACTCGTCGACGCCCTGCCGGTGGCGAGTCATCCCGATCAGCCCCCGACGCTCGGTGGCGTCGACGGCGACCTCTGTGCGACCTGGTCGGCCGGGCGGACCACGATCGGCGCCGGATCACCGCGCGCCGATTCGGCCGCAGTGCGGCTGGCCAGCGCGGACGATGAGGGGCCCGCGGTCGATCGGGTGCGGATGCCCCCGGGCCGCTGCGCCGACGTCGTCGCCACCGATCTCACCGGAGACACCCAACCCGGGGGCCGCTACCTCATCACCGACGCGGGAGTCCGCTTCGCGCTTCATGATTCGGTGTCCGCCGCGGCCCTCGGTCTCACAACGACCCCGACCCCGGCCCCGTGGCCCCTGCTCGCATCGCTGCCCGGCGGCCCGGAACTCGGCCGCGACGCCGCACTAGTGGCCCGCGACGTCGTCGACGACCATCCGCCGCCGCCGTAGCCGCGGCAATGCCGCGACGGCCATCAAACCAACCAGGCACACCGCGGCTCCGCACGCCGCCAGGCCGCCCGGGGGATGGATGTCGGTCGCCGAATGGGATCGGGGGTCAACCGACTTGCCGACCGGGGAGGTCGCGGAGGCGGTCTGGTCACTAACGGCGGAGAGTAGGTCGACGACACCATTGCCGACCGCCGGGTTCCACCCCGCGGCCGGTTTGTGCGCGGTGTTCTCGATCCGTCTCATGACCTGACGCGCCGACATCCGCGGGAAGCGGGAGCGCACCAGCGCGGCCAGGCCACTGACGACGGGTGCGGCGTAGCTGGTACCCGAGATCGCCACGGGCCCCAGGGGTCCGGGCATCGTGTCGACGACGCCCGGACCGGTCCGATCCAGCGATATCACCCCCTCGCCGGGTGCGGCCACATCGACCCACGGGCCGTTGAGGCTGAATGCGGAGGCGGCCCCGTCGTCGTTCACCGAGGCGACGGTCAACACATAGTCGTCGTACCAGGCGGGGCTCGCGATCACCCGGGGCTGCGATGCGGTGTTCTGCGCGGGGCACTGACCCGCGCCGCCGACATTCCCCGCCGCGGCCACCACAACCGCGTCCTTGACATCGACGGCATAGGACAGCGCGGCGCCCAAGGTCCTATCGTCGAACGTCGATTCGGCGCAGGCCACCGATGAGATGTTGATGACCGAGGCGCCGAGGTCCGCGGCGGTGCGGACCGCCATCGCCAGCGTCGTGACGTCGCCGACACCCGTGCTCGACGGACTGTCGGACGGGCCGAACTTGGTGCTGGACTGGCGGATGCTCATCAGCGTCACCTCGGGTGCGATACCGGTGAACCCGTCATGGTCACCCGGTGCGGCCGCGATGATGCCCGCCACGAGGGTGCCGTGGCCGTCGCAGTCCTGCTTACCGTCTCCGGTGGACACATAGTCGCCACCGGGCAGGACGGCAGGCAATCGTGGATGCGGTTGTATCCCGGTGTCGATCACGGCCACCCGCTGCCCCCCACCCCGGGTCAGCTGCCAAACCCGTTGCATGGCAATGCTGTTGCGACGCTGCGTCCCGTCGGCTCCGCTCATGAGCGGCACGGTGCAGGGTTCCCGCTGCCGGGTCGGCGCGGGTGGTGCCGGAGCCGCGGGTGCGGGCAACAGGGTGTCGTCCACCGCGGGGGAGCCACCGCGAACGCGGGCGGTGCGCACTGCGGTGCCGCGACCAACGTCAGTGCCACCGCGGCGAGCATCCTGGTGCCGCGGCTCATCAGGACAGACTCAGCTCACGCGCGGCAGTGAACAGTCCGATGGCCCAACACGTCAGTGGCACAACCGCTGCGGCCGCCACGAACTCTGCTGCGGACGCGACCCGACGCAGACCCGCCCCGGGCGGCCAGGCCGTCGCCCCGGCCACTCGCGTTGCCGCGACGGAGCCAATCGCCAGCGCCGCGAACAACCAGGGCGCCGGGGCCGCCCCACCGATTCGGACTCTTCCCGACACCGTCGAGCACGACGCGCTGGTGCGCCGAGCCGACGCCGACGCGGCGGGAGTCATTCTCGGGCTCGGCGAGGACGAGCTGACACCGGTGGCCGTCGACTTCGCCCGGCACGCCCACCTGATGATCTTCGGGGACGGCGAGTGCGGGAAGACGGCCACGCTGCGCACACTGTGCCGCGAGATCGTGCGCGGCGCAGCGGCGCGACCGGCGCGGTTGTTCGTCATCGACATGCGGCGAATGCTGCTTGACGTGGTGGGCGGCCCCGAGTTGACCGGATACGCCTTCTCCACCGCGAGCCTGGCCCACCAGCTGCCGGGATTGATTGCGTTGCTGGAGAGCCGATTGCCCACCGCCCACACCACGGTTGGGCAATTGCGAAGCCGGTCGTGGTGGACAGGTCCTCGAGTCTTCGTGGTCATCGACGATTACGACCTGGTGGCCGCCACGTCGCCGGATGCGCTGAACGGATTGCTGAGGCTGCTGCCGCACGCCGCCGACATCGGGTTACACGTCGTGCTGGCCCGGCGTTGCGCCGGCACCGCCCGGGCCATGTTCGATCCCCTCCTGGCCCAGGTTCGCGAGAGTGGGTGCATGGGGTTGTTGATGAATGGAAGCCCCGACGAGGGGACGTTGGTCGGGAGCCACCGTGCCGCAGCGTATCCCGCCGGCCGTGGGCTGTTGGTCACGAAAGCCGGCCCGCAGCTGGTTCAGGTCGGCTGGTGCCCGCCCCGGCTGCGGTGATCGAGATCGGCCCGACAGCGGTGCGCAGGATTGCACCGCTGCCGGCGGTCGGTGCCGACACGACGATGGTGGCCGCCGCGCTGGCGGCAATCGATGACCCCGTTGCACTGCTCGATGAGCGGCCGGTGGACATTGCGGCGTTGTGGCGCAGCATCATCGGGTCGATGGTGGAGCGCTCGGCCCGGTTGACGGTCGTCGTACCATCCTGGTGGTCGCAGCTCCGGGTCGGCCGCGTCGTGGACGCCGCGGCCACGGTGGCGGCCGATGTTGTTGTGCTGCCGCGGCAGGGACTGCTTGCGAGCGGCGTCGACGCCGCAGCCGTCATCGAGATGGCCGACGACTTCGTTGCGGTCGGTGCCGGTGGGTCGATGGCGTTGCTGGACCGGGCGCGCGCCCCCGAAGCCGTTGCACGTGCTGCGATCCGCGCCTCACCCGCCACGGGCACCGTCATCATCGATGCGCCGGTCGGGGTCCCCGGCGCCGCCGAGGCCGCGGCAAGGATTCGCTCGGCACTGGAGAACCTGGGTCGTTCGGTCGCGATCGTGCCGATCACCGACGTCGTACCCGCCGGCCTACCGGATCTGGCGCCGACGCCGCCGCGGCGCTCACCGTTGTCGCCGGCGGTCGTCGCCGCGGCCGTGGTTGCCTTGGTGCTCTGCGGGGTGGGGGTCGCGACCGGTCATCGCCGGCCATTGGAGGCGGCAGTCCCATCGGCCGATACCGCCGACCTTGTCGAGGGCCGCGTCACCGTTCGGGTTCCGTTGCGGTGGAACGTCACCAGGGTGACCGCTGGACCGGGTTCCCGGCGAGTGCAGGTGACATCGGTGGACGACCACGATGCAGCCCTGCACATCACCCAGTCCTATGTTCCGGGTGAAACGCTGGACACCACGGTTGACGTGCTGCGGCACGAACTCGACAACCAGTCGCCCGCTGTGTTCACCGACTTCCTTCCGCGCGACCGGCGTGCCGGTCGCCCGGTAGTCACGTATCGGGAGAAGCGCGGCAACCGTGACATCGGCTGGGTGGTGCTGGTCGACGGCGCAACCCGGATCGCCATCGGCTGCCAGAGCGCCTCGGGGCGCGCCGACACCGTCGCCGCTGCCTGTGACGAGGCGGTGCGCTCCGCCCGCGAGCTCACCGGAACCGGTTCCGCCCGTTGAGCGTCGAAACTTCTGTCAGCGAATTCACCCGCCTGGAGAGGACGGCGATGACCACCCTCAGTACGGACTTCGATCTGATGCGCTCGGTCGCAGCGACCACCGATAGCCGCAACGACGAGATCCGCATCCTGTTACAGGGTTTCATCTCCCGCATGGAGGGCGTTCCGCCGTCGGTCTGGGGCGGTCCCGCCGCCGCACGGTTCAAGCAGGTCGTCCAGCGGTGGAACACCGAGTCCACCAGGCTGTCCCAAGCGCTGGCCGGGATCGCGGAGACCATCCGGCAGAACGAGCGTGAGTTGCGCGAGGCCGCACAGTCCCATGCCCAACGCATCTCCGATACCGCGACTCACCTCTGAGCAGAAAGCCACCGAACATGGATCCTGTCATCTCCTACAACTTCGCCGAGATCGACGCCGCGGTCGGCCAGGACATCTCGGCGACGTCGTCGCGACTCAACGCCGCACTGGACGATTTGAATCGCCAGATCGCACCGCTGCAGCAATTGTGGACCCGTGAGGCCGCCGCCGCCTGCCAGGCCGAGCAGGCGCGCTGGCAGCAGGCCGCGGCCGCGTTGCACGACATTCTCGTGAGCCTCGGGATCGCGGTCCGCGAGGGAGCCGCCGAGGTCGCCGATACCGACCGGCGTGCCGCCCGGGCGTGGGGCTGAGCGGCACGCCCTGAACTCTGTGCGGCCCCGGCGGAGGAGAGCCGTCGGGGCCGCACAGCGATCGGCGCGCTACGATCCGCGCATGCGGGGGACTGCTGCGCTCGGCGCGATCATCGTCATGGCCGTCACGGTGGTGGTCAGCGCTGCCTGCTCCTCGTCGGCCAAGCCGCCCGAGCAGTCCACCCAGACCGCTGAGGCAAGCGCCAGCACCTCAGCGGCGCCGGCGGGTGTGCAGGTGGGAGTGCCCGGGGAGAAGCTGCACATCACCACCGGCGACAGCACCGCCACCTACACCGTGGACAACCTGCAGCCGGTGCCGCCGAACGCCTCGGTGATCCCGGCCAAGGGCACCATGTACGCCGTCGACATCACCATCGCGGCCGAGACCGGCACCACGGCCGTGAACGGATTCTGGTTCGTGGCCCGGGCGGACAACGGCAACACCATCGCCCCGACCGTCGGCGCGGTGAACCCCGGCATCACGTCGGGCCAGCTGCCCGCCGGCCAGAAGCTGGCCGCCCACCTGGCCTTCGACGTCCCGGCGGGCGAGTCGATCGTGCAGATCACCCTGCGCGACCCGAAGGGCGCACCGCTGGCCGCCTGGTCGTTCGCCTGAGGGAGCTCCTGTCCCGGCGTGCCGTCGAGTGGTGATGTCTCCGCGGATGGGTGTGTTGGCCGCATTCGTCGCGGTCGCAATCTGTTTGGCGGCGCCGGCCGCCGCCGATCCACCCCCCCCGCGCTCACCGGCCCGACGGCCGAGACGACGATCAACGATCTGCGCGCCCAGGGCTATGACGTCGCGATCAACTGGGTGGCGGGCAACACCACCTCGGCGCTGGCCAGATGCCAGGTGGTCGCGGTCCACAATCCCAACACCGACGACGCCCCACCGACGACGTTCACCACGGTCTACGTCGACGTGTCCTGCCCCAGCCAACTGGCCCCGGTCGAACTCGGCGTGGGCATCGGCTTCTGAGCCGTCCAATCACTCTGGCAGCACGCGGATTTCGTCACCCAGCTGATATCCGGTCACCAGCGGCAGGGTGTCGCCGCTCCAGAACATCCCCGGGTCGAACCAGTTCTCGTTCTTCTCGGTGCGCAGCAGGCCCATCTCCTCGTAGGTGATCGCCACCGTCTCCGCGCAGTAGGCGGTCTCCAAGCCGACCTCGCGCCGTTCGGCCTTGCGGCGTTCGGCCGACTGGCGAACCTTGCTGTGCAGGAACGGGATTCCACGGGTCCAGTCGCTGACGGTCGGAAGGCGTCCCCGCAGCCACCGGCCGGTCAGTCGGGCGGTCGACGGGAACGGGGTTCCGTTCATCCGGGCGATCACCTTGAGCAGCCGGTCCTCCTGGTCCCGGCTGGCCGGGGGAGTGAGCTGGCGCAGCCAGCAGCGCTGCCCGTAGGTGGTCAGCCACTGCTCGACGGCCTCGCGCGCGTCGTTGAGCTGCACCCCGCGGTGGTTGGTGCCGGTCCACAGGTCGGTCAGCTTGTGGCCGAGTTCGGCATGCCACATCAGCGGCGGCAGATCGTCGATGGCCACCGTCATCCCGACGTGGTTGATCGGGGCGTTGGTCAGCGTCTGGATCGCCCGGTCCGGGCCCGACCCGCCGCGGAACAGCCAGACGTCGCCGGTGCGGGTCTCGTCCAGCGCCTGCGCCAGCGACACGGTATGCTCGGTCACCAGCGCAGCTTAGTGTGGTCTCCCATGCGCAGTATCTGGAAGTGGATCGGGCTGGCCGGCGCGGCCGGGGTGGTCGCCGGCGGGGTGCTGGTCGCGCGGGACCAGCGTCGACGCGAGGCCTACACCCCCGACGAGATCCGCGGCCGGCTGCACCAGCGCCTCGCCGAGGCCGAGGCGAAAGCACGCGTTGAGTCAGAAACCACGCACAAGAAGTCCGAGTAACCCTGTGCGTGACTTCTGACTGAACGGGCTCAGGCCACCACGGCGTAGAGCCGGTGGGTGCCGGCGAAGCCCTTGAGTTCGGCGTCGCGGCCGTCGTCGAATGGCTGCTCGTCACCGACGGCGTTGCGCACCGGTTCGCTGACCAGGATCTCCCCGCCGTCGGCCTGGCTGGCGACGCGGGCGGCCATCGCCACGTTGCGGCCGAACAGGTCGTCGCCGCGGCGAACCGACTTGCCCATGTGGATGCCGATCCGCACCCGAATGCTGTTGTTGCGCAACTTCTTCGCATCACGCTGCAGCGCGTGCTGCATGGCCACCCCGCAGCGCACGGCGGCGGCCGGATCGGCGAAGGCCACCATGAAGCCGTCGCCCTGGCTCTTGACCACGTGGCCGTCGTTGGCGCGGACCAATCGGCGCACCTGACGGTCGTGGGCCTCGATCACCTTGACGAACGAGCGGTCGCCGATGCGTTCGTTCAGCGCGGTGGACTCCTCGATGTCGGAGAACATGATCACCACCTTGCCGTCCGGTGCGAGCTTCGCCAGGTCGGGACGCTCCACGTCGGCCCAGTCGGCGAGTTCCTCGATGGAGGTGCGCACCGCGCCGCCGAAGCCCTGGGTGCGCACCAGGTTGGCGGTCTGCCAGACGGTCTTGACCGCCTCCCGGCCGCCGGTCCACAGCAGGTTGCGGGTGTCGAGGCGCCCGCGCAGTTCGTCGGCCTCGAGCCGGCTGTGCTGCAGCCGCGACCACAGCACCCACAGCGCGACGGCCTCGGCCACCACCAGCGCGGCCAGCACCGCCACCGCGATCGTCCAACCCACGGGTAAGCCGCCCTCTCGTCGGGAATCCTGAACAGATGATGCCCCCGTACTACGAGAGCAGGTTCATCCGAGCCAACCATCCTCACCGCCCGCAGGCGGTCTGGCTGCGCTGGACATTGCTGTACCCGCAGCCGGGGGAGCCGGTGGCCGACGTCTGGGTGATGGTCTTCGATCCGGAGGGCGGCGGCAACCGCGCGCTGAAGCAACCGCACCCGATCGCGGTTGCGGACTTCCGCACCGAACCCTGGTCGGCCCGTATCGGGGAGACCACGATCGACGACGTATCGGCGCGGGGGTCGCTGGCCGGAGCCGGCTGTGAGCTGGCGATCGCGCCGGGTGAGGAGCCCGCCGTCAAGCTGCTCACCGACCGGGCCTATCGGGCGCGGTTCCCGACCGCCAAGACGCAGGTGCGTCACCCGCTGGCCCGCTTCGACGGCACCGTCACCCTCGGCGACACCCGGCTTGCGCTGGACGGCTGGGCTGGCAGCGTCAACCACAACTGGGGCAGCAGACACACCCCGGCGTACGCGTTCGGCCAGGTCTGCGGATTCGGCGGCGAGCCGCATTCCAGCCTCGAGATCGTCACCGCACACGCCGCGCTGGGCCCGGTGAAGTTGCCCGCGGCCACCCTGTTCGTGCTGCGGCACGCCGGCCGGGAGTACGCCGTGCGCTCCGTGCCGGCCGCCCGGCGCACCCACGGCTCCTACCGACCCTTTACCTGGTCGTTCGGCGGCCGAACCGACGGCGTCGATATGCGGGGCGAGATCAGTGCGGAGCCGGTTCACGTGATCGGACTGACCTACACCGACACCAACGGCGGCACCAAGTATTGCTACAACTCGGCGCTGGCGACCTGCCGGGTGTCGCTGTCCGGCCCGGGAATCGCCGTGGAGCTGACGGCCACCCGGCGGGCGATGTTCGAGATCCTGACGGGCGAGCGCATTGCCGGGGTACCGCTGCTGGCATAGCCGGCCGGGTGTCCGGGGTGGGGACCGATGTGCCCGGCTACGAGCGACTCCTGCGGCCGGTCCACCCGGATAGTCGCTCGTAGCCGGGCACGACGGTAGGGCGTCCGGATTGGCCTTTACCGAACCTTGACCGGGCGTTGAATCCGTATACGCACGATGACGCGCATGACTACGCTTCAACCGGTGGAGCTGGGGGTTTTGGGACCTCTGCAGGTCCGGCAAGACGGCGCCCTGGTCACGATCCCGGGCGCCAAACCCCGCGCGATCCTCACGATGCTGGGCTTGCACGCCGACTCCGTCGTGTCGGCCGACACACTCGTCGAGTTGCTCTGGGGCGAGGATCCGCCCCGCACCGCCGCGAAGGCACTGCAGACCCACATCTCGGCGTTGCGTCGGACTTTGGGCGACGGTTTCGTCGTGACTCAGGGCACGGGCTGGTCCGTGGCCGGGGCGACCAGTGATGCACAGCGTTACAAGTCTGCCGCGCGGCGTGGACGCGAGGCCGCCGCCGCGGGTGACACCAGCCAAGCGGTCACGTGCTTCGAGGAGGCGTTGTCGCTGTGGCGGGGTCTGCCGGAACTGCCCGACAGTCGGCGCGGAACGTCGGAGAAAACCCGGTGGATCGAGGGGCATGCCGCGCTGGTGGAAGACCGGGCCGATGCCCTGCTGGCGACGGGCCGTGCCGCGGAGATCGTCGGTGAACTCGAGTCGGCGGTGGCCGACGCGCCGCTGCGGGAGAGACGCTGGGGGCAGCTGATGCTCGCCCTCTACCGCGCCGGGAGGCAGGGCGACGCCCTCGGCGCGTACCAGCGCGCGCGTACCGTACTCGCCGAGGAACTCGGCGTCGATCCGGGACCGGAGCTGCGCCGCCTGGAGGGCGCGATCGTCGCTCAGGACAGTTCGTTGGAAGTTCCTACGGCCCAGACCGTTTCGTCCGTCATGCGCGCGGTGACCTTCCTGCTGACCGACATAGAGGGATCGACGGCGGCGTGGGAGGCCGATGCCGCCGCCATGGCGACGGCACTCGCGCGACATGACGAGCTCGTCGAACAGGTCGTGACCTCACGGGGCGGGCGGCTGATCAAGACCCGCGGCGAGGGTGACGCCACCTTCTCGGTCTTCGACCGGCCGTCGGCTGCCGCCGCCGCGGCCGTCGAGATGCAGGAAGCCATCGCCTGCGAGCCCTGGGTGCTGAAGGACCCCATGCGGATTCGGGTGGCACTGCACACGGGTGAGGCCGAGTTCCGCGAGGGTGACTACTTCGGCCGTGCGGTCAATCGCGCCGCCCGGCTGCGGTCGTTGGCCGAGGGTGGCCAGACCGTCTGCTCGGGTGCGACCGCCGAACTCGTCATCGACTCACTGACCGACGACGTCGTGCTCGTCGACCTCGGGACCCGCCAGCTGCGCAACCTGGCCCGCCCGGAGCACGTGTTCGAGCTCCGACTGGTCACCGTCGACGATCGGCATGATCAGTCCTCAACCGAAGCGCCAGTGGAGCGCCCCGGGCTGCCGGCGGTTTTGTCCGGCCACGGGCCGTTCGTCGGCCGCGGCAGCGAACTGGAGCACCTGCACTCCGCATGGCAGACCACGCTCGCCGGTGCCACCAACGCGGTCCTGATCGCGGGTGAACCCGGTGTCGGGAAGACACGTCTGGCCGGCGAATGGTCACAACAGGCCTACGAGCAGGGGGCCGTGGTCTTGTATGGGCGGTGCGACGAGGACCTGGGCGCTCCGTACCAGCCGTTCGCCGAAGCCATCCGCGCGCTGGCGCCGTGTCTCGGCGCCAGCCGCCTTCGCGGATTGCGCGGCATGGAGGCGCTACTCCCACTGGTGCCCGGGCTGAGCGATCTGCTGCCGGACTTGGCCACGCCGACGCGCGCCGACCCCGACACCGAGCGCTACGCACTGTTCGACGCGGTCGTCGCGTTGCTGGGACTCGCCGCAACAAGCGTGCCGGTGGTCTTGATCCTCGATGACCTGCACTGGGCGGCCAAACCAACGCTGCTCCTGCTGCGGCATCTGCTGCGCTTCGGGGACCAGGCGAGGGTCCAGATTGTCGGCACCTATCGCAGCACCGACCTGGACCGTTCCCATCCGCTGGCCGCGATGCTCGCCGACCTTCACCGTGATGGCACGGCACACCGTCTCAGTCTGGGTGGGCTCGACGAGAACGAGGTCAGCGCCTATGTCGCCGAAGCCGGTTACGACGACGAGGAATTGGGCCGGGCCCTGGCTTCGGTGACCGGGGGAAATCCGTTCTTCCTCATCGAGGCGCTGCGCCATGTCGACGAAAGTGGCGGCCAGTGGGACCAGAGCAGCCTGCCGCAGGGCGTCCGCGAAGCGGTGACTCGCCGGCTCTCCCGCCTGGCGCCGGAAACCAACAAGGCGCTGGGCGCAGCAGCGGTGGTCGGCAGCCGGTTCGCGTTGGCGTTGGTTGAGCAGGTGGTCGGCGACGACCTGATCGACGCGTTCGACGAAGCCGCCAAGGCCGGGATCGTGATCGAGGAGCCCGGCGGCCGCTACCGCTTCAACCACGCCCTGGTCCGCCAGTCACTGCTCGCGGAGTTACCGTCGGTGCGGCGGATGCGACTGCATCAGCGCATCGCCACGACGCTGGAAAGCCAGCCGGGTACCCACGACGAAGTGCTCGCCGAACTGGCCCACCACTACTTCGAGTGCGCGTGGGCTGGAAACGCCTCCAAGGCCGTCGAATACTGCCGGCGTGCGGCGGATCAGGCAATGACCCGGCTCGCCTACGAGGGCGCCGCGGATCTCTACGACCGGGCCGTGCATGCCCTGGAGGAGATCGACGACGACTTGCCCGACCGTGCCGACCAGGCCGCCGGGCTGCTGATCGCCCGCTGTGAGGCGCTGCTGGCCGCGGGTGACGTGACTTCGGCGGTGGGTGCCGTCACGCAATTGCAGGCCGTCACCGTGGATTCGGAGCCCCTTGCGGCGTGGGCGACGTGCTTCGACGGTCAGCTGGCGATGCTGATCCACCCGGAGCGCCTGGACGAGGTGGAGGCCGCGGTAGGCGCCGCGGCCGTCAGGCTGGCCGAACTCGGTGACGCCGCCGGTGAGGCCAAGGCGCACACTGTCCGGGCTGGCTGTCTGGCGCGTCTCGGCAGGGTCGGGGACTGCGAGATGGCGCTGGATGATGCGCTGTCGGCGGCACGTCGGGCGCGGGAACACCGGCGGGTGAACGCCGTGCTGGCGGGTGCGCCGCTGGCGGCGTTGTGGGGTCCCAACCCGGTGCCCCGCGCGGGCGGCCGGTGCCTGGATGTGGTTCGCCTGCTTCGCATCACGGCCGACTCGCCGGCGGTGGAAGTGACGTCGACCCGGTGTCAGGCCGTGTTGGAAGCGTTCCGCGGGCGTGACGCCGCGGCGCGTCGGATGATCGACTCGGCGCGGCGCATGGTCACCGAAAGCGGTCTGCGCCATGCGCTTCTGGAGGTCGAACAGTTCGCGGGCATCGTGGAAATGGTCGCCGACGACCCGGCCGCCGCCGAGCCATGCCTGCGTAAGGCCTACACCGGGTTCCGCCGCCTCGGCCTGGACGCCGACGTCGCCGAGACGGCGGCGTTGCTGGGTCGTGCCTGTCTGCTGCTGGACCGTGACGCCGAGGCCGGCGAATTGTGTTCAGAGAGCGAACGGCTCGCCGGTGATGCGCTGAAGGCTTCCATCGCCTGGCGGGCACTGCGGGCGCAGCTGCTGTCGCGGGCCGGTAAGCACACTGGGGCGCGGCAGGTGGCCGAAGCCGCGGTGGCTATGGCCGAGCGCACCGACGGGTTGGTGGATCACGGTGATGCCTGCGTGGCGCTCGCCGTGGTGCTGGGAGCGGCGGGCGATGCTGCCGGGCAGCGGGCCGCGGCCGAACGGGCGATCGACCTGTACGAGCGCAAGGGTGCGATGGCGCTCGCGGAGAAGGCGCGGCGGCTGGTCGGTGCCACGCCCACACGGCAACCGCGCCAACCCGAAGCGGCAACCGCCGAACCGACCAATACGTGTGCGCAAGCGAGCCTCCGGTTTCTCGATGCGGTAAATCGTGAGGCATGGGACGAGGTAGGCGGGCTGCTGGCGCCGTACGTGTCCATCGAGAGCCGCCGGAAGATCGTCGGATTCCCACAGAAGAGCATTCCGTCTTCCGAGTGGCTCGACGACATGCGTCACTACCTGCAGGCGGGTCTGGTTCGCTACGACGCATCGATTGTCGCGGTGCGCGGAGAGCGTCTTGCCATACTGCACCTACGAGTTGGGACCGCGGACCGGAGCTCGGGAGCGCCGCAGGACGAGATGCTCCAGGTCGTCGGCAGCGACGGGGCGGGTCTGCTGGCGCTGGAGGTCCACTTCGATGTTGAAGACGTCGACGCTGCGTTAACCGAACTGGACGCGATGTACGCGCAGTCCGGGGCGCAGCAATGCCAACCAGGCAGTCTCGAGAATCTTGCGATTCAAGTGACCGAGCGATTTATTCAGTGCCTCGTGGCGGGAGACTGGTCTGGCATTGCCCGGATGTACGCGGAGGACATCTACACCGACGATCGTCGTCGCGTGGTCAACGCCGGAGTTCTTCGGGGTCGGGACGCCAACCTTGCCAGCTGGCGGGCTTTCACTGAGCTGTCGATCATGGACCTGATGGCAACGCCGTTGGCTACCCGTGGTGAGCGCCTCGCCCTCCTCCATATCAACTCGCCCGCGACTCAGACCGACGTGTTGGCCGTCAGCGAGGTCGACACCGGCAACAGGGTGAGGGCAGTGGTCGTATTCGATGCGGATGATCTCGACAACGCCCTCGCTGAGCTCGATCGGCGGTACCTGGAGGGTGAGGCGGCCGTCCATGCAGACACGTGGTCACTCGTCGCGGCGAGTATGACGGCGCTCAATCGTCGCGAACTCCCCCCGACGACGACAGATTGGGCAAACGTCGACCGGCGGCGTGTGGCGCTCATCGGACCGGGCGACATCTACGCGGTGCTGCGCGCGATGTGGAATTCCGCTTCTGAGCTGAACAACTTCATCGCGACCGTGCACCGTCTGAGTGATGTCGGAGCCGTGGTGACTTGGGTGGCGCATGAGACCGCGCAAGACGGCTTCCGTGCTGAGTGGCGGTTGATAAGCCTCATGACGGTTCGAGGCAACCTCCTCAGCCGCTCCGAGACGTTCGACGAGGAAGACCTGGACACTGCCATCGAGCGGTTCGACCAAATAACCCGACCGGCATCGCGACCCGAGAATGCGGCAAGCCAGGTTGCAGAGCGCTTCCTGACGCACTTCGCCCAGCGGAAGTGGGATGCCATGGCGGACATGCTGGCGGAAGACTTCTACGGAGACGACCGTCGCCCAGTGGTTGGATCCGGCGTTCGATTCGGTCGAGATGAGCAGATAACAGACCTGAGGGCGATCGCCGAATTGTGGACCGCCGAAGCGACATCGACCACAATTGCGACCCGCGGCAGCCACCTGGCGCTGATGCGACTCGAGTTCCTGGGCGGTGAACCAGCACCGCAGGCCTTCGTCACCGAGATGCTCAGCGTTGTCGAGACCGACGGTGTCGATGAGACCGTGGCCTACGTCGTCTTCGGACCCGACGACCTGGTAGCGGCGATCGCGGAGCTCGATGCGCGATACCTTGCCGGTGAGGGGGCCGCCCACGCCCGGGTATGGCGGGCGGTCACACAGGTATACACCGCGATGAACAATCGGCAGATACCTTTGACGACACCAGATTTCGTGGATGTCGATCATCGTCGGCTCGCCTCGATCGGACCAGGAGATCTGAAGGCTTACCTGGCTGCGGCTTTTGACGACCTTCGCGATTCTCGAATCTACGTCGAGAAGATTCACACGCTGAACGACATCGGTGCGGTTGTCACCCACGTTGCCGTGGGAACCTCGCGATCTGGCTTCAACGCGGATTGGCGCATCACCAGCGTCTACGAGATCGAGGGCGATCTGGTCAGTAGGTACGAGATATACGACGAGCCGGAACTCGGTGCCGCGCTGGAAAGATTTGACCAGTTGGGAAGCCCGACCCGGGCTCGACATGCGAACGCGGCAAGCCGAGTCGCGCAACGTGGTGTCACCGCCTTCGTCAATGACGACTGGGCCGCGATGCGCGCCATGATTGCTGACAACTTCGCGTCTGACGATCGTCGGCGGGTGGTCAATTCGGGAATTGTGCTGGGTCGCGATCAAGTCGAAGCGAGCTTTCGGGCTGCCTCGGATATCGGATACCAGAACTTGAGGTCAACCGTGATCGCTACGCGTGGGGATCGCCTCCAGATGGATCGGCTCGTATTTTCCGGGCACGACCCGGCACCTGAGCCGTTTGTCAGCGAGGTGCTTCGCGTTCTCGAGATCGATGAGCAGGGGATGATGACAGCGGCCGTCTTCTTCGACCCCGAAGACATGGACGCGGCCCTCGCTGAACTCGACGTGCGGTACATCGCCGAAGAAGCCGCGCCGTACGCCGGCGCATGGTCGGCTGTGGTGGATGCATACGCCTCGATCGGGCGCAGCGAGATCCCGGCCATGACACCCGAAGCGGTGAGTATCGACCACCGTCGCGGGACATCGTTCGCCCCCGGCGAGTTGCGTGAGTACGTCCGTGCGGGATTTGAACTGGATCAGCGCGTCACTCCTTACATCGAAACTGTGCACCGGCTGAATCGCCACGGAGCGGTTACGACCCTCGCCGCCAGAGGGAAGTCCCGGGATGGCTTCGACGCCGAGTGGCGTGGGGTCGTCATCTCCATCGTGGCGGGCGCGATGATCAGCCAGTGCGAGTTCTTCGATGAGACAGATCTGGACGCTGCCCTCACGCGCTTTGATGAACTTCCGACGCAGAAGCCGCAATTGGAGAACACCGCAAGTCGATTGACGGAAAGAGGCGTGGCTCTCGCGCTCGCCTATGACTGGGCTGCGGGCCGAGCGATGCTTGCCGAAGATTTCGTCTCGGATGATCGCCGGCGGGTGATCAGCACGGGAATTGTTGTGGGTCGCGATGCGATCGAGGCGACCCTTCAGGCCGGCTCGGAGGTCGGATTCGACAACATGACGTCAACGGTCATCGCCACCCGCGGGGAACGGCTCCTGATCGATCGGCTCAGGTTCACCGGGCGCGACCCGGCACCCGAACCTTTTGTCAGCGAAATGCTTCGTGTCGTCGAGAGCAATGACCACGAGATGCTCTCCGCAACCGTCTTCTTCGACACTGAGGACCTCGATGCCGCATACGCGGAACTCGATGCCCGATACCTAGCCGGCGAAGGGTCGTCACACGCCCACGTGTGGTCGGTGATTTCCGCGGGGTACGCCTCTCTCAACCGATATGAGCTTCCACCTACGACACGGGACTGGGTGAACATCGACCATCGCCGCGGCACCGCCTTCGGCGACGGCGAGATGACCGCGTACATCCGGGCTTCGTTCGATCTGAAGCACGAAGTGCGCATCCAGATCGAAAAGGTTCACCGGTTGACCGATCTCGGCGCGGTGTTCACCCACACCGCGCATGGGCGGTCGCCCGACGGCTTCGAAGCGGAGTGGCGGGAGGTCCACCTCTTGCTGCTCGAAGGGGACCGCGTCAGCCACTGCGAACTGTTCGACGAAAACGACATCGACGCCGCGCTCGCCAGGTTCGAGGAGCTTCACTCGTAGGCGTCCCAGGGGACGACCGTTGTGCCCGGCTGCGAGCGACTCGTGGGGCCGGTCCACCCGGATAGTCGCTCAAAGCCGGGCAGAACACACCTAACTCCCCACAGCCACCGGAGCCGCGGATGTGACCGGTGTGGTACCGCGGGAAAGCCGCTGCGCCGCGACGTAGACCACGGCGGCGATCACCGCCGAGCCCACGGTGCTCAGGTCGACACCACCGGCGACGTCGGCCAGCGGCCCTACGTACAGGGTGGTGTTGACCGCCAGCACCCCGAACAGCGAACCGGCCGCCCAGGCGAGCACCGCCGGGACGTTCCACCCGCCGGTGAACCAGTACCGCCCGCCGCACCGCCCGTGGGCGAACGCCTGCAGGTCGACCGGGTCGTAGCCGACGCCGCGGGTGCGCAGCGCCCCGATCGCCAGCACCGCCACCCACGGTGTGATCACCGCGTTGAGCACCACCGTCATCGCCGTCACCGAACCGACCGCGTCGAACACGAACACCCCGACGTAGAGCAGCACGATCGCGACGGCGGCGGTGATGATCGTCGTCTGGGTCCGCTTCAGTTGCGGTGCAAGACCTTCCAGGTCGAGACCACTGGCGTAGATGCACAACACACCCTGGCTCAGCCCACCCAGCAGCGAGATCACCACGATCGGCAGCACATACCAGGCCGGCGCCGCGGCGACCAGGTCGTCGAGGTAGGAGTCGGTCGGGTTGGTGAAGCTCATCGCGGTGTAGGCGCCGAACAGGCTGGGCAGCATGACGCCGATGAACATGCCCACCCCGAGCGCGACGGCGATCTGCCGGTCGCTGAACCGCACCGCTGAGATCCGCCGGGTGTAGTCGCCGATGGTCGGGCCGTACGAGATGGGCGCCGCCGCGAAGAGCACCGCGCACAGGGTCCAGGTCGGCCAGAAGCCGCCCAGCGCGTATTCGCCGGAGGCCGCGCCGGGGTTGAAGCCGCCGGCGAAGGCGATGACGCCGAGGATCATCAGCGCACCGACGACGGGCACCACCACCTTCTGCATGGCGACGATGGTGGCGTGTCCGTACAGCGCCACGGTCACCATCAGCGCCGCGACGACCGCGTAGCCGACTCCGCGCACGACGTTGGTCTCGGGCAGGCCGAACATCCGGTGCGCCGCGGCCACCAGGGCGTCGCCACTGGTCCACACGGTCACCGCGGCGAAGCCGAGGGCGATCGCCAGCGCCAACCCGGACCCGATGAACCGGCCGCGGATCCCGAAGAACGCGCCGCTGGAGACCGTCATGTTGGTGCCGGTGCGCGGGCCGATGATCGCGGTGGGCAGCACGGCCAGCGTGCCGATCGCGGTGCCCACGGCCATCGAGGTCAGCGTCTGCCAGAAGCTGAGGCCGAACATGATCGCGAACGCGCCGAAGACGACGTTGGTCCAGGTGAGGTTCGCGCCCAGGAACACCGCGGACAGATTGCGCGGGCTGGAGTCCCGGGCCTCCTCGGGCAGGTACTCGACGCCGGCGACCTCGATGGCCCCGGCGCGGTCGGTGGTGGTGGGGGAGGCCATCGGACGACTCCTTGTTGATGGTTACATCAATAGTGTTGATGTAGTGTTCAACAAGAACGGTCAGCCGTCAAGAGGAAGGACCCAAGTGGTCGCGAGCGCTACCCGGGACGCCCGGCGCAAACTGCCCGCCGAGCGGCACGACGAACTGCTGCGCCGGGCGGTGGAGATCAGCCGCACCGACGGGCTCGGCGCGGTCACGCTGCGCAAGGTGGCCGCCGACCTCGGCGTGACTCCCGGACTGGTCAGCCACTACTTCTCCTCGGCGGAGCAGCTCATCACCGCCGCCTTCCGCACCGCCGCCGCCGAAGACCTCGAGACCGCCCGCGAAAACATGGCCGGCCAGCCGACGCCGACCGCGAAGATCCACGCCCTGATGGACTACACCCTCGACGAGTCGAGCATGGACGCCAGCGCGCTGTGGCTGGAGGCCTGGAGCCTGGGGCGGGGGAACCCGGCGCTGGCCGCCGAGGCCAACGCGCTGACCGAGCAGTGGCTGTCCTGCATCGCCGAGGTGGTGCAGGAGGGCAAGGCCGGCGGCGAGTTCCACGTCGGGGACGCCGACGTCGTCGCCCGCCGGCTGCTGACCATGATCGACGGGCTGGGCGCCCAGATGGTGGTGCGTGCGGTGGCCCCGGCCGAACTCAAGCACATCGCCCGGAGCTACGTGGTCTCCGAGCTACACCTCGACGTCAGCGGGTGACGAAGGAGACGACGGCGTCGCTGAACGCGTCGTTGTCGTCGCCGGCCGCGGTGTGCCCGGCGTCGGAGAGCTCGACGAACTCCGCGGCGGGCACCTTGGCCAGAAACTCCTGCACCCCTTCGGGACTCACCACGTCGGACAGCTTGCCGCGGATCAGCAGAATCGGGATCGTCAGCTCGACCGCCGCCTGCTCGAGTTCCTCGGCGCGGACGAACGGGTCGTCGTTGGTCGGCTTCAGGAACGCCGGATCCCAGTGCCAGAACCACCGGCCGTCGCGGTGCCTCAGGTTCTTCTTGAGCCCGTCGAGGTTCTTCGGCCGCTTGCGGTGCGGGAGATAGGCGGAGATGGCGTCGGCCGCCTGCTCCAGCGTCTCGAAGCCGTGCACGTGGCTGACCATGAAGTCGTGGATGCGGGAGGCGCCCTTCTGGTCGACCCGCGGCACCACATCGACCAGAACCAACTGGGTCACCTGCTCCGGACCGGCCAGCTTGGCGACCAGGATGCTGGTCAGCCCGCCCATGCTGGCGCCGATCAGTGCCACCGGCCTGCCGATCTGGTCGAGCACGTGCAGCACGTCGCGGGTCAGCGCGTCGACGGTGTACTCGCCGTTCGGCGCGCGGTCGCTGTCGCCGTGCCCGCGGGCGTCCAGGGCGATCACGTGGAAACCCTGATCGGCCAGCACCTGCCCGGTGTTCTTCCAGGAGTGCCGGTTCTGCCCGCCGCCGTGCAGCATCAGGATCGTCGGGTGCTGTGCCGCCGAGGCTGCGTCGCGGTTCCATTCGTCGCCCACCAGCGTCAGGTCCTTCTCGCCGTGGAACTCCACGGTGTGCGAACCGCTCTTCGTGCTGCTCAACGGGCATCCTCTCGGCTCAGCCTGGCTTGCACGTTACCCAGCGGACCGCGATGAGTTTCGCCGCCCCTGCCGGTCTGGGTTGTCGAGTCCCCCGCAAGGAGAAGCTGTGATGCCGACGATTACCCTGTGCCTGTGGTTCGACGACGACCTGGAGGAGGCGATGGCGTTCTACACGTCGGTCTTCCCCAACTCGTACGTCGAGTACGTCCACCGCTACACCGATGCTCGGCATGCGCAAGATCGTCATCGCAGATCTGGAGGTCGCCGCGGCCAACCGCTGACGCTGCTCCCAGGCGCTACCGGTAGCCTTTCGCCCGAGCGCGGGCAATCCGCCCGAGCGCCCGAAGAGGAGCCAGCATGGCCGACGAGGCCGACATGCCCGAGGTGCCCGAGGTGCTTGAGGACGACGTCGCCGTGACCGAGGCCGACGTCGACGTGGTCGAGGAGACCACCGACGCGGCCGATGCGCCCGAGACGCCGGAGTCCGAACCCAAGCGGGCGTGGTCGCATGTGCGGCTGGCGATGACGGTCGGGCTGGCGGCGGTGGTGGCGCTGGCCGGTCTCGCCGGGTGGCTGGGCTATCGCGCCTACCAGGCCCGGCAGGCCGAGCAGCTGAAACAACAACTGGTGCAGGTCGGCCGCCAGGGCGCGATCAACCTGACTACCATCGACTTCCAGCACGCCGACGCCGACGTGCAGCGGATCCTCGACTCGGCGACCGACGCCTTCTACGACGACTTCGCCGAGCGGTCCCAGCCCTTCATCGAGGTCGTCAAGCAGGCCCAGTCGAAATCGACGGGCACCGTCACCGAAGCCGGCCTGGAGTCGGTGACCGGTACCGAGGGCCAGGTGCTGGTGGCGGTCACCGTGCAGACCTCCAACCGGGGAGCGCCCGAACAACAGCCCCGACTGTGGCGAATGCGCCTGACGGTCAAGAAGGTCGGCGACGACGCCAAGGTCTCGAAAGTGGAGTTCGTACCGTGAGCACACCCGAAGACAACACCGACGCCGAGGCAGCCGCCGAGGTCGAGACGACCGCGACCGAGCTCGGCGACTACGACGCCGAAGCCGGCGAGACCGGCGCAGAGTCCGAAACCGTAACCGACACCGACGCCGCAGCGGCGTCGGCACCGGAGTCCGGTGGCCGCGGGGGACGCGTGCTCGCGTTCGCCGTGTTGCCCGCGGTCGCCCTGCTCCTCGGCGGGGCCGCCGGTTACCTGCGCTATGAGGACTCCTCGCGCCGCGACGCCGACCGGGCCGGCGCCGAGTCGGTGGCAGCCGCCCGCGACGCCACGATCGCGCTGCTGAGCTACAAGCCGGAGTCGGTGGACAAGGACCTCGGCGCGGCCCGCGACCGGCTCACCGGAAGCTTCCTGGACGCCTACACCCAGCTGGTCAACACCGTCGTCATCCCGGGCGCCAAGGAGAAGAAGATCTCCGCGGTGGCCACCGTGCCCGCCGCGGCGTCGGTGTCGGCCAAGCCCGACCACGCGGTGGTGCTGGCCTTCGTCGACCAGACCGTCGTGGTCGGCAACGACGCGCCGACCCGCACCGCCTCCAGCGTGCGCATCACCCTGGAGAAGGTCGGCGGTCGCTGGCTGATCTCCGGATTCGAGCCGGTCTAGACCGATGCCCGAGCCGCGCTGGATCGACGTCGCCGCCCCGGCGGTGCAACTCCGCGCGCTGAGCTGGGGGCCGGCCGACGCTCCGATCGCGTTGTGCCTGCACGGTTTTCCCGACACCGCCTACGGCTTCCGCAAGCTGGCGCCCGCGCTGGTGGCGGCGGGCTACCGGGTGATCGCGCCGTTCATGCGCGGCTACGTGCCCTCATCGGTCCCGTCGGACGGCAGCTACCACATCGGGGCGCTGATGGACGACGCGCTTCAGGTCCGGGCGGCGTGTGATCCCACCGACCGCGACGTGGTGATCGGGCACGACTGGGGCGCGCTGGCCGCCACCGGGCTGGCGGCGATGCCGCAGAGCCCGTTCGCCAAGGCCGTCATCATGTCGGTTCCGCCGTCGGCGGCGCTGCGACCGGACGGCCCGGTGCGCGACCGCGGCAAGCTGCTCCGGCTGTTGCCGGGCCAACTGGTGCGCAGCTGGTACATCTCCTACTTCCAGTTGCCGGTGCTGCCGGAGCGCTCGACATCGTGGATCGTGCCGTTGCTGTGGCGCCGGTGGTCGCCGGGCTACAACGCCGCCGAGGACCTGCGCCACGTCGACGCCGCGATCGGATCGCCGGAGCGCTGGCGCGCCGCTCTGGGCCCGTACCGCGCGACCATCCGCAACACCCGCCCACCGGCTCGCTACGCCGAACTGCACAAGTGGTGGACCGAGCCGCCGCAGCTGCGGACGCTCTACCTGCACGGCAACGACGACGGTTGTATGACACCGGATTTCACCCCGTGGGTCCGCGATGCCCTGCCCGCGGGTAGCGACGCGCGGGTGGTCGAACGGGCCGGGCACTTCCTGCAACTCGAGCAGCCGGAGACTGTGGGCCGGCTGATCGTCGACTTCCTCGGTACCGATTGAGCCCGTGCCCGACACCCGGGTGATGGCGGCGGCCGACGCACAGTTCCATTGGATGTCGGCCAAGGTGCCCAACGACCAGTTCCTGCTGTTCGGCTTCGAAGGATCCCCCGACCGTCTCGACGACGCGGTCGCCGAGTTGCGGGCGCGCGCAGAGGTCTGTGACGAGTTGCGGCTCCGGGTGCTCGACGATGCGCGTTGGCGCTACCCGCGCTGGCGGCGCGGCGCCGTCGAACCCGATCAGTTCACCGTCGCGGATACCGGCGTTGGCTGGCAGGGCTGCCTGGACGCGGTGGCCGGGTTCGACCAACTCGATGCCCGGGCAATGACGTGGCGCGCGCACGTCTTTCCCGATGTGACCGGCATCCCGCGCGTCGCCGGCCCCGGCTCGGTGGTGGTGGTGCAGATGACCCACGCGTTGGCTGACGGCAACCGCTCGGCGGCGCTGGCCGGTGTCCTGCTGGGCCGCACGGCGCTACCGCCCGTACCCGGCACACCCGGGCGCGGCTTCCTCCCGTGGCGGGCGGTGACGGCGGCACGTGCCCACCGGCGGCTGGTCCGCGATACCGAGGCCGGACTGGTACCGCCACCGGGACGTCTGCGCGAGCCGCTGAGCATCAACGCCCGGCCGGGCGAGCGCACCGTCATCCGCACGGTGACGGTGCGCCGCGACCGGCTGCCCGGGCCGACGGTGACGGTCGGCGCGTTGACGGTGATCGCGGAGGCGCTGTCGGGATATCTGGCCGACCGCGGCGAGGACGTCACCCGACTCGGCGCCGAGGTACCGATGGCCGGTCTTGGGGAACGCCTCGCTCACAACAACTTCCGCGGTGTCGGGGTAGGTCTGCATCCGCAACTGGATCGGGCTGCCCGGGCCGAGGCGATCGCACGGGAACTGGCCGGGCATCGGAGCCGGGGCGCGCACCCGGCCCTGCGGGCATCGGCCGCAGCCTTCGCCGCCGTGCCGCCGGCGCTGCTGCGTTGGGGGATAGGCAAATTCGATCCCGCCGCCCGCTCACCGGTGGTCAGTGGGCACACCGTGGTGTCCAGTGTGAACCGCGGGCCCGCCGATCTGTCGTTCGGCGGTTGCCCGGTGGTGCTCACAGCGGGCTATCCGGCGCTGTCGCCGATGATGAGCCTCACCCACGGGGTACACGGGATCGGCGACGTGGTGGCCATCAGCGTGCACGCCGACCCGGTCAACGTCGACGTGGACGACTACCTGGGGCGGCTGCGCTCAGCGCTGGGCGACTAACCATCGCGGCTCGGGCTGACGTCGGCGGCCAGCAGCAGTTCCTCGTGCAGTTCGAACCACACCGTGTGATAGGAGTCGACGACCGGCTCGGTCAACCAGGCGGTGTCACCGGCCCGGATCTTCTGCAAGGCGGCGTCGAGCTTGCCGGCATAGCCGCGCAGCCGCGGAATCTGCTGCCCCGCAGTGGCGATCGCCGCCAGGACCCGGGCGTGCACCTGTTCAAGCCGGGCCAGCACCGCGGCGTCGTGGTCGGCGTCGTCGTGGGCATTGGGCTCGCCGTCCTTGAGGGTCCAGTCCGCCACCACGATCTTGAAATCGGCGTTGGCGCAGCGGAACTCCTCGCGCGCGGCCGCCATCGCGGTTCGATCGACACCGTCCCGTTCCTGCTTCAGCAGCCATTCCAGCCGACTGCGGCCGTCGGGGCTGAGCTTTAGCGTGCGGCCGGCCGGCAACAGCAGACCGTCCTCGGTCGCCGCCGCGATCGCCTGCGCCACGGTGGCGGGATCGTCGTCGACCGTGGCGGCGAGCTCGGCGGGGTTCACCTCGCCCTTGAGCCGCACGGCCTGCAACACCTCGAGCTCGACCATCTCCTCACCTCTCGCTCTGCGACCCGCACTCCATGCTGCCATCCGGGCGCACGGCGATCGGTGACGATGTGGGCGGTGATGCTCTAAGTTTGCAGTCGTGACTGTCTACTCGGACGCCGCTGATGTCGGACTACTCGTCCTGCGCCTGGTTCTCGGCCTGACCATGGCCGCACACGGTTACAACAAGTTCTTCGGCGGTGGCCGCATCAAGGGCACCGCGGGCTGGTTCGAGAGCATCGGCATGAAGCCCGGCACGTTCCACGCCCGGGTGGCCGCCAGCACGGAGCTGTCGGCGGGCCTCGGCTTGGCGGCCGGGCTGCTGACGCCGGTGACCGCGGCCGGGTTCGTGGCGCTGATGCTCGTCGCGGCGTGGACGGTGCACCGGCACAACGGTTTCTTCATCGTCAAGGAGGGCTGGGAGTACAACCTGGTGCTCGCCGTCACGGCGGTCGTGGTGGCCACCCTGGGAGCGGGCCGGTTCAGCCTCGACTACGCGCTGTTCCGCACGACGAGCTGCTATGACCTGTTGCACGGGTGGTGGGGATTCCTGATCGCGGTGGGGCTGGGCCTGGCCGGCGGAATCGGGCAGCTGGCCATCTTCTATCGCCCGCCGGCCAAGAAGGATTGATTTTTCACGATCGGCGAGCAGACGCAACGGCCCCCGAATTCCGGCGTGTCATGGGACGTTTGCGTCTGCTCGGCCACGGAAAGTGATTCCGCGGAGCTAGAACACGTTCTAGTCTTGCCCGCATGGGATTTCTGAAGCAAGAAGTACCCGCCATCGACTTCGAGACGTGGAGCCAGGGGACACGCGCGGAGAAGATCAAACCGATGGCCCGGCACTGGGCCGAGGTCGGCTTCGGCACCCCGGTGGCGCTGCACCTGTTCTACGTGGTGAAGATCCTGCTCTACATCTTCGTCGCGGCACTATTCGCCCTGGCCACCAAGGGAATTGACGGCTTCGGCAATATTGGCCGGTGGTGGTCCGAGCCGATCGTCTTCGAGAAGGTGGTGCTCTACACCATGCTGTTCGAGGTGGTCGGCTTGGGCTGCGGCTTCGGCCCGCTGAACAACCGCTTCTTCCCGCCGATGGGCTCCATCATCTACTGGCTGCGTCCGGGCACCATCCGACTCCCGCCGTGGCCGAACCGGGTGCCGCTGACGAAGGGCGATAGCCGCGGCCCGGTCGACGTGCTGCTCTACGGCGCGCTGATCGTGGTGCTGATCGTGGCGCTGTTCTCCGACGGCACCGGACCCATCCCGGCCCTCGGCACCGAGGTGGGTCTGCTGCCGACCTGGCAGATCGTCGCCGTCCTGGTGTTGCTGGCGCTGGCCGGCCTGCGCGACAAGGTGATCTTCCTGGCCGCCCGCGGCGAGGTGTACGGCAGCTTCGCGGTGGCGTTCCTGTTCGCCGGGGTCGACGTCATCCTGGCGG
>CAZHUU010000006.1:33769-75285 GCA_964535335.1 uncultured Mycobacterium sp.
CCCGGCACTTCCCGTTCGTGATCTCGACGATGATGTCCAACAGCCCGGTGATGCGGCCACGCTTCCTCAAACGCGCGTTCTTCGCCAAGTTCCCCGAAGACCTTCGTCCCGGCCGGCTGTCCCACCTGCTGGCCCATATCAGCACCGCCATCGAGATGCTGATCCCGCTGGCGCTGTTCTTCTCCCACGGGGGCTGGCCCACCGCCATCGCCGCGTTCGTCATGGTCTGCTTCCACCTCGGCATCCTGTCGGCGATCCCGATGGGTGTACCGCTGGAGTGGAACGTCTTCATGATCTTCTGCGTGCTGTCGCTGTTCGTCGCGCACGCGCACATCGGCATCACCGACCTCACCACGCCGTGGCCGCTGGTGCTGTTCGCGGTGCTCGCGGCGACGGTGATCCTCGGAAACATGTTCCCCCGCAAGATCTCCTTCCTGCCCGGCATGCGCTACTACGCGGGCAACTGGGACACCACGCTGTGGTGCGTCAAGCCGTCGGCCGAGGAGAAGATCGGGAAGAACCTCGTCGCGATCGCGAACATGCCCGCCGCGCAGCTGGAGAAGTTCTACGGCAGCAAGGAGGCCGCGCAGATCCCGATCTACATGGGGTACGCGTTCCGCGCGTTCAACACCCACGGCAAGGCGCTGTTCACCCTCGCGCACCGGGCGATGGTCGGCCAAAATGAGGACGACTACTCGGTGACCGACGGCGAGCGGATTTGCAGCATGGCCATCGGCTGGAACTTCGGCGACGGCCACATGCACAACGAACAGCTGATCACCGCGATGCAGCGGCGCTGCGGATTCGAGCCCGGCGAGGTCCGGGTGGTGCTGCTCGACGCCCAGCCGATCCACCGGCAGCGCCAGGAGTACCGGCTGGTCGACGCGGCCACCGGCGAGTTCGAGACCGGATGGGTGGCGGTGGCCGACATGGTCAGCCGCCAGCCCTGGGACGACGACCTGCCGGTGCACGTGACCAGCACGAATACGCACTAACCGAACGGTTGGTTGGCCCCGCGGGAATGCCGCCCACCGAGGCGTGTTAGAAATCGGAGACCAACAAAAACTCGAGAAGGAGAACGTCGATGGCTGAAGCAGTCATTGTCGAGGCCGTGCGCTCCGCGGTCGGCAAGCGCAACGGCGCACTGTCCGGTATCCACCCCGCCGAACTGTCCGCTCAGGTGCTCAACGGCCTGGTCGAGCGCGCTGGTGTGGACCCGGCCCTGGTCGACGACGTGATCTGGGGCTGCGTCATGCAGGCCGGTGAGCAGGCCCTCGACATCGCCCGCACCGCGGCGCTGTCCGCCGGCTGGCCCGAGACCGTCGCGGGCGTGACCGTGGACCGCCAGTGCGGCTCCAGCCAGCAGTCGCTGAACTTCGCCGTGGCCGGCGTGATCGCCGGCCACTACGACGTCGTCGTCGCCGGCGGTGTCGAGTCGATGTCGCGCACCCCGATGGGCTCCTCGCTGGCCAACGGCGGCAACCCCTACGGCGAGGCGTTCAAGGCGCGCTACAGCAGGACCCCGAACCAGGGTGTGGGCGCCGAGATGATCGCCGAGCAGTGGGACTTAAGCCGCACCCAGCTCGATGAGTTCTCCCTGCGTTCGCACGAGAAGGCCGCCGCCGCACAGGATTCCGGCGCCTTCAAGGACCAGATCGTCGGCATCAAGACCAAGGACGCCGACGGCAACGACACCGTGGTGCTCGAGGACGGCGGCATCCGCCGGGGCGGCACCGTCGAGTCGATGGCGAAGATCAAGCCCGCGTTCAAGGAGGACGGCGTGATTCACGCCGGTAACTCCAGCCAGATCTCGGACGGCTCGGCCGCGCTGCTGATCATGTCGGCCGAGAAGGCCAAGGGCCTGGGCCTCAAGCCGCTGGCCAAGGTGCACACCGCGACGCTCGCCGGCGCCGACCCGGTGATCATGCTGACCGCGCCGATCCCGGCCACCCAGAAGGCCCTGAAGAAATCCGGTCTGACCGTCGACGAGATTGGCGCCTTCGAGGTCAACGAGGCCTTCGCGCCGGTGCCGATGGCCTGGCTGAAGGACATCGGGGCCGACGAGAAGAAGCTCAACCCCAACGGCGGCGCGATCGCGCTGGGCCACCCGCTCGGCGGATCCGGTGCCCGGATCCTGACCACGCTGCTTTACCACATGCGGGACAACAACATTCGCTACGGCCTGCAGACCATGTGCGAGGGCGGTGGCCAGGCCAACGCCACCATCCTCGAGCTGCTCTAAACGTGACCGATGTGCAAGGCCCCGCCGCTCTCTACGAGCGGCGGGGCAACGTCGCGCTGATCACCATCAACCGGCCGGAGGCCCGCAACGCGGTCAACGGCGCGGTCAGCACCGCGGTCGGTGATGCACTGCAACAGGCGCAGGACGACTCCGAGGTCTGGGCCGTCGTCCTCACCGGTGCCGGTGACAAGTCGTTCTGCGCCGGGGCGGACCTGAAGGCGATCTCGCGGCGGGAGAACCTCTTTCACCCGCAGCATCCCGAGTGGGGGTTCGCCGGCTACGTCAGCCACTTCATCGACAAGCCGACCATCGCGGCGGTGAACGGCACCGCGTTCGGCGGCGGCACCGAACTCACCCTGGCCAGCGATCTCGCCGTGGCCGCCGAGAGCGCCCAGTTCGGGCTGCCCGAGGTCAAGCGCGGTCTGATCGCGGCCGCCGGCGGGGTGTTCCGCATCGTCGACCAGCTCCCGCGCAAGGTCGCCATGCGCCTGCTCGTCACCGGCGAGCCCATCACCGCCGCCGAGGCGCTGCGGTGGGGCCTGATCAACGAGGTGGTGCCCGACGGCACCGTGGTGCAGGCCGCGCTGGCCCTGGCCGAGCGGATCACTGTCAACGCGCCACTGGCCGTGCAGGCCAGCAAGCGGGTGGCCATCGGCGCCGATGACGGGACCATCACCGCCGACGAGGTCGGCTGGTCACGCACCATGCGCGAGATCGGTGCGCTGATGCGTTCGGAGGACGCCAAGGAAGGTCCCCTGGCGTTCGCCGAGAAGCGTCAGCCGGTGTGGAAGGCCCGCTGAACTAGCCGGTCGGCGCCTTGGTGGTGGTCGCAGGCGCGGCTGACGTGGTCGCCGGCGCCTCGGCTGACGTGGTCGCCGGAGCCTCGGTCGACGTGGTCGACGGCGCCTCGGTCGAGGTGCTCGGGGCAGCGCTGGTCGACGTCGTCGTCTCGGTGCCCGAGGTGCTCGATGTCGTCGACGTGGAGCCCGGGGCCGGCGGGGTCAGCACGGTGTCGATCATGTAGATGTAGGCGCCCTTGGCGCTGTAGGCGCACACCACCTTGGCGGTGTCGTTGATCTTGACGTCGCCGCCCTTACCGGTGACGGTGACCGGTCGGCCATCCTGCGTCGGCATCTTGCCCGCGACGTTCTGCGGGCCGAGGTAGCCCAGCACCATGTGGTAGAAGAGCGTCGGCAGCAGCACGGTCGGGTCGTTCTTCAGCGTGGTCAGGGTCGCCTCGTCGAGCTTGGCGAACGCCTCGTTGGTGGGCGCGAACACGACGTAGGGGCCGCCGTCGAGCACGCTGACGATGTTGACCGCCGGGTTGAGCTTGCCCGAGATGGCCGAGCTGAAGGTGCTCAGGTCCGGGTTGGCCGCGATGGCCGCCGAAGCGACCTGGCTGCCCATGCCCATGAACGAGCCGGCGCCGCCGGGTACCTGGGCCTTGTAGGCGTCGCAGCCCGGACCCTGCGGATCGGGCAGCTGGCTGATGCTGGTCACCGGCGCCTCCGCCGGCGTCGGCGCCGCGGTGTCGGTGGGGGCGGTGGCCGGATCGGCGTAGGCCTGCACGGCCGTCGGGATGGCGACGGCGATCGCGGCGAGGGCCGCGGCAACGCCGAGGGTCTTGGTACGAGTGCTCACTTCGGTTCCTCTTGCTTTCGGGAGTCGGCGTGACGTGGCTGTCTACCTGGTGTCTCGGCGGCCACAACGCCCGGGGCATCGTATCGGCAGCCCCGCGGCGGCCCCAAAACGCGACGACAAACCCCAGGTCAGCGGCTCCGCGCCGCGGGCGTTGGACCGGGTGATGTCATGCTGAGGCGGTGATCATCACCATCCGGGGCCACACCCCAGACCTGCACCCCGAATCCTGGGTGGCGCCCAATGCCGCGCTGATCGGCCGGGTGCGCCTCGCGGCCCGGGCCAGCGTCTGGTACTCGGTGACGCTGCGCGCCGAGGCCGAGCCCATCGACATCGGCGCCGGGACCAACATCCAGGACGGGGTGACGATCCACGTCGACCCCGAGTATCCGGTCCGCGTCGGCGCCGGGGTCAGCGTCGGGCACAACGCGGTGTTGCACGGCTGCACGGTCGAGGACGGCGCCCTGATCGGGATGGGTGCCATCGTGCTCAACGGCGCGGTGATCGGCGCCGGCTCCACCGTGGCGGCCGGGGCGCTGATCCCGCAGGGTGTCGTGGTGCCGCCGCGTTCGCTCGTGGCCGGCGTGCCCGGGCGGATCCGGCGCGAGCTCAGCGACGCCGAGGTGATGGCCAACCGCGACAACGCCGCCACCTACGAGCGGCTGGTCGCACTGCATCGCGATGCCACCTAGCCAGACCCGCGACCGATCTCACAGCGACGTCAGGTTTGCGTCACCTCCGAAGTGCCGATCTTTCGTAACGTGGAGAGGATGCGAGTCCTGGTCACCGGCGCCACCGGGTATGTGGGTTCACGGCTGGTCGCCGAGCTGATCGAGACGGGTCACGACGTCGTGGCGGCCACCCGGGATCCGTCGAAGCTGGGCCGGTTCGGCTGGTGCGACCGGGTGCAGGCGGTGTATCTGGATGCCGACGACCCGTCCTCGGTGCACGCGGCGTTCACCGTGGCCGCACCCGTCGACGTCGTCTACTACCTGGTGCACGCGATCGGCCAGCCCGACTTTCGCGACCGGGACAACGCCGCGGCCGCCAACGTCGCCGCGGCCGCCGCCGTCGCCGCAGTGCGCCGAATCGTCTACCTCGGTGGCTTCGTTCCCGACGGCGATGCGCTCTCCGAGCACCTGGCCGGCCGCGCCGAAGTCGCCGAGGCGCTGAGCGTCGACGACGGTGCCGAACTGGTGTGGCTGGGCGCCGCGGTGATCATCGGTGCCGGTTCGACATCGTTCGAGATGGTGCGTTACGTCGGCGACCGGTTCTGGGTCATCCCGCTGCCGCCCTGGGCCGAGCACGAGATGGATCCGATCTCGGTGCGCGACGTGCTCTACTACCTGCTCGCCGCGGCCGACCCGGAGCGAGTCGCGGCCGGGGCCTACGACCTCGCCGGCCCGGCCACCACCACCTACCGTCGGTTGCTGCGCAGTTACGTCCGCGCGGCCGGCGAGCGGCGTGCCGGGTTGCCCGTCTACGACGTCGTGCCCAAGGGCATCGTCGGCCGGCTGGCCGGGGCGGCGGTGCCGGTGCCGACCGGTTTGGCCGCCGACCTTATCGAATCGTTGGACCATCCGATGACCGCCTCCGACACGGTGTTACGCGACTACCTGCCGGACCCGCCGGGTGGACTGACCGGCATCGAGGACGCCGTCGCCGCGGCGGTGTCGAGTCCGGCGCCGCGCCCGGTGGACGAACTCGCCGACCCCCATCACCTGGCCGACAGCGACCCGCTCTGGGCCGGGGGTGACGCGCTGCGGTTGCGGCAGGTGGCCGAGGCGGTGAGCCCGGCCGGGGCACGCCCCGCGCTCGACCTCATCGGCGCGATGCCCGGACCCGTCGCGGGCGTTCTGCGCACGGGACTGGACATGCTGCTGGCTGTTGCGAAAGCTGTTCCGTGATGACGGGCCTTGGTGACATCCGGGCGGCCGCGGTGAACGAGGCCGTGCCCTATCAGGAATGGCCGTCGGTGGTGCGCCGCCGGCGGTTGATCGTCTGTTTCGTCCTGGTGTGCGGGGCTGCGCTGCTGGGGTACTCGCTGAGCCGGCGCCCCGGCGACGAGACGTTCTACTGGCTGACCCTGGGCCTGGCGGCGGTGTGGATGGCGGGCGCATTCCTATCCGGACCGCTGCACCTGGGCTGCATCCGCTGGCGCGGCCGCAACCAGCGACCGGTGCTCACCGGCCTCGGCATCGGGCTGGCGCTCGGGGTGGTGTTCCTGCTCGGCGGGCTGGTCGTGCGCGAGATACCGCCGATCGCCGAACGGATCACCCGGGTGCTGGAGTACACCAACCACGGCAACCTGGCTCTGCTCGTGGTGATCACGTTGGTGAACGGGTTCGCCGAGGAGCTTTTCTTTCGCGGCGCGCTGTACACCGCGCTGGGCGCCTTCCATCCGGTGCTCATCTCGACGTTGCTCTACGCCGTGGCGACATCGGCCAGCGGCAACCCGATGCTGGGTTTCGCTGCGCTGATCCTGGGCGCGGTGTGCGCCTGGGAGCGCCGCGCCACCGGCGGCGTGCTGGCACCGGTGTTGACCCATGTGATGTGGGGCCTGCTGATGGTGCTGGCACTACCGCCGGTGTTCGGCCTCTAGCCCCAGCCGGCGTCAGCGCAGGGGATGGGCGATCTCGTCGCGCGGCATCCGCGCCGCGACCAGCGCCACCGCCGCCAGGACGAGCGGTGCGATGCCGGCGACGGCGAAGATCACCTGGACCGGCACCACCTTCGATAACGGACCAGCGACCGCCATCGACACCGGCATGAACGCCAGTGAGACGAAGAAGTCCAGGCTCGACACCCGGCCGAGCATCGCCGGGGGAACCCGGCGCTGCAGCAGCGTGCCCCAGATGACCATGCCCGCGCCGTCGGCGACGCCGACCACGAACAGCGCGATCAGCATCACCGGCAGCGAGGACGTCGCGCCGACCACTGCGAGCGGCAGCGAGCCCGCGCCCCACATCGCCATCATCACCGTGAGGTAGCGGCGCGGCAGCAGCCGCGAGGACACCAGCAACGCGCCGAGCGCGCTGCCCACCCCGAACGCCGCGAGCATGAAGCCGTACACCTGCTCGCCGTGGGCGAAACGCTGGCGGGCGATGAACGGCAGCAGCACGTCGATCGGACCCAGGGCCAGGAACACCCAGGTGCTGGCGAACAGCAGCGTCCAGCGCAGCCACGGCGTGCGCACGACGAAACGCAGGCCCTCGCGCAGATCGATGAGCGGATGCGGAATCTCCCGCTCGACGGCCAGCACGATGTGGTCGCCGGAGGTGGGCCGCATCGACACCAGCAGGACCAGGCCGGCGGTGAACAGCGCGGCCACCGTCACCGCGCCGAGCGACGGGAACGTCGCGGCGACCACGATGCCGGCCACCGCGGGCCCGATCGCCTGCTGCAGGGTGGGGCGGATGGCGCCCTCGACGCCGTTGGCGGCCAACAGATGTTCGGCCGGCAGGATGCGCGGCAGGTAGGCGCTGTAGGCGGGGAAGAAGAACGCCGCGCCCACGCCGAGCACCGCGCTGGCAACGGCCATGTGCCACAGCCGCAACGAGCCCATGCTGCCCAGCACCGCCACCGCGCCGGTGGCGGCGACGTTCGCGGTTTCGACGGCGATGATGATGGAGCGCTGGTTCACCCGGTCGGCCACGATGCCGCCGACGAGGATGAAGGCCAGCATGCCCGCCGCCAGGCAGGCGGCGACCAGGGACAGCGCGGCCGGGTCGTCGGCCAGCGCGATGACCTGGAGGGCCATCACCACGGTCCACATGCCCTCGGCGAACAGCGAGATCGACATCGCCGCGATGAGCAGGCGGAACTCGCGGTAACCGAAGGGTGCGAGCACGCGCCAGCGGCCGGGTGTACTGACCGGCTGTACGTCGCAGGGCGTGCTCATGGCATCGATGGTCCCTGACCGAAGCGGGTTCGGTCCAACGAATTTCGGGTCAGAACAGGTCGTCGAGGGTGGGAATCCGCCGCCCCGCCAGCTTGTAGGCCACCCATTGGTTCATCGACACCCCCTGCTCGGCGGCCTCGACCGTCAGCCGCTCGTGCAACTCCGGTGAGGTGCGAACCGTGAACTGGCCGCTGTAGGTGTAGTCGGTCAGTGACTTGGGTGGGTCCATCTCCGCCTCGGCGTACTCGGCCATGATCTCGGCGACGCGGGCCTGCACCTGTTCGATGGCCTCGTGCGGGGTGAGCGCGAGGGCGGCCAGCCCGGGGAACTCCAGGCAGATCGCGCGGTACTGGCAGTGCGGTGCGGACCATTCGGCCCGGTAGGTGTAGTTGGGATGGTGACTCATCCGCCGATCATGGCGCGAGGGTCCGACACGTCTTCGGGGCCGGCTCTGCGGGGCGGGACCCTTCTCCGAAATCCGCTATCACCGGTGCTATCAGGTATCACCGGTGATAGCGGATTGTGAAGGGGCGTCCTGTCGGGGAGAGGGGGTGCCGGGGCGGTCAGGGGTGCCCGGAGGCACTAGTCATCGGTGAACGCGGGCGTGCGGCGCTCCTGGAACGCTCGGGTACCCTCGCGAAAGTCGTGCGATACCAACAGGACTGCCTGCCCGTCGACTTCCCGGCCGATCGCGCTGTCGAGTTCGGTGAGCGTCGCCGCGTTGATGGCCTGCTTGGTCTTGCGCAGCGAGACCGCCGGGCCCGACACCAGGGTGTCGATCACCGCGGCCGCCGCGGCCTCCAACCCCTCGGCCGGATGAACCGAACTGACCAACCCGAACTCGTAGGCCTCGGTGGCCGAGATGCGTTCCGCCAGAAGGGCCATCCGCATCGCGCGGATCCGGCCGATCGCGGCGGCCACCAACGCCGAGGCCCCACCGTCGGGCATCAACCCGATCTTGGTGAACGCCAACAGGAAGAACGCGTTCTCCGAGGCCACCACGATGTCACACGCCAGGGCCAGCGACACCCCGACACCAGCCGTCGGGCCCTGCACCACGGCCACCACCGGCTTGGGCAGCCTGGTGATACCACGCACCACCCGGTTCGCTTGTGTCAGAACGTCATCGGCGGCCGGGTCTTCCGAGCGGCGCGCCTGGTCCTCGGCGCTGATACCCGCGCCGGAGCAGAACCCGCGGCCCGCCCCGCCGAGTCGGACCACCCGGACCCGCGGGTCGGCGGCCGCCTGCTCCAGGGCATCGGCCAGTGTCCGCAGCATCGCGGCGGTCAGCGAGTTCAGGCTGTCGGGCCGGTTCAGCGTCAGCGACAACACGCCGTCGTCCAGCGAGACCGTCAACTCGGGGTGGCCGGTGTAGGTCTCGGGCGAGTCGATGGTGGTCATGGGCGGCAGCCTAACGTCGCGGGAAGTGATGTAAGTACGCTAACCGGGCGGTCAACCAACTGGAAGGTAGGGCAATGGCGGGACCACTGCAGGGTTTGCGAGTTGTCGAACTGGCCGGCATCGGTCCTGGCCCGCACGCCGCGATGATCCTCGGCGACCTGGGCGCCGACGTCGTCCGCGTCGAGCGGCCCGGCAAGAACCCCGGAATCCAGGCCAAAGGCAGTGACTACCTCATGCGCAACCGCCGTTCGGTGGCCGCCAACCTCAAGAGCGAGGAGGACCGCGACCTGGTCCTGCGCCTGATCGCCAAGGCCGACGTGCTGATCGAGGGCTACCGGCCCGGGGTCACCGAGCGCCTCGGGCTGGGCCCGGAGGACTGCGCCAAGGTCAACGACCGGCTGATCTACGCCCGGATGACCGGCTGGGGGCAGACCGGGCCGCGCAGCCAGCAGGCCGGCCACGACATCAACTACATCTCGCTCAACGGCGTGCTGCACGCCATCGGCCGGGCCGGCGAACGCCCCGTCCCGCCGCTGAACCTGGTCGGCGACTTCGGCGGCGGGTCGATGTTCCTGCTCGTCGGTGTCCTGGCCGCGCTGTGGGAACGGGAACGCTCGGGCAAGGGTCAGGTGGTCGACGCCGCGATGGTCGACGGTTCCTCGGTGCTGGCCACCATGATGTGGGCGTTCCGGCACATGGGCATGTGGGGTGACACCCGCGGTACCAACATGCTCGACACCGGTGCCCCGTACTACGACACCTATGCGTGCGCCGACGGCCGCCATGTCGCGGTCGGCTCCATCGAGCCGCAGTTCTATGCCGAGTTGCTGGACAAGCTCGGTCTGGACCCCAAGGACCTGCCCGACCAGAACGACATCTCCCGCTGGCCCGAGTTGCGCGCCGTGCTCACCGAGAAGTTCGCGTCCCGGGACCGCGACCACTGGGCCACGGTGTTCGCCGGCAGCGACGCCTGCGTCACCCCGGTGCTGTCGTTCGCCGAGGTCGAGACCGAGGCGCACAACACCGAGCGCGACACCTTCTACGAGGAGAACGGCTCGCTGTTCCCGGCCCCGGCGCCGCGGTTCTCCCGCAGCGTGCCGGATCGACCGCGAGAACCCGGGGTGCCGGGAGCCGACACCGAGGCCGTGCTTCGGGATTGGGTATAGTCCCCAACCAACCAGTAGGTCGACGACGGGCGCGGGGCGGACGTCCCGAGGAAAAGTCGGCCGGACCAGACCAGTCGACGTACTGAAAGGAAGACATCCGTGCTGATCAAAGACGCGGTCGCCGTCGTCACCGGTGGCGCCTCAGGCCTGGGCCTGGCCACCACCAAGGCCCTGCTCGACGAGGGCGCCAAGGTGGTCATCCTCGACCTGCCGAGTTCGAACGGCGAAGAGGTCGCCAAGGAGTTGGGTGACGCGGTGCGGTTCGCCCCCGCCGACGTCACCGACGAGGAGGCGGTCACCAAAGCTTTCGACCTGGCCGAAACCCTCGGCACGGTGCGCATCGTCGTCAACTGCGCCGGCACCGGCGATGCGATCCGCGTCCTGGGCAAGGGCGGGGTGTACCCGCTGAACAAGTTCGCCCGCATCGTCAACATCAACCTGGTCGGCACCTTCAACGTGCTGCGCCTGGGCGCCGAGCGGATGGCCAAGAGCGACCCGGTCGGCAGCCAAGACAGCCAAGAGCGGGGCGTCATCATCAACACGGCCTCGGTCGCCGCGTTCGACGGCCAGATCGGCCAGGCCGCCTACTCAGCGTCCAAGGGCGGTGTGGTCGGCATGACCCTGCCGATCGCCCGCGACCTCGCCGACAAGCAGATCCGCGTGGTCACCATCGCCCCCGGCTTGTTCGACACCCCGCTGCTGGCGGGCCTGCCCGAGCCGGCCAAGGCCTCCCTCGGCGCGCAGGTGCCGCACCCGTCGCGGCTGGGCAAGCCCAGCGAATACGGCGCGCTGGCCGTGCACATCGTGGAAAATCCGATGCTCAACGGCGAGGTGATCCGCCTCGACGGCGCCATCCGCATGGCGCCGCGATGAGCGTTCGCGCGAAGAGCATCAGACAACGCTGAGCGAAGGAAGCAGATGACGATCACTACGAAGTTCACCGAGACCTTCGGGGTCGAGCACCCGATCGCCCAGGGCGGTATGCAGTGGGTCGGCCGGGCCGAGCTGGTGGCGGCTGTAGCCAACGCCGGCGCGCTGGGCTTCATCACCGCGCTGACCCAGCCGACGCCGGCCGATCTGTCCCGCGAGATCCAGAAGACCCGGGAACTGACCGACAAGCCGTTCGGCGTGAACCTGACGATCCTGCCCGCGATCAACCCGCCGCCGTACGACGAGTACCGGCAGGTCATCGTCGACGAGGGCATCAAGATCGTCGAGACCGCCGGCTCCAACCCGGCCCCGCACCTGCCGATGTTCCACGACCACGGCATCAAGGTGCTGCACAAGTGCACGTCGGTGCGCCACGCCGTCAAGGCGCAGAGCCTGGGCGTGGACGGCATCAGCATCGACGGCTTCGAGTGCGCCGGTCACCCGGGTGAGGACGACGTGCCCGGCCTGGTGCTGATCCCGGCGGCCGCCGACAAGATCGAGATCCCGATGATCGCCTCCGGCGGCTTCGCCGACGCCCGCGGCCTGGTCGCCGCGCTGGCGCTCGGCGCCGACGGCATCAACATGGGCTCGCGGTTCATGTGCACGGTGGAGTCCTGCATCCACCAGAACGTCAAGGAATCGATCGTGGCCGGCAACGAGCTGGGCACTGAGCTGATCTTCCGCAGCCTGCACAACACCGCCCGGGTGGCCAGCAACGCGGTCTCCCGCGAGGTCGTCGACATCCTCAAGAAGGGCGGACAGTTCGACGACGTCAAGGACCTGGTCGCAGGCACCCGCGGCCGGCGGGTCTTCGACGAGGGTGACGTCGACGCCGGCATCTGGACCGTGGGCACCGCGATGGGCCTGATCAACGACATCCCGACGGTGGGTGACCTGGTCAGCCGGATCGTCACCGAGGCCGAGGAGATCATCGGCGGCCGGCTGGCCGGCATGGTCACACCGGGTCGAGACGCGAAAGTGCCCGCCTGAAATCAGGCGGGCACGTACGCACGCTCAACCCGTGCGGAGCGCGTGACCGAGGTCTGGTGACCATCGGGACTGCGCCTGGACCCACATCGTGGCGGCCTCGACGCGATTGGCCGCGCCCAGCTTGCGAAGGATTCGCTTGACATGTGACTTGGCGGTATGGGTCGAGAGGCGGGTGGCGATGCTGGCGTTCGAGGCCCCGGCGCCCAACAGCTCCAGGACCTCGAGTTCGCGCCTGGTGAGTTCTCTCGAAACGGTGTTGTCGGTGATCGGAATGATGGCGCTCGTTGCCCGGGAGGTGGGTCCGTCGTCGTAATCGCCGCTAGCGAGTTCCACCTCGGCGGTCAGGTATTCGGCAACCACAGCCTCGGTTCGTTGCAGTAGCCGCTGTAGTTCCCGGCCCTGCGCGCGCAGGCGGTCTATCAGTTGCGCTCGCTCGACAGCGAGGCCGAAGCCCTCCGCGAATGCCCACAGGCAGTCACGGTCGAAATCGTCCACCTGGCGTGGCTTCAGCCGGTGGTCGGCATGGATGAATCCGATGACCCGGCCCTCCGGCATGATCGGCGCCGCGACATAGGAGCGGGTGTCGTAGGCCTTCGCCAGTTCGGCCAGTACCTGCCGATCGCCCGCGAGGGTCCTACCCCGAAGGACTCGGCGCCGTCGCACCATCTCCGCTTCGAGGACCCGCGGCTCGAGCACGGCAGGGTGCTCCCGGCTGAAGGCCAACATACGCGCGGCGGCGTCCGGATCGTCCTTGACCCACAAGGACTCGGCGATGAGCTCCCTGCCGCGTACCCGGTACAGCACCGCGCGATCGAAGTCGCATGCTTCGCAGGCCTGCCGGGGAGCGGCGGCGATCATCGCCTCCGCGCTCGGCAATCCGCGCAGCTGCGCGACCGCGCTGTGGACGCGAGCGAGGACGGCCACTCGTTCCCTGGCGTCGGCCTCGATGGCCTGGTTCCGAATTGCGTGCGGTTCGGCCAGTTCGCGCACGACCCCGTGCAACTCGAGTCCGGAGTCCGCGGTGAGCGCTCCGATGCGTGTCTCGAGTTCGGTCAGCGCGTCGTCGCATGCCGCGCGCCGCATGGTGCTGGGCCGCACGGGCGCATCGTCCGGCCAGGGTGGTAGTTCGCCGGTGAGCCGGTTCATGAGGACGGCACCGGAATCGCGATTTCGCGTTTGAGAATCTTGCCGGTCGGGCCCTTCGGCAACTCGCTGACGAACCAGATCCGGCGCGGGTACTTGTAGGGCGCGACACGGGCCTTGACGAACTCCCGGACAGCCGCGGCGTCGGGCTCGGCGCCGGGGACCAGCGTGATCGCGGCACCGACCTCCTCGCCCAGTATGGCGTCGGGGATGCCGACAACAGCAGCCTCGCGGACATCCGGGTGCTCGTAGAGAACTTCCTCGATCTCCCGTGGATACACGTTGTAGCCGCCGCGGATGATCATGTCCTTGCAGCGGTCGACGATGAAGTAGTAGCCGTCCTCATCGACACGCGCCAGGTCGCCGGTGTGAAACCAGCCGTCGGCATCGATTGCGGCCGCCGTCGCATCCGGTCGGTTCCAGTAGCCCTTCATGACATTGCGCCCGCGGATGGCGATCTCGCCGACGCCGTCGTCGTTGACGTCGACCAGTTTCATCTCGACCCCGGCGATCGGTGTGCCTATCGAGCCGGGCTTCCGCTCGCGATCGGGTTGGTTGAACGACGCCGAGGGCGAGGTCTCACTCAGGCCGTAGCCTTCGAGGATCGTGCACCCGAAGGTTTCCTCGAACGCGCGCATCACCTCGACCGGCATGGCCGCCCCACCCGAGACGCACAGCCGCAGGGTACGGGTGTCCGGGCGGGCGTCGCAGTGCAGGGCGGCGGCGAACATGGTGGGGACACCTTGGAAGATCGTAACCCGATCGCGCGCAACGATTTCAAGCAGCGCATTCGGGGAGAACCGCGGGAGGAGGGTGAGGCAGCCGCCGGCTGCGACTGCGGCGCCAAGGCCGACGGTCTGGCCGAAGGCGTGGAACAGCGGCAGAGCGCCGATGATGACGTCCCGGGGAGTCAGATGCAGCATGTCGACGATGCAGGCGGTGTTATGCAGCAGGTTGGCGTGGGTCAGCTCAGCGCCTTTCGGCGTGCCGGTGGTGCCGGATGTGTAGAGGATGACCGCGGTGTCGGAGCCCTCGCGCGCCACCACGCCGTCCAGCGGCGTGGCGGTACCGATCAGTTCGTCGAGGTCGCCGGGCTTCACCACGATGCAATCTGCCTGTGCCGCAGCGGCCCCCGCCGCGGCGGCTTCCGCGAATTCGTGCCATACGATGACCACTCGGGCCTGCGAGTCGGACAGATAGAACGTGGTTTCGCGCTCCTTCAGCAGCACGTTCATCGGAACCACCACTGCACCCGCGCGCAGCACTCCGTAGTAGACGGCCGCGAACTCGGGCACGTTCGGCAGCATGATGCCCACCCGATCGCCGGGGCATACGCCGCGCGAAACCAGGAGGCCGGCGATCCGCGCCGTCAAGGAGTCGAGCTCGCTGTATCGAAGAGCGGTCTCGTCGAGGCGTAGGGCGATCCGATCCGGGTGTCCGCGCGCAGACTCGATGAGATTGCCGGCGAGATTAGTCACCAGGTGAACCATTCCCCTGCAGTGACTTTGCGAACCCGGAGATGTCGCGGATGGTGGAACGGTAGACGTCCGAGAGTGCCTCGGGCAGGAGGGTGTCGCCCGCATGGCAGGTGCCGCCGACGGAGCGGCACACCGCGGAGGTACCGGCCCTGACGAGCATCCGGGCGTATTCCAGGCCCTCGTCGCGGAACGGGTCAAGCTCGTTGACCGAGATGACGTGCGGTGGCAGTCCTGCCAGGTCCGCCACTTGAGCGCGGTACGGCCAGCACAACGGGTTGCCGGAATTCTCTCCGCCGGGATCGTAAACGCTGGCAAGTACATCCATTGCGCTGACATCCAGCAGGTAGCCGTCGTTCTCATACAGCGACGGCAGGTCCGGCGACTTCTCGCTCCAGGTGTTGGAGATGAACGGGCACTGCGCGTAGACGCCGTCGATCTCCTCGATCCAGCCGTCACTTCTCGCCATCAGTGCGGTTGCCAGACTGAGATTGCCGCCACCGGACTCACCGGAGACGACGATGGCGGAGATGCCGAGCTCATCGCGATGGGCATGCACCCAGCGCACGGCACTGGCGCAGTCGCGCAGACCGGCCGGAAACGGATGCGGGCCAAGCACTCCTGCGCCATTGCGAAACTCGACACCGATCGCGATGGTGCCGGCTGCGGCGAGCTCGTCGCGCCAGCGGCGGTAGTTCGGCCACGACGCCTCGAACATCACCATCCCGCCGCCGTGCAGGTGCACCACGGCGGGCAGGGGCGCGCTGTGGCCGGAGGGGCGATGAATATAGAGCCTGATCTGATTCCCGTCGACACCCATGATCTCGACGGTGGTCTCGGTGACACCCGGGAGCGGCGACGGTGAACTGAACAGCGCGTTGATGACCATGGCGAACTGCTGCTCGAAACCGGCGACGTATGCGAGCCGGTCCGCAAGTGGTGCGGTGGTATCGAGCGGTGCTGCGGGGGAGGGCTGGTCGAGTCCGAGCGGCGCGAAGGCCGCGATCATGCGCGGGTCGGCGCGGGGGTCGTCGCCCATGGTCAGGTCGGGTGTTCCGAGCCGGCCCGGAAGGCGTGCGGGCGCGCTCACCTCGCCAACTCGAAGCCGTCGTAATCCTTCGCGATCGCGGCCTGGCACTCCTGGCGATAGTTGCCCACGCCACCGAAATAGAAGAGCACCGCGTGCGCCTTGCCCGGGATGTTGTCGCCGAGGAACCATGAACGCTTCCCACGGGACAGCACCGTCGCGTTGACAAGCTCATCCATGTGCCTGGCCCACGCCTCGACCGCGTCGTGCGTGGCCTCCATCGACGTGAACCCGTTCTCGTCCAGATGACGAATCGCCTGTCCGATCCATTCGACAATGCCGTCGATCACGACCGGCAGGTTGGCGAACGGCGTCTGCGGACCGCAGATCAAGAACATGTTCGGGAAGCCGTCGACCGCGATACCGAGCTGTGTTCGCGGGCCGCCATTCCATTTGTCCCGCAGCAGTTGTCCACCCTTGCCGCGGATGTCGAGACTCTTCAGCGTCCCGGTCACCGCGTCGAATCCCGTCGCGAAGACGATGATGTCGGCCTCGTACTCGTCGGTGGCGGTGCGGACGCCGCGAGCCGTGATCTCGGTGATCTCGTTCTGGCTGATGTCGACCAGGCTCACGTTCTTGCGATTGAACGCCTCGTAGTAGAGGTGCCCGAGCGGAGGACGCTTTCCCACCAGGGGATAGTCCTTCGGGCAGAGCAACTCGGCGGTCTGCGGATCGTGGACTATCGCACGAATCTTGTTGCGGATGAACTCCGAAGCGACCTCATTGGAGCGGTCGTCGACCAGCAGGTCCGAGAAGGTCTCGAAGATGTAGCGAAACCCGCCGACTTCCCAGCCGTACTCGAGAACCCGTTGCTGCTCGGCCGGCGTCGCATCCTGTAGTGCACCTCCCGGGTCGTCCATCGCGACGCCGAAGAAGTGTTCGCGAGCCCGATTCCAGATGCTGCCGTAGTCCCTGCGGATCGCCTGGCGCTCACCATCGCTGAGCGTGTAGTTGCGCGCCGGCAGCACGTAGTTCGGCGTCCGCTGGAACACCGTCACGTGGGCTGCGGTCTGCGCGATGATCGGGATGGCCTGGATGGCGGTGGCACCGGTGCCGATCACGGCGACGCGCTTGCCCGTGAAGTCGACCGGCTCTTTCGGCCAGCGTCCGGTCACATAGGACTCGCCTTCGAAGGTGTCGATGCCCGGGAACGGCGGGGTGTACGGCAACGACAGCACACCGGTTGCAGGGACGAAGTATCGGCAGGTGTAGCTGTCGCCTTGGTCGGTCGTCACGGTCCATCGGTTGGTGGTCTCGTCGTAGACCGCCGACTCCATACGGGTTTCGAACTGAATGTCGCGCCGCATGTCGAAGCGATCGGCAACATGCTGCAGATACGCCAACGCCTCGGGTTGCGTCGGGTATCGCTCTTGCCAATCCCACTCGTCCTGGAGCTCTTTGGAGAACGAGAAGGCGTAGACCCAGCTGTCGCTGTCGGTGCGTGCGCCGGGGTACCGGTTCCAGTACCAGGTGCCGCCGACATCGGGCGCGGCTTCGATGACACGGGTGGTGAGCCCGAGTTGCCTGAGCTCCCAGAGCATCCGGAGACCGCTGAAGCCCGCTCCGATCACCACTGCGTCAAAGTGCTGCTTATTGCCCACGATGCTCCTCGTTGTCCTTGACTCTTGGCGATGCCGGCATCACCGGAAGTTCGGCGCTACCTCGGTGGCGAACAGTTCAACGTGCTCGTCGCTCCATTCGGGTGGCAGCCCGGGCGGCAGCGTCCAGCTGTAGAACCTGCTGAGGTGGTTGTCGGCAATGAAGTTCTCGAGAATCTCGCTGGCCTGTTCGGGCGTCACGATCAGACAGCCCTGCGCTTCCAGCGCGGCCCGATCGTGAGCGGGTTTGACGAAGTCCAGTCCGGCGGCCTGGGTCCAGGTCGCGTAGCGGTTGATCTGGTAGGACAGGTGTGCCTGGGCCTCCTTCCAGCGCCGGTCGGGATCGCGGGACACCAACAGCCACATCAGCGCCGAGGCGATCTCCGCGCCATCGGGATCCTTGCCCGCCTTCGCCAACTCCTGCCGGTACGCGGGAATCATCGGTCCGATCGGTCCGAGTCCGAGGAAGCCGTCGCAGTGCTTGGCAGCTCGGCGAATCGCGGCGGGCGTGGTCCCGCCGGCCCACAGCGGCAGCTGCGCACCCTGCACCGGGAGTGGCCGCAACGAGACTTCGCCGTACTGGTAGTACTTGCCGTGGTGGCTGAACGTCTCACCGCTGAAGAGCCTGCGCAAGAGCGGTATCGCCTCGTTGAGGCGGCCCGACCGCTCGGCCGGGTCGATACCGAAGCCGGCGAACTCCTCGACGCGGTAACCGCCGCCGATGCCGAGTTCCAAACGGCCATTGGACAAGATGTCCACCACCGCGGCGTCCTCGGCGGCCCGGACGGGATCGTGAAACGGCAGGATCAGGATCCCCGTGCCGATTCTGATCCGGTGCGTTCGGGCCGCGATCGCCGCGGCCATCGGAAAGACCGACGGCAGGTAGTCGTCGTCACAGAAGTGGTGCTCCGAGATCCAGACGTCGTCCCAGCCGAGCGCTTCGGCGCGAACGATCTGGTCCAGTATCCCGGAGTAGAGCGCCGCCGAATCCTGCTGGTGATCAGACGGATTGCGAAAGTCGTAGTAGAGGCCGAATCTGATGGGCTTGCTTGCCATGGTGATCGTCCCCGGGGCTCAGGCAGGATCGAAGGAAACCGGCATACTGCCAGGGATGCGGAAGAAGGACGAGGACCACTCCGTGTGATCGGGGTTGTCCAGCCGCACGTTGCGGGCGCGGTTGAAGAACGTGGTGAACGCGATCTCCGCTTCGATGCGCGCCATGTGCTGTCCCAGGCACCAGTGCCTGCCCCCGCCGAAGGACAGATGGTCGGTGTCGGTGCGCGAGATGTCGAACCGGTCGGGGTCGGCGAAGTGCGCGGCGTCACGGTTTCCCGACGCGATCATCGCCCAGATCTGCGCGCCCGCCGGAATCTTGGTGCCGCCGAATTCATAGTCCTCGTGCAGGATTCGCCAGTTGAACAGGATGGGCCCCTCCATGCGCAGGCATTCCTGCACGGCGAGTGGCATCTTCGACGGATCCGCTCGCAGGGCCTCGACGGACTCGGGGTTCTCGATCAGCAGCCGCAGGCCATTGCCGAGAAGGCCGATCGTCGTCTCGTAGCCCGCGACCATCAGGCCGATCACCTGGACGATCAGCTCATGAAGGGTGAGCCGATCGCCTTGCTCCTCGACGCGGATCAGTGCGGTCAACAGATCGTCGCCCGGATCGGACCGGCGCTTCTCGACGAGGGCCTCGAAGTAGTCGGCCATCTGCTCAGCCGCTTCGTTGGCGATGTGCAGGGTTTCCTCGGGCAGCAGGTCGATGAAGAACGCGTTGGTGCGCGCGGCGGTCCAGTCGTTGAACTTGTCGCGATCCTCGAGTGGCACGCCCAGCAGCCGGCAGGTCACGGTGCCGGGCAGGTAGGCGGCGAAATCCCGCATCCAGTCGATGTGCCCGTTGGCCCAGTGCGGCGCGAGGAACTGGTCGACCGACTGCTGGATGTCGTCGCGCATCGCCTCGATGCGTTTGGCGTTGAACGCCATCACCACCAGGCGGCGTAGCCGCGCGTGTTCGGCGCCTTCCTTCTCGAGCATGAAGTCGATGAACCCGCCACGGAGGGAGTCCTTCTCGCGACCTGGATTCTCGCCGTCGACACCGACATTGCCGGCCGGTGCATTCCGGTAGAGATCGGTGATGTCGTCGTAGCGGAAAAGCCGCCAGAGGTCAGCACCGGGGACGTAGTTCACCGGATCGGTCTCGCGAAGCACCTTCATCGCCGGATACGGGTTGTCGCGCCATACCGGATCGAGCGGGTTGACGCCCTTCCACGGATCTTCCGCCATTGCCTCGGCCGGTTGTGTGGTCATGTCAGTATTCCTCCTCGACGTAGGTCACCGCGCGGTCCATGCACCGTCGACCGGGAGCGCGGCCCCCGTCGTCAACGACGCGGCATCGGAGAGCAGCCAGACAATCGCTGCGGCAATCTCTTCGGGTCGGCCGATGCGCCCAACCGGTTGCGCTGTTTCCAGGTCGGCTCGTGTCACCACACCGCCGCTGACCAACTCTTCGACCATGGCCGTTTCCACGCCGCCCGGGCACACGGCGTTGACCCTGATGTTGGCCGGCGCGTACTCGACCGCTGCGGTCTTGGTCAGACCCACGACTCCGTGTTTGGCCGCGGAGTACGGCGCCGCCCCGGGGAATCCGACCAGACCTGCGACCGAGGCGACGTTGACGATCGAGCCGCCCGCGCCCGCGGCGAGCATGCGCGTGATCGCCTCCCGCATGCACAGCCACACGCCCTTGAGGTCGACGCTGAGAACGCGGTCCCACTCCGCCTCGGAGTGGTCTGCGGTGGGCAACATCGGACATCCCACACCGGCGTTGTTCACCACCCCGGTCACGCGGCCATGGTCGCGGTAGGCGGCGTCGAAGAGGTCGCGAACGGCATCGCTTCGGGCAACGTCGACCTCGACGAAAGATGCCTTCCGGCCGAGGGATTCGCATGCCGCAGTGCCCTGTGCGACGTCGCGATCGGCGAGGACCACGGATGCCCCCGCTGCCTCGGCTGCGACTGCCGTCGCGCGTCCGATGCCAGACGCGGCGCCGGTGATGATGACCACGTGGTCGTCGAGCACGGGTGGCTCCTTCTGGGCCGACATGCTAACTTTTGATAAAGTACTCACTTTGTGATACTTGGGGGAAGTTACGCTTCGGCCGCACCGGCGTCAATACCCTTGGCAGAACAGCAGTCGGGCGGGAGGTGTCGTATCGTGAAGCCGAAATGCCTGCCCTCGGAGCCCACCATGCCGGCTAAGCGCCAGTGGATGCGCACGGCCGACCGTCGTGCCCAACTCCTCGAGAGCGCAATCCACGTTTTCGCACGCGAGGGGATCGGCCGGGCGTCGCACGCGGGTATCGCCGCCGAGACGGGCGTGTCGGTCGCGACCGTCTTCGTCCACTTCCCCAGCCGGGAGGCGCTGGTGCGCGATGTGCTGGAGACCGTCGACGCGTTCATGTCCGGGATGATTCAAGACGTCCTCGACTCACACGACGATCCACGCGAGGCGCTCCTGGCGCTGGCCCGAGCGTTCGCGGACTCCGTCGACACTCACCCCGACTACGCACGGGTGTGGTTGGACTGGAGCACCGCAGTGCATGACGAGAACTGGGCGGGCTGGCTCGACTTCCAGAGACGGGCGTTGCGGCGCATCCGCAAGACGATTCGCCAGGGCGTTCGCGCGGGCGTCGCCCCACCGGCGCTCGACGTCGAGGCTGCGGCGCGCATCTTCAACGGCGCCGCGCACATCGTGGCACTGATGAGGTTCGGGGCGGCGCGGCGAGCCGATGTGGATCGGATGCTGGTGAACCTGGTGGACAGTGCACTGCGCCTGCCTTTGGACAGCGACTCTCAACCTGCGGTGTCCGATTTCCCGGCCGTGAGGTGATGATGACGTACGTCGAGGTGGCCAAGCTTTCCGATCTGTCCGCCGACCGCGGCCATCTGGTGTCGGTGGAGGAGTCGCCCGTCGCACTGTTCCTCGTCGAGGGTCAGGTCTATGCCATCGACGATCGGTGCCCCCACGCAGGCGCTTCGCTTGCCACCGGTGACCTGTGCGACGGTGCGGTCGTGTGCCCACGACACGGCGCAATGTTCGATGTGTGCTCGGGCGAGGCCCTCGGGCCGCCCGCGGAAGAGGACGTCAAGTCGTGGCGGGTTCGGGTCACCGACGGACGTGTCGAAATCGAGGCCGGTTAGGCGGGCCGGGCGGGCGGGCGGGCGCCGGCCTGGTCACACCTGGTCGAGACGCGAAAATGCCCGCCTGAAATCAGGCGGGCACGCACGCGATGTAAGGGAGCGACCCAACCCGGCAATGGGCGCGCACCGCACTAGGCGGCGAGAGCAGCTGCCGGTGTTCGGTCAGCTGGCGTTGGCCAGCGGCGTGCGATCCTCGAACTGCTCCGAGGTGTCACCCTCGACCAGAACGTCGCCGTGGTAAAGCGCGTCGAAGTCAACCTTGATGACATCTGCGCTGGTGTCGTCGATCCACATGACACTGAGCGTATGGGTCACCATTAAGGATTCATTGAGTCACGTTTCGGAAAATGCTGGCAATTATTACCCGGGAGTCAGGTCGCGAGTTACCGGCCGGTAGGCCAGCACGTCATCCTCTGGTCAGATTCCGCCGCCATGTTTGCTGGTAGAACGATTGACAGGCCGGTCATTACAGGAAATCCCACGGCCGACCAGTGGGAAGGACGCGACGTGCTGCAAGCCATCGCGCGGCTGGCGATTCGCACGCCCCGGCGGATCCTCGCCGCCGCCGCCCTGGTTGCGGTGGCCACCGCGCTGTTCGGCATCCCGGTCGCAAGACACATGTCTGCGGGCGGTTTCCAGGACCCCACTTCCGAATCGGCGCAGTCCGCTCGCCTGCTCGGCGAGAAATTCGGCCAGAGCGACCAGCAACTGCTGGTCACGGTCACCGACCCGGACGGGGCCACCGCCCCCGCGGCCCGCGCGGTGGGCGCCGACATCGTCGCCGCCCTCACCGCCTCGCCGCATGTCATGGGGGTGACGTCGCCGTGGACCTCGCCGCCGGCAGCCGCCGGTGAACTGCTCAGCCGCGACGGCAGGACCGGCCTGATCGTCGCGACCATCGACGGCGGCGAGAACGATGCGCCCAAGTACGCCGAGGCGCTGGCCGAGCAGGTCGGCCACGACCGCGACGGGGTGACGGTGCGGGCGGGCGGCAAGGCGATGGTGTACGCCCAGATCACCGCCCAGACCCAGCGCGATCTGCTGACGATGGAGATCATCGCCGTCCCGCTGAGCTTCCTGGTGCTGGTCTGGGTATTCGGGGGCCTGGTCGCCGCGGCGCTGCCGATGGTCGTCGGGGTGCTGGCCATCCTCGGTTCGATGTCGATGCTGCGGCTGATCACCCTCGCCACCGACGTGTCGATCTTCGGCCTCAACATCAGCACGGCGTTGGGGCTGGCACTCGCGATCGACTACACGCTGCTGATCGTCAGCCGCTACCGCGAGGAGGTCGCCGCCGGCGGCAACCGGGACGCCGCACTGGTGCGCACCATGGCAACCGCAGGCCGCACCGTGCTGTTCTCGGCGACCACCGTGGGGCTGTCGATGGCGGCGATGATCCTGTTCCCGATGTACTTCCTGAAGTCGCTGGCCTACGCAGGCATCGCGACGGTCGCCTTCGCAGCCGCCGCCGCGGTGATCGTCACCCCCGCCATCATCGTGCTGCTGGGAGATCGGCTCGACGCCCTGGACATGCGGCGGCTGCTGCGCCGCGTGTTCAACCGGCCGGAGCCGACCGTCAAGCCGGTCGAGCGGCAATTCTGGTACCGCTCAACGAAATTCGTCATGCGCCGGGCCGTCCCGGTCGGAATCGCGATCACGGCGTTCCTGATCTTCCTGGGTGTGCCGTTCCTGCGGGTGCAGTTCGGCAATCCCGACGACCGGGTGCTGCCCCGCAGCGCATCCACCCACCAGGTCGGCGACCGCCTGCGCGACGAGTTCCCCAGCAACTTCAACACCGCGGTCAGCATGGTGATCCCGGCCGCCGACGGGATCGTGCCCGCCGAACTGGACCGTTACGCCGCCGATCTGTCGCGGGTCCCCGACGTCTCGCTGGTGTCGGCGCCGGGCGGAACGTTCGTCGGCGGCAACCGGGTCGGTCCGCCCTCGGCACCCACCGCCATCGCCCAGGGCAGCGCGTTCCTGACCGTGCGCAGCACCACGATGCTGTTCTCCGATGCGTCCAAGACCCAGTTGAGCCGGCTGCACGCCGTTCCCACGCCGGCCGGGCGCAAGGTCCTGATCGGCGGTGGCGCGCAGGTGAACCGCGACAACGTGCACGCCATCACCTCGCGGTTGCCGCTGGTCTTGGCGCTGATCGGGGTGATCACCTTCGTGCTGCTGTTCCTGCTGACCGGCAGCCTGGTACTGCCACTGAAGGCGCTGGTGCTCAACGTGCTGTCGCTCTCGGCCACGTTCGGCGCCCTGGTGTGGATCTTCCAGGAGGGTCACCTCAACGCGTTCGGCACCACCCCGACCGGCACCCTGGAAGCGAACATGCCGGTCTTGCTGTTCTGCGTCGCCTTCGGCCTCTCGATGGACTACGAGGTCTTCCTGGTGTCGCGGATCCGGGAGTACTGGCTGGCATCCCCCCAGAGCCGTGCCGACAACGACGAGAGCGTGGCCCTGGGACTGGCCCGGACCGGGCGCGTCGTCACGGCGGCGGCATCGATCATGGCGATCGCGTTCGCCGCGCTGATCGCGGCCCAGGTGTCGTTCATGCGGATCGTGGGACTCGGGCTGACGCTGGCAGTCCTGGTCGACGCCACGCTGGTCCGGATGGCCCTGCTCCCGGCGTTCATGCACGTGATGGGGCGGTGGAACTGGTGGGCCCCCACACCGCTGGCCCGGCTGCACGCGCGCATCGGCTTGCGCGAGGAACCGGCCGAGCCCGCCGAGGTCCGCTCGGGGCAGACTGTGAGATGACCAGCGCCCCAGTCGCAAGGAGAACAGAGATGACGGCCCAGACGTTCGACCACCCGTTCTTCGCGCGGATGTGGACGGTGATGTCCGCCCATGAGGCGGGCGTGATCAAGAAGTTGCGCAAGGAGAATCTCGCCGGGTTGACCGGCCGGGTCCTCGAGGTCGGCGCCGGCACCGGAACCAACTTCGAGTTCTACCCCGACACGGTCACCGAGGTCGTCGCGCTCGAACCGGAGACCCGCCTCGCCCCGCACGCCAAGCAGTCCGCGGCATCGGCGCCGGTGCCGGTGACGGTGATCGAGTCCACCATCGAGACCATGCCGGCCATCGAGCCGTTCGACGCCGTGGTGTGCTCGCTGGTGCTGTGTTCGGTCGATGACCCGGATGCTGTCCTGCGCCAACTCAATTCGGTGCTCAAGCCCGGCGGGGAACTGCGCTACTTCGAGCACATCGCACAGCCCGGCTGGCGAGGCCGGCTGCAGCGGGCGGCCGACGCGACGTTCTGGCCGCGGATGGCCGGCAACTGTCACACCCACCGCGAGACCGAGCGGGCGATCGCCGGTGCGAACTTCACCATCCAGACCGCACGCCACGAGGCGACGATGCCGGCCTGGGTGCCGATGCCGGTGCAGGAGATCGCGTTGGGCCGGGCGGTGAAATCCGCCTAGTTCAACAGGGCGGGCAGCTGATGCAGCAGCCTGGGCAGCGCGGTGCTGGCGCCCTCGCGGATGGTGAGGGTCGCGTTGCCCGACAGCGGCGTGGCTTCCGGGTTGACCTCCACCACCACCGCCCCCCGGGCGAGTGCCACGTCCGGCAGGCCCGCCGCCGGGTAGACGATCCCCGAGGTGCCGACCACGACCAGCACATCGCTGGTGGCGACGGCCTCGACCGCGGCCTGCCACGGCTCGTCGGGAAGCTGTTCGCCGAACCAGACGATCCCCGGCCGGATCAGCCCGCCGCACTCGCAGTGCGGCGGCATCCGCTCCAACTCCGGCTCCGGCATGTCGGGCAGCGGACCGTGATAGCGGGAACCGCAGGTGTCGCACCAGAACTCCGAGAGGCTGCCGTGCAGGTGGTGCACGGGCCGGCTGCCCGCCCGCTCATGCAGGTCGTCGACGTTCTGGGTGATCACGGTGACGTCGGCGTAGTCCTGCCACGCCGCCACGGCGCGGTGCCCGTCGTTCGGCTGCACCTCCGCGACCAGGTGGTGTCGCCACAGGTACCAGGCCCACACCCGTTCCGGGTGGCTCTGCCAGCCCTCGGTGCTGGACAGCTCGTAGGGGTCGTACTTGGCCCACAACCCGGTCGCGTCGTCCCGGAACGTCGGCACCCCGCTTTCGGCGGAGATCCCCGCCCCGCTGAGCACCGCGATACGCACCTCACCAAAATAGCGGGTCTCGGCGATACTGAGGACGTGTCGGAGCTGCGGGAATGGTTGCGCCTCGAGGCCGGGGATCGTCGGCCGCTGTTCGATCAGTTGCGCGGCCAGATCATCGACGCCGTCCGCGACGGCCGGCTGCCGCCCGGCACCCGACTGCCGACGGTGCGGGAACTGGCCGGCCAACTCGGCCTGGCCACCAACACCGTGGCCCGCGCCTACCGCGAGCTGGAGGCCGCCGGACTGCTCGAAACGCGCCGCCGGTTCGGGACTTTCGTGGCCCGGGCCGATCCCGCCGATGCGACGATGGCCGCCGCCGCACAGGTCTATGTGCAGGCCGCCCGCGCCGTCGGGCTGGGCAAGCAGGACGCGCTGCGCTACGTCGATGCCGCCTTCGATTGACTCCGGCCTGAGCTGCTAGCCGAATTCGAGCAGGGCGTAGGCGCCGCGGAAGTTCCTAGTAGGCCGGAACGCGTGGATGGCGGGGTACATCTTCTCGAAGAACACCCCGCGTCCCTTCGGCATCGGGAGATCGTGGAAGGCCTTGATGCCGGGCACGGTGCCGACCAGCCCGGCAAGTTGGTCCACCGACAGGCTGAACGGCATCGGCGGCACCCGGTAGTGCTTGGAGGACCGCATGCCGTTGGGGGCCAGCTTCTTCACCATCACCGGGGGCAGGTCGAAGAACATCTGACCACCGGGAAAACGCTTGGCGCACCGGGTGATCAGCTCCATGGCCTCGGCGGGCTGCAGATACATCAGCAGGCCCTCGGCGGTGATGAAGACGCCGTCGCTGCTGTCGACCTTGTCCATCCAGCTGTATTCCAGGGCCGACTGCGGCAGGTAGGTGATCCGCGGCGAGGACGGCAGTAGCCGCCGGCGCAGTTCGATGACGGGCGGGAAGTCGATCGATACCCAGCGGAACTGCGCGTCGGGTAGTGCCTCGTTCAGGCGCCAGAAGCTGGTCTGGAAGCCCTCCGCCAGCGCGACGACGGTGGCCCGCGGATGGGTCCGCAGATAGTCGAGGGCACAGCGGTCGACGGCCAGCGAGCGCAGCGCCATCTCCTGGCCCTTGCGGCCGAACTTGTCGTAGTCGAAGTCGATGGCGTCGCGCAGTTCGATGGCCATCGGGTCGTGCAGGATGGCGCCGGGCAGGCCGGCCTGGTGGGCGCGGCCGTTGAGCGTCAGCAGGGCGGTTTCGGAGACCCCGGTCAACTCGCGGGCGTCCACTTTGTCGGGCGTGCTCATCGCCCCAAACCCTACCTGCGCAGCACTTTGGCCAGGGTGCGCAGGTTGCGGGTGGTGGTCGAGGACTTGTAGCGCTTCTTGCCCATGGTCTTGCCGATGGTGGAGTCCAGCGTGCTCTGCTTTGGCACCTGCCAGTACAGCACCCCGTCGCCCCGCGCGATCTTCTCCTGCGATTGCGCTTCGAGTGCGGCGAGCTCGTCGAGCACGTCCGGGTCGCTGACGAAGGTGACGTAGGAGTGGTGCCCCTCGACCTCGGGCTCGAAAGGGTAGCCGTCGGCAATGGCGCGCACCGTCGCCAGCGGATAGACCAACACCCAGGCGTCGTAGCCGAATGTCTCGCGCAGCGTGGCCTCGGTGCGTTTGCGCACGGCGGCCGCGGAACCCGTGGCGTCCAGCAACACGTTGCCGGTGGCCAGCACGGTGCGCACCTCGGTGAAGCCGGCGTCGCCCAACGCGTCGGCCACCTCGGCCATCTTCAGGTTCACTCCGCCGACGTTGACGCCGCGCAGGAAAGCCGCGTAGCGGGTCATGACTCGATGGTGCCACGTACGCTCTGGAGGCATGGGGCGCCAGGTTTTCGACGACAAACTGCTCGCGGTCATCGCCGGTAACCGGTTGGGGGTGCTGGCCACCATCAAACGCGACGGCCGTCCCCAGCTTTCGAACGTGACCTACCACTTCGAGCCCCGCGAACTGATCATCGAGGTCTCCATCACCGAACCCCGGGCCAAGACCCGAAACCTGCGCCGCGATCCGCGGGCCTCGATGCTGGTGAGTTCCGACGACGGCTGGTCCTACGCGGTGGCCGAGGGCAGCGCGGTGCTCAGCGCGCCCGCCGCCGCTCCGGATGACGACACCGTCGAGGCGCTGATCCGGCTGTACCGCAATGTCGCGGGGGAGCATCCGGATTGGGACGAGTACCGCCGGGCGATGGTCACCGACCGCCGGGTGCTACTGGCGCTGCACATCACCCACCTCTACGGCATGCCGCCCGGGATCCGCTGAAGCGGTTAGGCTGCCTGCATGGCCGAGTCTGAGTCCGATCCGCAGGACGACACCAAGCGCAAGTTCCGGGAAGCGCTGGAGCGCAAGAAGGCTAAGTCCGCCGGTGGTGCGGCACACGTCGACGGCGGCGCGAAACAACCTCGGGCGCACGGGCCGGTGGAGAACCGCCGGGAGTTCCGCCGCAAGAGTGGCTAAGCCGCGCGGGTGCCGCGGCGCAGGATCGTGGCCAGGCAATGAATAGTGTTGGGCCGCAATATAAATCGTCGACTCGACTAGGTTGAATTGTCTCGCTCCTCTGCCGCCGCGACTGCGGCGGCATCGTCGACTCGACTAGTGGTGCGTGGCGCGCTCGGCGCCGACACCGGTCAGCGACCGCACCTCCATCTCGGCGTTGAGCGCCGGGTCGCCGGTGTCCGAGGACGTCAGCGTGCCCACGACGCCGAGGATGAACGCCAGCGGGATCGACGCGATGCCGGGGTTGGCCAGCGGGAACCAGTCGAAGTGTGCGCCGGGGATCATCGAGGTCTTGGTGCCCGACACCGCCGGGGAGAAGATGATCAGCACGATGCAGCTGATCAGGCCGCCGTACATGCTCCACAACGCCCCGCGGGTGTTGAACCGTCGCCAGTACAGCGAGTAGACGATGGTCGGCAGGTTGGCCGAGGCCGCCACCGCGAACGCCAGCGCCACCAGGAACGCCACGTTCTGGCCGTTGGCCAGGATGCCCAGCCCGATCGCGGCGATGCCGAGCACCACTGCGGTGATCCGGGAGACCCGGACCTGCTCGTCCTCGGTCACCTGGTGGTTCTTCATGACGCTGGCGTACACGTCGTGGGCGAACGAGGCCGAGGCGGTGATGGTCAGGCCGGCCACCACCGCCAGGATCGTCGCGAACGCGACGGCCGAGATGACGCCGAGCAGAATCACCCCGCCGAGTTCGAACGCCAGCAGTGGGGCCGCCGAGTTCTGGCCGCCCGGGGCCTTCAGAATGCGATCGGGGCCGACGATCGCCGCCGCCCCGTAGCCCAGCGCGAGGGTGAAGAGGTAGAAGGCGCCGATCAGCGCGATCGCCCACACCACCGACCGGCGCGCCTCCTTCGCGGTGGGCACCGTGTAGAAGCGCATCAGTACGTGCGGCAGGCCCGCGGTGCCGAGCACCAGCGCTATACCCAGCGACAGCAGGTTGATCTTCGAGGTGGTCGAGCCGCCGTACTGCGCCCCGGGCGCCAGCACGTCGCGGCCCGCGACGCCCTTGGTGGTGGCCTCGTGCACCATCTTCTGCGCCGAGCCCAGGATGTCGGAGAAGTTCAGTCCGAACTTGGCCAGCACCAGGATGGTCATCAGCGCCGCGCCGGCGATCAGCAGCACCGCCTTGATGATCTGCACCCAGGTGGTGCCCTTCATTCCGCCGACGAGCACGTAGATGATCATCAGCACCCCGACGACCGCGATCACGACCGACTGCGCGCCGCGGCCCTTGATGTCGAGCAACAGGGCCACCAGCGCACCCGCGCCGGCCATCTGGGCCAGCAGATAGAACAGCGAGACCGTCAGTGTCGAGGTCGCCGCGGCCAGCCGCACCGGCCGCTGCCTGAGCCGGAAGCTCAGCACGTCGGCCATGGTGAATTTGCCGGTGTTGCGCAGCAATTCGGCCACCAGCAGCATGGCAACCAGCCAGGCCACCAGGAAGCCGATCGAGTACAGGAAACCGTCGTAGCCGTAGACCGCGATCGCGCCGGCGATGCCGAGGAAGCTGGCCGCCGACAGGTAGTCGCCGGCGATCGCGATGCCGTTCTGCGGGCCGGAGAAGGCGTGGCCGGCGGTGAAGAACTCGGTGGCGTTGGTGTTGCTGCGGCCGGCCCGGATCACGATGAACAGCGTGATGATGACGAAGCCGACGAAGATGCTGATGTTGACGGCGGGGTTGCCGATCGTGCTCGACTCGGCGAGCAGCCTCAGGTGGTTCACTGCTCGCTCCAATGCATCTCGTTGCGGATCTTCTCCGCGCGCGGGTCGAGCTCACGGTTGGCGAACCGGACATAGAGGCCGGTGATCAGGAACGTGGTGAGGAACTGACCCAGGCCGAGCAGCAGGCCGACGTTGATGTTGCCCCACACCCTGGTAGCCATGAAGTCATGGGCGAAGGCGCCGAGCAGCACGTAGCCGGCGTACCAGAGCAGGAAGAACACGGTCGTCGGGAAGACGAACCGGCGCAGTCGGCTGCGCAACTCCTGGAACTCCGGGCTGGCCTGCACGGCCAGGTACTGCGCACCGCTGGGGGTGGTTTCCGGCGGAAGGTCGGATGAGGGCACCGCACACTCCTGTGGCTCGACGGTGGTCACAGGGTATTGGCAGGCGGCGCACAGCGTTGGGCGAAACGAGGTGAACATGCTCCCATCCCGCACCGGACCGGGATCCCGGCCGCGGAACACCCCGGTGCGGGGCGGTTCTAGACTGGCGGGGTGCCCAATGTGCAGTTGACTGGTGACCCGGCGGCCGACGAACTGCTCTCCGAGGAGCCGTTCGCGTTGCTGACCGGCATGTTGCTCGACCAGCAGGTGCCGATGGAGACGGCGTTCGCCGGGCCGCGCAAGATGCTGGACCGGATCGGTGGTCTCGATCCCCGGCTGATCGCCGACTACGATCCGGAGAAGTTCGCTGCGGCATTCGCCAAAACCCCTGCCGTGCATCGTTTTCCGGGCTCGATGGCCAAGCGTGTCCAGGACCTGGCCCGCGAGATCGTCGACCGTTATGGCGGGGACACCGCCCGGTTGTGGACAGATGGCGACCTCGACGGCGCCGAGGTGCTGCGCCGGCTGCGGGCGCTGCCCGGATTCGGTGAGCAGAAGGCGAAGATCTTCCTGGCGCTGCTCGGCAAGCAGTACGGGGTGACGCCGCAGGGGTGGCGGGCCGCCGCGGGGGACTACGGCAAGCCCGGCACCCACATGTCGATCGCCGATGTGGTCGATAAGGGCTCGCTGGACGAAGTCAGGGCGTACAAGAAGAAGATGAAGGCGGCGGCGAAGGCGAAGGCCTGAGTCGTTGAGTGAGGCGAAGGCGAAGGCCTGAGCCATGGATTAGGGCGAAGGCCTGATACCGGAGGCGACGATGAAGACGCACATCAACTGTCCGTGTGGCGAGGCGATCAGCGCGAAGGACGAAGACGAACTGGTCGAGCTGACCCAGGCTCACCTAGCGGCGGCGCACCCCGGCATGGAGTACGACCGGGACGCCATCCTGTTCATGGCCTACTAGGCCACCGGCCGGCGTCGAGACAGAACTCACGCACACGCTCACTCGCACTTCGTGTGCGTGAGTTCTGTCTCGACGCGTGGACTACGCCACTCCCAGCGCGTCCTCCAGTTCCGCCAGCGCCTTCTCGGTCAGCGGAATGAGGTCGTCGATATCGGGCACCACATCGCGATCGGCGACATAGCCGACCCCGATCCGGTCGGCGTAAGAGCACACCGTGACGTTGAGCGCCATCCCGTCGTAGACCACCGAGACCGGGTAGACCTCGTCGACCCGGGCGCCGTTGAAATAGCTCTGCTGCTGCGGCCCAGGCACATTCGAGATCGGCAGGTTGTAGCTCGGGCGTACCCAAGAGGTGAACGGCAACAACGGCAGCAGCACCGTCGGGCCGATCGCCGGCGCCAGCACCAGCAGCATCGCCCCCGGCCCCTTGTCGGCCACCTGGTGTTTGACGCCCGCCATGGCCTCGTGGATGAGGCTGAGCCGCCGGTGCGGATCGGCGATGTCGGTGCCCAGCGGGCACAGGCCCAGGCCGAACTGGTTGCCATGCTCGTCGGCGGCGGCCTGCTCATGGCTGCGCACCGTCACCGGACAGATGGCCACCAGCGACTGCTCGGGCAGTTCGCCCTGGTCGGCCAGCCAGGCCCGGACGACCCCGGAGATCACCGCCATCACCACGTCGTTGCCGGTCACCCCGGCGGCCTCCTGGACCGCGCGGATCCGGGACCGGTCGAGGCTGGTCGCGGCGACCGCGCGGTGCGGGCCCAGCTTGGTGTTGAACCGGGTGTGCGGCGCGCCGAACGGCGCGGCGACGCTGCGGGTGGTCAGGCTGCCGATGATGTTCGACAGCTCGCCGGCCAGCACATGGCGGGTGAGGTTGAGCCCGGACACCGCGGTGCCGACGGTGTCGCGCAGCAGCGACAGCGGGTTCGGCAGCCCGGAGGATCCGGTGTCGTCCTCGGAGGCCGGTTCGGTGGCGATCTTGGCGGCGTAGAACGGCGGCATGGCGCGCCGGTCGGGGTCGGTGCTCAGCGAGTCACCGATCATCTGCAGACCGGCCACGCCGTCGATGACGATGTGGTGCACCTTGATGTAGAACGCGAACCGGCCGTCGTCGAGCCCGTCGATCAGATGCGCCGTCCACATCGGGGCCGTCCGGTCCAGTCGCTCGGCGTGCAACTCGGACACCAGCTCCCACAGGGCGGCGATCCCGGAGCCGGCGGGCAGGGTTCGCCGCATCAGCTGCCGGCGCAGGTCGATGTCCGGTACCTCCCGCCAGACCCACATGCCGCCGGTCTCCACCCCGCGGTGCGGCCGTCGGCGCAGCCGCGGGTCGATCTCCTCGGTCGCGGTCAGCGACTCGGCGTGCATCCGGTCCACACAGGTGCTGGCGTCCTCACCGGCGGGTGGGGTCATGATCAGCAGCGCCGCCACATGCATCGGGCTGGACACCAGTTCGGCGGTCAGCATCAACGCGTCAATCGGGTCGAGCGTGTCCATCGCTATCCCACTCTCGACGTCGGGCTTGGGATTTTCCCAAGCCTAGCGCGGGATTTCGCCGCAGGGAGCGGCTCAGGGCACGACCGAGGAACCGATGGTCGGCATGAAGGTGCACTGCTTGTCGAGCGTGGTTACCTGACCGAAGATCGTCGACATGATGCTGCCCGAACCGGTGTCCACGATGGCGGTCAGCGTGGTCGGGCCGTCGGGATTGATACCCGGATTGGGCTTGAGCGTGGCGCTCCCGGACCGGCCGGTGGTGAGGTTGACCCAGGTGACGTTGAGCGGAAGTTTCTGCTCGGCGGCCGGGGCCGGGGTGCCGACTGCGGTGAACACATAGGCGGTCTGGCCGGGGCCGGGGCCGGGGGTGGGAATCTTCGCCGGGCCGGCGACCGCCAACGCGGTCGCGATGACGTTGCCGCCGTCTTTCAGGCACCCGTTGCTGATCGAGGGGTACATGAAGTCCTGAGTCGGCGGGCTGTTCGGATCGAACGACGGCGCCGCGGCCGGCGCCGGGGCCGGGTTGGGGGCCGGAGCCGGCACCGCGTTGCCTGCCGGCACCGCCGCGGCCGCGGGGCTGACCGGGGCCGAGTACTCGGGCATGGCGTCCGGGGCGGGGCCGACCGCGTGCGTGGGGTCGATCCCGGTCGGCAGGTGCGCCTCCGTGCCCGGGATCGCCCCGGCCGCCGGGATGTGTTCGGGCAGCGGGATGGGGCCGTTACCGGTGCCCGGCGTCATCAGCGGCGTAGTGCCGTGCGGGACGCCGGCCATCGGCTCGGTGGGGGCGGCCGCCGGCGCGCCGCCCAGGACACCGGCGGCCCCGCCCTCCTGGATGAACTTGGTCACCTGCTGCGCCAGCGCCAACGAGCCGTCCGGTGTGGTGGCATTGCCCGCCAGCTGAGACGCCGCCGCCAGCAGCAACTGCTGCGCCGACGACGGGTTGGCCGCCGCCTGCTGAACCACCGGGCTGAGGCTCTGCACGGCCTCCAGCCCCGGCAGCTGACCCGGATCCAGGGGGATACTCGGGTCCGCGGCCGCCACCGGGCTCAGGGCCATCGTGGATGAGGCGACGAACGCGGCGGCGGTCAGGCCGGCGGCCAGCTTGGCGATCTGCAGCACGGTGTGTTCCCCCATCGGGTGGTTGGTGGTCAGGGCAGGGCGGACAGCAGCGACAGGTCGCCGAGCGGTGCGCCAGCCGGGGCGATCGGCGCGACCGGAGCGACCGGCGCCGTCTGCGCCGGCGCGGTCACCGGAGCGGGCGCCAGCCCGATGGCGGACGGGTTCAGGTTGGCCAGGCCGCCCGGCACGCCCAACTGGTTCAGCAGCGGGATCGGCAGCAGCGAGTTGCCGGCGGCCGGTGCGGCCGGCACAGCAGGCGCGGTGACCGGGGCCGCCGGCAGTGGGGCGGTGCCCGGTGCACCGGTGATCGGCGAGACGGGCAGCGTGCTCGGCGCGCCGGTCAGGCCCCCGGTCGCCCCGTTGAGCGCGGTGGCTGCGCTCTGCAGCACCCCCAAGGCGCTGGCCGGGTTGGAGGCGAACTGCTGCAGCATGGTCAGTGCAGGCACGCCGGGGACAGCGGGTGGGGCGGCCGGTTCGGCGGCGGCAGCCGGGCTCAGTGCGAGTGCGGCCGAGCAGAGCCCGGCGGCTGCAATCGCGTTGGCAGCGAACAGTTTTGCGGTGCGTGACATGGTGATCCAATCGCTCGATTGCAGGTCTCAACCCGAAGGTAGTCAGTTACTGGAGTTACTCAAGTGACACGTGTGGCGTTTATGCAACCGTTACTGACGTGATGGGCTTCGGTGATGTGCGGGCCCGCAACGGCCCGGTCATCGACACTGCGCGGCGTGCGTCGACACGCCGGAGGCTCGCGCCCGGAACGCGGACTCGCCGCCGTCGCTCGACACCTACAGTCGTGGGGGTGAACACGACGGCCCGGGCGGCCCGGCTGGCCCCGCTGGCCCTGGTCGTGTCGGTCGCGGCCCGGCTGGCCTGGACCTACCTGGTACCCAACGGGGCGAACTTCGTCGATCTGCACGTCTATCTCGGTGGCGCTGGGGCGCTGGACCATCCCGGCACGCTGTACTCCTACGTCTACGCCGACCAGACACCGGACTTCCCGCTGCCGTTCACCTACCCGCCGTTCGCCGCGCTGGTGTTCTATCCGCTGCACCTGTTGCCGTTCGGACTGGTCGCGTTCTGCTGGCAGGTCGGCATCATGGCCGCGCTGTACGGCGTGGTCCGGGTCAGTCAGCGGCTGCTGGGCCACGCCGACGGCGGCCGGCGAACCGCGATGCTGTGGACCGCCGTCGGAATCTGGATCGAGCCGCTGCGCAGCACGTTCGACTATGGGCAGGTCAACGTGATCCTGGTGCTGGCCGTGCTGTGCGCGGCCTACAGCAGCCGGTGGTGGCTGTCGGGCCTGCTGGTCGGCCTGGCCGCCGGGGTCAAGCTCACCCCGGCGGTCACCGGGCTGTACTTCCTCGGCATGCGCCGCTGGGGCGCGGCGATCTTCTCGGCCGCGGTGTTCGCGGCCACCGTCGGGCTGTCGGTGGCGGTGATCGGCCAGCAGGCGCGGTACTACTTCACCGACCTGCTGGGTGACGCCCGCCGAATCGGGCCGATCGGAACGTCGTTCAACCAGTCCTGGCGCGGCGGCATCTCCCGCATCCTCGGCCACGACGCCGGCTACGGGCCGCTGGTGCTGGCCGCGATCGCGGTGACGGCCGTACTTGCCGCGCTGGCCTGGCGGGCGCTGGGCACCGACCCCGTCCGCGACCGACTGGGCTCACTGCTGGTGGTGCAGCTGTTCGGGCTGCTGATCTCGCCGATCTCGTGGACCCATCACTGGGTGTGGTTGCTGCCGTTGATGATCTGGCTCATCCACGGGCCGTGGCGGGCGCGACCGGGCGCCCGCGCCCTCGGTTGGGGCTGGCTGGTGCTGACGCTGATCGGGGTGCCGTGGCTGCTCAGCTTCGCCCAGCCGACGATCTGGGAGATCGGCCGGCCGTGGTATCTGGCCTGGGCCGGGCTGGTCTACATCGTGGCGACGCTGGGCACCCTGGGCTGGATCGCGCTCAGCGGTCGCCGAGAACCTCGTTGATCGCACCGGCCAGTGCGACGTCCTTGTCGGTGATGCCACCCTCGGAATGCGTCACGAGCGCGAAACTGATCGTCCGCCAACGGATGTCGATATCGGGGTGATGGTCGCTGCGTTCGGCCAGCTCGGCCACCCGGCGCACCGCCTCGATGCCGTCCAGGAACGATCCGAAGGTCACCGACCGGCGCAGCGCCCCGTCGGCGCGCTCCCACCCGTCGAGGGTCTCGGTGGCGGCGTCGACCTGCTCATCGGTCAACACGGGCATCGCGGACACTCTCCCTTCCGATTCCGGACGATCGGGTCAACACGCCCAACGCGATCGCGATCAGCAGCAGCGCCGGAACATCGCCCCACAGATGGCCGAGGTGGCCGTGGCCGAAGGACTGCACCGTCATGATCACGGCGTGCACGACGCTGGACCACACGGTGAACCAGATCAGGCTGAGGTTGGCCGCCGGGTTACGGGCCGCCCTGATCAGGAAGACGCCGAGCGTGGCGTACACGCCGACGATCATCATGAAGTACTGCGACTCGTGCGGAGCCCCGTGATGCCAGATCCAGCCCGATGGCCACACCAGGGCGATCGGGTAGACCAGCAGCATGAGCACACCGCAGACCACCAGGGCGATGCTGAGATACCGATACGACGGCGGATGAGACAACCGATCAGAGGTCGACATGGGACGCCTCCCCTCGTGGGCGTAGGAATTCAGTCTAGGAGCGTGCGCCGCCGCGGCCCAGCCCCAATTTGCCGCGCTCGTATAGCGTCGGACGCCATGGCCACCCAGATCGTCGTCGCCGGCGCGCTGATCGCCGACTCGGCACTGCTGGTGGCCCAGCGGCAGCGTCCGCCCGAACTGGCCGGGCTGTGGGAACTTCCGGGCGGCAAGGTCGCGGCCGGCGAGAGCGAACCCGACGCGCTGATGCGCGAACTGCGCGAGGAACTCGGCGTCGAGGTCACGGTCGGCGACCGACTCGGCGATGACGTGCCGATCGGAGAGTCGTTGGTGCTGCGCGCCTACCTGGTCTCCCATACCGGCGGCACCCTGCATCCCCACGACCACCGCGAACTGCGCTGGGTCGGTGCCGCCGACCTGACCGATCTGCCGTGGGTTCCCGCCGACCGGGCCTGGCTACCGGAGCTTGCGAAACGCCTTGGGGGCTGAGCCTCCCGCCCTATGATCTTGGTCGTGTCCACGGACGTCATGCCCGACGTCGACCTGACCGACGGCCGGTTCTACGCCAGCGGCGCCGCCCGCGAGGCCTACCGCTGGATGCGCGCCAACCAACCGGTGTTCCGCGACCGCAACGGCCTTGCCGCGGCCGCCACCTACCGGGCGGTGATCGACGCCGAACGGCACCCCGAGTTGTTCTCCAACGCCGGCGGGATCCGGCCCGCCACCCCGGCGCTGCCGCACATGATCGACATGGACGACCCGGCGCATCTGCTGCGCCGCAAACTGGTCAACGCCGGCTTCACCCGCAAGCAGGTGCGAGACAAGACGAGATCCATTGAGACGCTGTGCGATACGTTGATCGACGCCGTCTGCGAGCAAGGCCGCTGCGACTTCGTCCGCGATCTTGCCGCGCCGCTGCCGATGGCCGTCATCGGCGACATGCTCGGGGTGGCACCCGATGATCGTGACACCCTGCTGGCCTGGTCGGACGACCTCGTGGTGGCGCTGAGTTCGACGGCGTCCGAGGAGATCCTGGCCGCATCGGTCGCCGCGCTGCTGGCCTACAACGAGTTCATGGCGGCCACCATCGAGCAGCGCCGCCGCGAGCCGACCGACGATCTGGTCAGCGTGCTCATCGCCGCCGAGGTCGACGGCGAACGGCTGACCGACGAGCAGATCACCTCCGAGACGCTGCTGATCCTCATCGGCGGTGACGAGACCACCCGCCACACCCTGTCCGGCGGCACCGCCGAACTCACCCGCCATCCCGAGCAGTGGCGGGCGTTGCAGTCGGACCCGGAGCTGTTGCCCGGCGCCGGCGAGGAGATGCTGCGCTGGACATCGCCGATCAAGAACATGTGCCGGACGTTGACCGCCGACAACGACTTTCACGGCACCCGGCTGCACGCCGGCGAGAAGATCATGCTGCTGTTCGAGTCGGCCAACTTCGACGAGACCGTGTTCGGCGACCCCGACGTGTTCCGGATCGACCGGAATCCCAACAACCACGTCACGTTCGGGTTCGGCACGCATTTCTGTCTGGGCAACCAGTTGGCCCGCCTCGAGCTGACCACGATGACCCGGCGGGTGCTGGAGCGACTGCCCGACCTCCGGTTGGCCGACGGCGCCGAACTGCCGCTGCGTCCCGCCAACTTCGTCAGCGGGCTGGAGGCCATGCCCGTCGAATTCACCCCCACCGCGCCGATGCACGGCTGAGGCGACCGGCGTGGGCGTCCTGCGGTTCCTCTGGCAGCGCGTCCTGGCGTTCGACCGGGTGGGCTCACGTATCCCGCAGCTCATCCAGATCTGGCTCGTGGAAATATTTTTCGCGCTGCCGTTGGCGTTCTTCATCGGCAAGTCCATCGACATCCACGGTGCCTTCGGGGTGCCCGGCACCGGCGAGAAATTGGATGGGACGTTCTGGGGCGCACTGGTGGTCGCTTTGATCGCCGGCTTCTTCTTCGTGCGCTCGCTGGTCAAACCCCGGCTGGTCGAGGGCTCCTGGGCGCCCGTGGTCAAGGCCAACGTCGGTGACTTCACCGTGTTCGGCAGTAACGAGCGGGCGCGGGTGAACTACGTCGACCTGAGCAGTCATCCGTCCTACGCGCTGCTGCTGCTCATCACCGCACCCATCCCCGCGGTGATGGCGCTGGCCACCATCAACCAGGGCGACAGCACCTTCTACTGGCGCATCACCGGCATCGTGGGGCTGATCATCCTGGCCGCGATGGCGCTCGCGCGGGTGTTGGCCTGGTACGTCTTCCGATTCGGCCGCGAGCAACTCGACTACCAACTGTCCGGGCTGCCGGTCTCGCAGCGCCGGCTGGGCTGGGAGATCGCCTGGAAGCCGGTGCTGATGCTGGTGGTGATGATGTACGCCATCGTCGGCATCCCGTTGACCTGGATGAAGGTCACCGAGCAGATCAGGATCAACCACCTGCCGGAGGTCACCGTCGCCGACGCCGACAGCCACGTCGGGGACTACCGGCGGGTGCGGGGCCGGGTGGCCGGTGAGCCGGTGTACTGGGCGCCGCGGGGCACCGGCCGCGGCGGCAACAACTACGCCGGGGCCGGGGTGCTCGTCGACCTCGACACCGGCGGGCAGGCGCTGCTGCTGACCGAGTCGATGGCGGTACCGGACTTCCGCGGTGTCATGAAGCACGTCGAGAACGGCCGCCTACAGGCCACCGGCAAGGTGATCGACAAGATCACCGACGACCAGCGCAGCTACTACGGCCTCGACCCCGACGCCTTCGGCGAGCCGCCACCCGGCGGCCGGGTGATGGTCCTGTTGTCCTACCCCTAGGAGGTACGAACCACCATGCGGACGATTGCGGCGGTGGCGTTGAGTGGGTGCGCGCTGTGGGCGGCGACCCCCGCACCGGCCGAGCCCTACCCGGTGGGCCAGGGCCACTACACCAGCCCGTCGGACCCCGGCTGGATCTTCTTCCTGTCCCCCCGGGGCTACGGCGGAACGCGGTCCGGTGAGCCGGTGGCCCAGTACGGCTGCGGCATCGGCCCGGACGGCACCGTCGGCTGCGACGCGGTTCCCGACCCGGCGAACTACGGCAACGACCCGGAGACCGTGGTGCCCCCCGACGCCGACCAGACCGTCGCCACCCCGGATCAGCCCGGCGGATACCGGCACTCCGACGAACTGACCTTCACCCGCGATGTCGACGTGCTGCCGGAAGGGCATCAGCTGATCAACGGAGACGCCTCCTGCCTGGTGGGTTTTCAGGGCTCGGTCAGCTGCACCACCGGCGAGCACGGCTTCACCATCTACAGCATCTACGGCTCCACCCACTGACGGTGAGGACTCGAATGGTAGCCAGGCTCATCGGCGCGGTGCTCGCTGTCGCTCTTGGCATCACGCTCGCCCCTTCCGCCGCGGCGGACTGCACCGTCACACCGCCGGGACCGAGCACCATCGACGGGGTGTTCGCCGAGATCCCCGGCTTCACCGTCACGCCCGGCTGCCCGGCCATCGGCGCCCCGTTCGCCGGCGCCGACATGGCGGCCGCCTCGGCCGCCGAGATCAGTCGCGACGGCCACCCCGTGCTGACCGTGTTCGCCGGGCAACTGGCCGCCGGCAGCGGTCAGGACTTCATCCGCGACACGTTCCTGGCCGCCGTCGACGGCACCGCCAGCGACACCCAGACGGTCGGCGGCTATCCGGTGATCTACGTCAACATCCCGCGACTCACCGACGGCTACGCCTACGCCGACGGGCCGACCGTCGTCATCGGCTACGACACCGGGGGACCCCGGGCCGGCGCGGCGGTCCGCGAGGTGCTGCCCACCCTGCTGGGACGGGTGAAACCCGGCTGAGCCGCCCGCGCCCGGTTGCAGTCGTTTTCACAAACCGGGCACCTCGCTGAGAGACTTACCGGCGTGAGCAAGCAGGACTTTCGGAATGTCGCCATCGTCGCGCACGTCGACCACGGCAAGACGACGCTGGTAGACGCCATGTTGCGGCAGTCCGGGGCGCTCACGCACCGCGGTGACGACACCATCGAGCGGCTAATGGACTCCGGTGACCTGGAGAAGGAAAAGGGCATCACCATCCTGGCCAAGAACACCGCCGTACACCGGCATCACCCCGACGGGTCCATGACGGTGATCAACGTCATCGACACCCCCGGCCACGCCGACTTCGGTGGCGAGGTGGAGCGCGGGCTGTCGATGGTCGACGGGGTGCTGCTGCTGGTCGACGCCTCCGAGGGGCCGCTGCCGCAGACCCGCTTCGTGCTGCGCAAGGCCCTGGCCGCGCACCTGCCGGTGATCCTGGTGGTGAACAAGACCGACCGGCCCGACGCCCGGATCGCCGAGGTGGTCTCCGACAGCCACGACCTGCTCCTCGACGTGGCCTCCGACCTCGACGAGGACGCCCAGAAGGCTGCCGAGGAGGCGCTCGGGCTGCCCACGCTGTACGCGTCGGGCCGCGCCGGCATCGCCAGCACCACCGAACCGGCCAACGGCGAGAACCCCGACGGGGAGAACCTCGACCCGCTGTTCGACGTGCTGCTCGAGCACATCCCACCGCCGCAGGGCGATCCGGAGGCCCCGCTGCAGGCCCTGGTGACCAACCTGGACGCCTCGGCGTTCCTGGGCCGACTCGCGCTGATCCGCATCTACAAGGGCCGCATCCGCAAGGGCCAGCAGGTGGCCTGGATGCGCGAGGTCGAAGGCCACCCCGTCATCACCACCGCGAAGGTCACCGAACTGCTGGTCACCGAGGGCGTCGAGCGTTCGGCCACCGATGAGGCGATCGCGGGTGACATCGTCGCGGTGGCCGGGATTCCCGAGATCATGATCGGCGACACCCC
>CAZHUU010000007.1:0-12901 GCA_964535335.1 uncultured Mycobacterium sp.
GAGGCCTATGCGCGGGACAGCGGCGTGCAGCGCATCATCGGCTTTCTGCTGCAGGACCGGGCCGACGGCGAGGATGTGGCCGACACGCCGATCACCGTGGCGCTGCCGGTCAGCAAGGCCACCGTGGCGTCGCGGCTGAGCATCACGCCCGAGTACTTCTCGCGTGTGCTGCACGAGCTGGAAGACGCGCAGGGCGAAGCCGAACGGCTGGCGCTGATCGACCCGCTGACCGGCGCGCACAGCCGGCGGCAATTCTTCCTGTTCGCCGAGGCCGAGTTCGCGCGCAGCCGCCGCGCCCAGGTCCCCGAGGCCCAGCACGGCGTTCCCGTGGGGGTAGGCGCCGGCGACGAGGTCCGACCGGGGGTCCGTCGTCACGCGGGACGCTCCGGGCGTCCGAGGAGGACTCGCGCCGCCAGGACGAGGTGGCCGCGTACCAGGCCGACCTGCAGGTGCCGGCGACGGTGCGGGCCGAGGTGGCGCTGCTGAAGACACTGGCGCTGCAGTTCATCATGTCCGACCCGCTGCACCTGGAACTGCAGGCGCGGCAACGGCTGCGCATCCACCGGGTGGCGCGCTGGCTCACCGAAACCGCGCCGGCGACGCTGGACGCCATCTTCGTTCCGGCCTTCAACGCCGCCGCCGACGATGCGGCCCGGACCCGGGTGATCGTCGACCAGATCGCCTCCTGCACCGAGGGCCGCCTCGAACGTCTCGACGCCGGGATCGGTGACTCCGCCGGGCTCTAGACTGAGCCGATGACCGGTGCGATGGGCGGGGGCGGTGATCGGAAAGGACGCATCCCCGACCGCGACATCGCCGCCATCCGCGAACGTGTGCGCATCGAGGACATCGTCGGCGACTACGTCCAGCTGCGCCGCGCCGGCGCCGACTCGATGAAGGGACTGTGTCCCTTCCACGACGAGAAGTCGCCGTCGTTCCACGTGCGGCCCAACCACGGCCACTTCCACTGCTTCGGCTGCGGGGAGGGCGGTGACGTCTACGCCTTCCTGCAGAAGATCGAGCACATCAGCTTCGTCGAGTCGGTGGAGATGCTGGCCGACCGGATCGGCTACACCGTCACCTACAGCGGCGGGGGCACCAGTGTCCAGCGCGACCGGGGCAGCCGTAGCCGGCTGGTCGCCGCCAACGCCGCGGCGCAGGAGTTCTACGCGGCGGCGCTGGAGTCCGAGGAGGCCGGCCCGGCCCGAAAGTACCTGACCGAGCGCAACTTCGACGCCGCCGCGGCCCGCCAGTTCGGCTGCGGGTTCGCTCCGTCGGGCTGGGACTCGCTGACGAAGCACCTGATCCGCAAGGGCTTCGAGTTCAAGGAGCTCGAGGCCGCCGGCCTGTCCCGGGAGGGCCGCCGCGGCCCGATCGACCGTTTCCACCGCAGGCTGTTGTGGCCCATCCGGACCGCCAGCGGCGAGACGGTGGGCTTCGGGGCGCGGCGGATCTTCGACGACGACCAGATCACCGCCAAGTACGTCAACACCCCCGAGACGGTGCTCTACAAGAAGTCCGCGGTGCTGTTCGGCATCGATCTGGCCAAACGCGACATCGCCAAGGGACATCAGGCCGTCGTGGTGGAGGGCTACACCGACGTGATGGCCATGCACCTGGCCGGTGTCACCACCGCCGTCGCCTCCTGCGGCACGGCGTTCGGCGACGAGCACCTGGCGATGCTGCGGCGGCTGATGATGGACGACAAGTTCTTCCGCGGTGAGCTGATCTACGTCTTCGACGGCGACGCGGCCGGCCGGGCCGCCGCGCTCAAGGCATTCGGCGGTGAGCAGAATCTCGCCGGTCAGAGCTTCGTGGCGGTCGCCGCGGACGGTATGGATCCCTGCGACCTGCGGCTGGCCTCCGGTGACGGCGCCCTGCGCGACCTGGTGGCCCGGCGCACCCCGCTGTTCGAGTTCGCGATCCGCACCGCGCTGGCCGAACTCGACCTGGACAACGCCGAGGGTCGGGTGGCGGCCCTGCGCCGTTGCGTGCCGATGGTCGCCCAGATCAAGGACCCGACCCTGCGCGACGAATACGCCCGCCAGCTCGCCGGCTGGGTGGGCTGGGACGACGTGCCCCAGGTGATCGGTCGGGTTCGCGAGCAGGCCGGGCACAAACCCGGCGGCCGGACCGACAACCGCAGGCCCGCGGAGGGGCGCCCGCGGGCGGCCGAGCAGGGGGTGGTCCGGCCCGATCCGCGGGATCCGACGCTGTGGCCGCAGCGCGAGGCCCTCAAGGCGGCGCTGCAGTACCCCGCACTTGCCGGGCCGGTGTTCGACGCGCTCGCACCCGGCAGCTTCACCCACCCCGGTTACGCCGCGGTGCGGGCCGCGATCGAGGCCGCGGGCGGCACCTCGTCGGGGTTGGTGGGTGGCCAGTGGATCGAGAAGGTCGGCTCGCAGGCCGCCGCCGCGGCGACCGCGGGCCTGGTCACCGAGCTGGGGGTGGAAACCATCCGGGTCGACGACGAGGAGAAACTGCCCCGCTACATCGGCGGTGTGCTGGCCCGGCTGCAGGAGGTCTGGGTCGGCAGGCAGGTCGCCGAGGTCAAGTCCAAGCTGCAGCGGATGTCACCGGTGGAACAGGGAGACGAGTATCACGCCCTGTTCGGCGACCTGGTGGCGCTGGAGGCCTACCGGCGCAGCCTGCTCGAGCAGGCCAGCGGGGATGACCTGACTGCGTGAGCGCGCCCGGCAGGCTATGGTTAACGAGCTGCTTGTCTCCGGCGAAAGGTCAGTCATGACTACCGCGAATACTCGGGTGCGGCGGTTCGCCGCCGCCGGTGCGTTGGCCGTGGCCGCTGCCGCGGTGCCCGCCATGGTCGTGCTCGCCGACTCCGGAACCTCGACCTCGACGGCGACCGGCAGGTGCCTGGCCTGGGTCGGGTCCATGAACGACGGTCAGTGCATCTCGTACTCCAACGGCAACGGCATCAACGTCGGAAGCCCGTCATTGGGCGCCTATAACGGCAACAACCCCGGCGTCGGCGTCAACACCGGCCCAATGATGCCGGGCCAGAGCATCAGCATTCCGCTGGGCTGAGCGCAGCTACGGGTTCTCCTGGCGCTGCGGTTCGATCACCGTCGTGCCTGCATCGATCTCGGTCAACCTGACCAGCGTCGGGTCCGGCGAAACCCGGTCGGCGATCTTGCGCCGCCCCGCGTCGATCATCGACTTGGTGGCGGGATGGCCGGTCACGGCGCGATAGGTGCCCACCATCTGCTCATAGCGCTGCCGGCCGGCCTTGGTGCCCAACACGTAGCCGACTCCGAGTACGGCGAGATACCCGATCACTGTGCTCCCTTCGCGATGACTCGCCCCTCCATCCTGCCTGACGGGACGGTGACCGCGCTGCCTGCCCGTCTTGGCGTCGGCGGCCCTCGGTAGGCTAGAGTCTCTCTCCGGCCCCGCGTCAGCGCGCGAGCGCTGCGGTGGGAAGCAGTCCCCTGTAGCTCAATTGGCAGAGCATCCGACTGTTAATCGGACGGTTCCTGGTTCGAGTCCAGGCGGGGGAGCAACGTCGAGTCCGGAGATAACTAGGATCGACCGCATGACGATCGCTGCGGACGCCGAACTTCTCGACTACGACGAGGTCGTGGCCCGGTTCGACCCGGTGCTCGGTCTCGAGGTGCATGTGGAGCTGTCGACCGCGACGAAGATGTTCTGTGCCTGCTCGACGACGTTCGGCGCCGAGCCCAACACCCAGGTGTGCCCGGTGTGCCTGGGCCTGCCCGGCGCGCTGCCCACGCTCAACGAGGCCGCGGTCGAATCGGCCATCCGCATCGGGCTCGCCCTGAACTGCGAGATCGTGCCCTGGTGCCGCTTCGCCCGGAAGAACTACTTCTATCCGGACATGCCGAAGAACTACCAGATCTCGCAGTACGACGAGCCGATCGCGATCAACGGACACCTCGATGTGCCCCTCGACGACGGCAGCACCTTCCGGGTCGGCATCGAGCGGGCGCACATGGAGGAGGACACCGGCAAGCTGACCCACATCGGCTCGGCGACCGGCCGAATCCACGGTGCGACCACCTCGCTGCTGGACTTCAACCGCGCCGGGGTGCCGTTGATCGAGATCGTCACCAAGCCGATCGAGGGAACCGGTGAAAGTGCCCCCGAGGTGGCCCGCGCGTACGTGACCGCGCTGCGAGACCTGTTGCGCGCGTTGGACGTTTCCGATGTCCGGATGGATCAGGGGTCGCTGCGCTGCGACGCCAACGTCTCGCTGCGCCCGGTCGGCCGACAGGAGTTCGGCACCCGCACCGAGACCAAGAACGTCAACTCGCTCAAGAGCGTCGAGGTGGCGGTGCGCTACGAAATGCGCCGTCAGGCAGCGGTTCTCAGCTCCGGCGGCGCCGTGCACCAGGAGACCCGGCACTTCCACGAGGACGGCTACACCTCGCCGGGCCGCACCAAGGAGACCGCGGAGGACTATCGGTACTTCCCGGAGCCCGACCTCGAGCCGGTGGCGCCCGGTGCCGAGCTGGTCGCCCGGCTCCGGGAGACCATCCCGGAGCTGCCGTGGCTGGCGCGCAAGCGGATTCAGCAGGAGTGGGGAGTCTCCGACGAGGTGATGCGCGACCTGGTCAACGCGGGTGCGGTCGATCTGGTGGCCACGACCGTGCGGGCCGGCGCCTCCAGCGACGCCGCCCGCGCGTGGTGGGGCAACTTCCTCGTGCAGAAGGCCAACGAGGCCGGGGTCGAACTGGACACCCTGCCGATCAGCCCGGCGCAGGTCGCCAAGGTCGTGGCCCTGGTCGACGAGGGCATGTTGTCCAACAAGCTCGCCCGTCAGGTGATCGAGGGGGTGCTGGCCGGGGAGGGCGAGCCCGAGCAGGTGGTGGCCGACCGCGGCCTGGCGGTGGTGCGCGACGACTCGCTGATCCAGACCGCCGTGGACGAGGCGCTGGCCGCCAACCCCGACGTGGCGGAGAAGATCCGCGGGGGCAAGGTGCAGGCGACGGGCGCGATCGTCGGCGCGGTGATGAAGGCCACCAAGGGGCAGGCCGACGCGGCGCGGGTGCGTGAGATCGTCCTGGCCGTCTGCGGGCAGGCCTAGGCGGGCCGGGCGGTCAACCTGCTCTGGTCGATCCACCAGCGCTCGTGGGACCGGCGGCAGCGCGAGGCCGACAGCGGGTCCGGCCAGTCGTAGCGATCCAGCACCTCGGCGGCGCCGGTGAAGTCGTGGCCGCGGATCTCGTCGGTGGTGACGACGACAGTGGCCAAACCCGCCGACTGCGCGGTGTGGAAGCCGACCATCGAATGCTCGAAGGCCATCGCGCCGGGTGCGCCGACGCCGAGTTCGGAGAGCACCCGGTGGTAGACCTCCGGGTCCGGCCGGGGACGTAGCACGTCGTCGCCGGTGACCAGCACCTCAACCACACCGTCACCGATGAGCTCGCGGACCAGGGGCTCGATGCGGGTGCGCCGGCCGGCCGCGGTCACCGCGATGCGGATGTCATCGCAGTGCAGGCTCCAGATCAGATCGCGGAACATGTGCGCGTCGCGTTCGCTGGCACCGCGGGGCGCGTCGAAGTCGAAGATGACGGCCTCGAGGACCGGCACGTCGGCGTGCGCGCAGCGGGCCCGATCCCACCAGAAGGATCGGTTTCGGTGGATGGTGTCCACCGCGGTCGCGGCCACGTTCGCAGTATCGACCCGGGTGAGCCGGTGGGGCATCCCCCGATCAGGGGATAGCACGGGCCTGGTCCTCACCCGCGCTCACCCGCATCGACCCGCGCGGCCGGGCCGAATCCCGCGCTCATCGGCTGTTGACGGGTGTAAAGAGCTGTCGCGGTGAGCTTTCCGCAATTGCGGTGCCTGCCCGGTTACCCGGCACTACCGTGAACCCATGGCAGCCGGCCCCGTGCGCGTGGTCCTCGTCGACGACCACGAGATGGTCATCGAGGGACTGAAGGCCATGCTGACGCCGTTCGCCGACCGCGTCGAGGTGGTGGGGGAGGCGGTCGGCGCCGAGAAGGCGCTGACGGTGATCGCCGACCTGCGGCCCGACATCGTGCTCTGCGATGTGCGGATGCAGGGGGTCAGTGGTCTGGACCTGTGCCGGGAGATCCGCGAGTGTGACCCGGATCGCAAGGTGATCCTGCTGTCGGTCTACGACGACGAGCAGTACCTGTTCCAGGCGATGCGGGTGGGGGCGTCCGGCTACCTGCTCAAGGGCATCAGCAGCGACGAACTGGTCCGCCAGATCGAGGGCGTGCAGGCCGGTTCGACCGCGATCGACGCGGGCCTGGCGGCCAGGGCCGCCGAGACCGCCGCCCGCCTGCAGAGCGACCAGTTCTGGCCCGGCGCCCGCCAGGGGCTGACCCAGCGGGAGAGCGAGATCCTCTCATTGGTGGTCACCGGGCTGTCCAACCGCGGCATCGCCGGCCGGCTGGTGATCGGGGAGGAGACCGTCAAGACGCACCTGAGCTCGATCTACCGCAAGCTCGGGGTCAGCGACCGCACTAGCGCCGCCGCAACGGCGTTGCGGGAAGGGATCTTTCGGTGAGCACCTCCGGTGGTGTCAGCGCGCAGGCGGTACACGGGCTGGTCGACGCCGACCGGGAGGTGGCGCTGCTGCTCGACATCATCGCCGCGACATCCAGCGGGCCGGGGGTGGAACCGATGGCCGCGGCGGTGGCCCGGATGATCACCGCCGCCACGGCGTCCGACGTCTGCTTCGTGCACGTACTCGACGACACCGACCGCTCGCTGACGCTCGCCGGGGCCACCCCGCCGTTCGACGAGCAGGTGGGACTGGTGCGGATGCCGCTGGGTTCCGGTGTCTCCGGCTGGGTGGCCAGCCACCGCGAGCCGGTGGTGATCGTCAGCGACAAGGAGGCCGACCCGCGTTACGTCCCCATTGCGGCGTTGCGCGGCAACGACTTCACCTCGATGGCGTCGGTGCCGATGGAGACCGAGCCCGGTGGGCTGGTCGGGGTGCTCAACGTGCACACCATCGAACGGCGCGACTTCACCCCGCGCGATATCGAGCTGCTCCTGGTGATCGGCCGGCTCATCGCGGGCGCGCTGCACCAGGCGCGGTTGCACCGTCAGCTGTCAGCCCGGGAGCGGGCTCACGAGAACTTCGCCGAGCAGGTGATCGCCGCCCAGGAGAGCGAACGGCGCAGGTTGGCCGGCGATATCCACGACGGCATCTCCCAGCGGCTGGTCGGGCTGACCTACCGCCTCGACGCCGCCGCGCGGGCCGTCGACGACGCCGATCACCCCGCCGCCGCCGAACAGCTCGAGAAGGCCCGCGACCTGGTCGATCTCACCCTGGCGGAGGCCCGTTCGGCGATCAGCGGGCTGCGTCCGCCGGTGCTCGACGACCTGGGGCTGGCCGGCGGCCTGGCCAGCCTCGCGGCCTCCATCCCGGAGGTGGACCTCGATCTCAAGCTGGTCGACAAGCGGGTGCCCGAGCACATCGAGGTCGCCCTGTACCGGATCGCCCAGGAGTCGCTGCAGAACGTCGTCAAGCACTCCCGGGCCCTGGTGGCCACCGTCCGGTTCGCCGTCGACGACGCTGTGGCCCTGTTGGAGGTGGCCGACAACGGGGTCGGCTTCGACACCGGCACGCACTCCGGTGGCTACGGCATGCTGTCGATGGCCGAGCGGGCCGACCTGGTCGGCGGGACCTTGACCGTGCGGTCGCGTCCCGGCGCCGGCACCACCGTCACGGTCACGATTCCGTTGGAAGGTTGACACCCGGCTCGGCTCTCCGGACCCATGGTGGTTGCGCCCGGCTATGAGCGACTCGTCGGCGTGTATGCCGGTCTTCGGCAGCAGGTGTCGCTCGTAGCCGGGCACAACACATGTCGCCTCCGGAGGCTTGCCGCGCCGGCGCGGCGGGCGCGATCTCAGCGCCTCAGGGTCTGCGAAGGTGTTTCGCCCCAACGCTTCCGGTACTCCACCGCGAAGCTGCCCAGGTGGTGGAAGCCCCAGCGTTCGGCCACCTGTGTCACCGTCACGCCGTCGGACGGGATGGCGTCGGTCAGTTCCTCGTGCACCCGCTCGAGCCGGCGTTCCCGCACGTAGGTCATCGGCGTCATACCCAACTCCCCGCGGAAGCCGTGCTGGATCGAACGCACGCTCATGTGCACCGCCTTGGCGACGGCCTCCATCGTGATGCGCTCGGCCAGGTGGCCGTCGATGTAGTTCATCGCGTTCTGCACGACGGCCCGGCGCTGATCGGGCTGGGCCGGTGAGAGGACGTCCGCGTGGTAGTTCGACGGTTGCAGATGCAGCAGGCTGCTCATCACGAACTCCTCGACGGCGCCAATGCCCTGCCCGCGCTGGATCAGCGAGCCCTCGTGGAACACCTCGGTATGGATCAACTGCACCGCGGAGTGCCAGCGCATGGCGGCCTCGGTGGCCATGTCGAACTCGGGGTCGAACAGAAGCGGGCGGTCCAGGGCGCGGCCGAGCAGCCGGGTCAGGTGTGCGGCCAGCGCAGGCTCCTCGATCCGGATGATCAGCTGCGGGGAGTCGTGGTCGAAGGCCATCCGCAGCGCGGCGCCCGGGCTGCTGACCATCGAGCGGATGGTGTTGGCCTCGAAGGTGCGGCCCCGGTGCTCGACGACTGCCCGACCGTTCATCGGCATGTGCACCGCGTAGTGCGGGCCCAGCATCGGGATGTCGACGGCCGAGGCCACATGCAGGTCCAGGTAGAGCAGGCTGACGTTGCGGAGCCGAACGCCGTGCATGGTGGCCGCAAAGCCGGGCACCTCGTCGGCCCCGACAGTGAGCTGGAGCGGCCCCAGCGTCTTGGCGATCAGTCGGGAGGCTGCCTTGACGTCCTCGGTGTAGAAGATCTCGTTGTTTGCCAGCGCGGGCGGCACGCCACGGGACCGGACCTTGCGCCGGACCGGATCACTGGTGCGCCGGACGTCGATGTAGCCCAGTCGGGTGAGCCGGGACATCAGGGTTCACTTAGTTGCGCACGCAACGGCAGGTGGCCGGACCTTTGGTCGGATAAGCGCCGCACGCCAGCCTCTCAAACATTCATCGCGCTTCAACGCGGGTAATTCTTCGCAATCCTGACAGTCGCTGCGCGAAAGCGATAGGCAGGCAGGCGCCATAACGCTACTTTTGTGATCGAGGCCACATTTGCCAGGAGGTATGCATGACGGCTAACGGGCAGGCAGTCGCGGTCACCCCCGCCGACACGGTTCGGGACCGACTCGATGATCCGCAGGTCGCGGCCGCGCTCAACACCCTGCTCGACCACGCCGATGTGCTCGCAGTGCTGGTCAGCGGCCTGGACGGTTTCGTCCGTCGTGGCGACACCATCACCAGCACCTTGTCCTCCGCCGTCTCCGAGTTCCGGGGTGCCTCATCGGCCGGCGTGATCCCCGGCGCCGAGGCGTTCAAGGGTGTCGACCTGCAGACCCTGGCCGCCAGCCTGGCCACGCTGTCGGGCTCGGTCGCCGGCGCGACACCAGCGCTGAACACGCTGCTGACGTCCAAGCTCACCGACCCGCAGGCCGCGCAGGTGCTGGCCTCACTCGGTGACGCCCTCATCGACGGCAAGGCCGGCGCGGCCAATCCGCCGAAGGGCCTCTACGGACTGTGGAAGGCCACCAAGGATCCCGACGTCTCCCGTGGTCTGGGCTTCCTGCTTGCCGTGGCCAAGTCCTTCGGCCGCCGGGTGGGCCAGTAGTGACCGCCCTATCCGCCGGTAACTCGTTCGTTCGGCCTGTCTTCAGTCGTCCCGTTTCGGCTTCGCCCCTGGTCGCTCTCTGAGAGGAGTTCTGCATGGCTTCCGTTCTGTGGTTTCAGGGAGGGGCATGTAGTGGCAACACCATGTCGTTTCTCAACGCCGAGGAACCCAACGTCGTCGACCTGATCGTCGACTTCGGCCTGGACCTGATCTGGCATCCGTCGCTGGGACTGGAACTCGGCAAGAATGCCCAGAAGGTGTTCTGGGACTGCGCCAAAGGCGAACGGCCGCTGGATATCTTCGTCTTCGAGGGCACCGTCATCGAGGCTCCCGACGGCACCGGCCGGATGGACATGTTCGCCGACCGCGCGATGAAGGACTGGGTGACCGACCTGGCCGGCGCCGCGCAGATCGTGGTCGCGATCGGCGACTGCGCGTGCTGGGGCGGTATTCCGGCGATGGAGCCCAACCCGTCGGCGTCCACCGGCCTGCAGTTCCACAAGCGCGAGAAGGGCGGGTTCCTCGGACCCGACTTCCGCTCGAAGATGGGCCTGCCGGTCATCAACATCCCGGGCTGCCCCGCGCACCCGGACTGGATCACCCAGATCATCGTCGCGCTGGCCACCGGCCGCGCCGGCGACATCGCGCTGGACGAACTGCACCGGCCGGAGACGTTCTTCAAGACGTTCACCCAAACCGGTTGCACCCGTGTGCAGTTCTTCGAGTACAAGCAGTCCACGATGTCCTTCGGTGAGGGCACCCGCACCGGCTGCCTGTTCTACGAGTTCGGCTGCCGCGGCCCGATGACGCACTCGCCGTGCAACCGCATCCTGTGGAACCGGCAGTCCTCGAAGACCCGGGCCGGCATGCCGTGCCTGGGCTGCACCGAGCCGGAGTTCCCGCACTTCGACCTGGCGCCGGGAACGCTGTTCAAGACCCAGAAGGTCGGTGGGGTGATCCCCAAGGAGGTGCCCGAGGGATCGGACCACCTCACCTACATGGCCCACGCCGCGGCCGCCCGCATCGCGGCGCCGCAGTGGTCCAAAGAGGACATGTTCGTCGTCTAGCCGCCGCCCGACCAAACCTGCTTCAGAACAATCTTTTTGGAGGAACTGCGCATGACCGCACTCGACCTGTACGTCAGCCCACTGGGGCGCGTCGAGGGTGACCTCGACGTCCGGGTCACCATCGACAACGGTGTCGTCACATCGGCCTGGACTGAGGCCGCGATGTTCCGCGGCTTCGAGATCATCCTGAGGGGCAAGGACCCGCAGGCCGGCCTCGTCGTCTGTCCCCGGATCTGCGGGATCTGCGGCGGCAGCCACCTGTATAAGTCGGCCTATGCGCTGGACACCGCGTGGAAAACCCACATGCCCGAGAACGCCACGCTGATCCGCAATATCGCGCAGGCGTGCGAGACGCTGCAGTCGATCCCGCGCTACTTCTATGCCCTGTTCGCGATCGACCTGACGAACAAGAACTACGCCAAGTCCAAGATGTATGACGAGGCCGTCCGCCGGTTCGCGCCGTACGTGGGCACCAGCTACCAGAAGGGCGTGGTGCTCTCCAACAAGCCGGTCGAGGTCTACGCCATCTTCGGCGGCCAGTGGCCGCACTCCAGTTTCATGGTGCCCGGCGGTGTGATGTGCGCGCCGACCCTCTCCGACGTCACCCGGTCGATCGCCATCCTCGAGCACTGGAAGGACAACTGGCTCGAGGGCGAGTGGCTGGGCTGCAGCATCGACCGCTGGCTGGAGAACAAGACCTGGGACGACGTGCTGGCCTGGGTGGACGAGAACGAGTCGCAGCACAACAGCGACTGCGGCTTCTTCATCCGCTACTGCCTGGACATCGGCCTGGACAAGTACGGCCAGGGGGTGGGCAACTACATCTCCACCGGCACCTACTTCGACCCCGCCCTGTACTCGAACCCGACCATCGAGGGCCGCAACGCCGCGCTGATCGGTCGCGGCGGTGTGTACGCCCAGGGCCAGTGGTACGAGTTCGACCAGGCCAACGTGCGTGAGGACACCAGCCACTCGTTCTATCAGGGCAGTAAGCCGCTGCACCCGTTCGACGGTGAGACCGTCCCGATCGACCCGGAACAGGGCCGGAAGCAGGGCAAGTACAGCTGGGCGAAGTCGCCGCGTTACGCGGTGGGCGACCTGGGCACCATTCCCTTGGAGGCCGGTCCGCTGGCCCGCCGGATGGCCGCCGGCGGCCCCAACGCCGCGCCGCACCAGGACAACGACCCGTTGTTCGTCGACATCCTGAACAAGATCGGCCCGAGCGTGCTGACCCGTCAGCTGGCCCGCATGCACGAGGGTCCGAAGTACTACAAGTGGGTCAAGTCCTGGCTGGATCAGCTCGACCTCAAGGAGAGCTTCTACAGCAAGCCCACCGAGTACGCCGAGGGCAAGGGCTTCGGCTCCACCGAGGCGGCCCGCGGCTCGCTGAGCGACTGGATCGTCATCGAGGACAGCAAGATCAAGAACTACCAGGTGGTCACGCCGACGGCGTGGAACATCGGGCCGCGCGACGGCAACGACGTCCTCGGCCCGATCGAGAAGGCCCTGGTGGGTTCGCCGATCGTGGATCCGGAGGATCCGGTCGAACTCGGCCACGTCGCCCGTAGCTTCGACTCATGCCTGGTCTGCACCGTGCACGCCTATGACGGCAAGACCGGCAAGGAGCTCTCGAAGTTCATCATCAACGGAATGGTGTGATCCCGGCGGTACATCCCGGGTCACCCGACCCCGCAGACGACCCAGGCGGTCTCGATACCGGCACCCCTCAAATCGATATCGAGCCGCCTGGGTATGCGGTTCTGGTCGTCGGCTGCGGCAACCTGCTCCGCGGTGACGACGGTGTGGGACCGGTCCTGGTCCGGCACCTCTGGGAACGTGGCGTGCCCGACGGCGCCCGCCTGGTCGACGGCGGTACCGCCGGCATGGACGTGGCCTTCCAGATGCGCGGCGCCCAACGGGTGGTGATCATCGACGCCTCGGCAACCGGCGCGGCACCGGGAACGGTCTATCGGCTGCCCGGCGAGGAACTCGACGACCTGCCGCCGCTGCAGGGCCTGCACACCCACTCGTTCCGGTGGGACCACGCCATCCCGTTCGCGCGGTGGGCGCTGGGGGAGGTCTGCCCGACCGACATCACCGTGTTCCTGATCGAGGCGGCCAACGTCGCGCTGGGCGCCGAGCTCTCCGAGCCGGTCGAGAAGGC
>CAZHUU010000007.1:12911-63410 GCA_964535335.1 uncultured Mycobacterium sp.
TGCGGCCGCATTCCGACGCCGAGACCCACGTCGAGTTCACCGCCGACGGCTATCTGCGGCTGGATGCCGCCCTGGCGGCCAGCCGGTTCCCCTCCGACGCGGTGGCTGCGGTGGTGCGCGATTCCGACTTGTGGCTGATCCCGCTGCGCGGCCCGCGCAGCGGCGGGCTGCTGCTCAAACAGCGCACCCCCGCCGGTGACCGGGCCACCCTGGTGCGTGAGGTGCTCGCCGACCGTATCCCCGAAGGCGTCCGTGAGGCATTCTGGGACGATGCGAACAAGGCGTTGCGGATTCCCCTGGATCGGCACTAGAGGTCCGGGGCTGTGATCGCAGATGAGCGAGGAGTCGCCGGGCCGCCGGAAGACCGAAGAAGTTCCCGAGATCACCTCGACCGACGAGGCCCTCGACGTGCAGACCGTCGTGGTCGAGGAGCACGGTCGGTGGGCCGTCGAGATCGTCGTGGTGTTCGCCGACGGAGTGGTGCGCAAACGCATCGACACCCATGCCACCAAGGCCCGGGCCGAGTTGTCCGCAAATCTGATCAAGCGCGCCGCCGAGCGCGATATCCGTGGACCCATCCACGGGTGACGGAAGGGATGCTTTGACCGCCTTATCGGATACCGAACTCGTGGACCCGACTGCTCTCGCGGTGCGCCCCCAACCGCTGGGCGCGTTCCCACTTCCGCTGGGCTACATGCTGATTCCGGCGGCAGCCGGCACCGAGGACGCCCGGCTGGCGCTGCTGGCCGGCCAGGTGCCGCAGTGGCCGGCGGCGTTGCGGGCGCACGAGCTGGCGTTGGCCGGTGACCGCGACGGTGCGCTGGCTGCGCTGGCCGGTGACGACCCGGTAACCCGCTACAACCGGTTCGTCATGGACCCCGACGCCGAGGACGCCGACGAGCTTCGGTCGGCGCTCGGCGAGTTCGGCGTCCTGGTCGACGTGGTCCTGTTCGCCCTCGGCCGCACCGACATCCCACCGCAGTTGGGCACGGCCACCGGCGAACTGGCGGCCCTGGTGCTGTCCACCCAGGCCAGCAAGGCGTTCAACGAGGGCGCCGAGGCGCTGGCCACCTCGCTGCTCGACCAGGCTGTCGACGCCGTCGAGGGGGTGTCCAAGCCACTGTGCGGAGTGCTGCTCGGCGCGGCCGCTTCCATCGCCGCACACGCGGGAACCCCTGACGCCTACCGGCGCTTCGAGACCGCGCTCAAGGCGCTCGATGGCGCCGACGGACTGCGGGTCACCCGCGCAGAGCTGCATCTGAACCTGGCCGGGCTGCTGCACGAACAGGCCGCCGAGCGGCCGGAGGTGCTGAATGCCGCGATCCCGCACTACCATTCGGCCCTGCAATTGGTGCTGCGCGAGGAGGCACCGCTGCTGTGGGCTTCCGCGCACGCGAACCTGGCCACCGCATACCTGACGATGCCGATGACCGAGGCGTCCGACCAACTGCGCCTCGGGGTGGCCGCGCAGTCGCTGCGCTCGGCGCTGAAGGTGTACACCCGCGAGGACCACCCGGAGCAGTGGGCCAGCGTTCAGCTGAATCTGGCCAACTCGCTGGTGTACACCCCGTCGAAACATCAGGCCGACAACCTGGTGGAGGCGGTCGAGCTCTACGAGGCCGTGCTGGAGGCCCGCGACCGCGACACCGACCCGCTGGGCCGCGCCCGGGTGCTGGCCAACCAGGGCAACGTGCTGGCTCACCTGGGTGCCTTCGACCAGGCGAAGGCCAAGCTGTACGAGGCGCGGTTCATCTTCGAGGAGTTCGGCGACCACGACTCGATGCGCACCGTGCGCGGTGTGCTCGACGAGATCGCCCGGCACACCACGCTGAACCGAACCGACGACGCCGGGCAGGGGTAGCGGACGATGTCGACGACGACCGAACAGCCGGTGGCCGAGCCGACTTTCGAGGAGCTGGCCAAACGTGTCGACGACGCGGTGGCCGCACTGGCCGGGCTCGATCCCGACGCCCGCGCGGTCGCCGAGGAACTCCAGTCCGCCATCGAGGCGATCCACCGCGCCGGGCTGGTGACGATGGTGCGCCGGTTGCGCGCCGACGACGCCACCCGGGCGGCACTGTTCGACCTCGTCGACGACCCGACCGTACATCTGCTGCTGTCGGTGCATGGGATCGTGCGACCCGATCCGCTCACCCACGCCAACCAGGTGCTGGCGTCGGTGCGTCCGCAGCTGCACAGCCACGGTGGCGACGTCACGTTGGTCCGGGTGGAGGACGGTACCGCCTTCGTCCGGCTGGAAGGCGCCTGCAACGGGTGCTCGATGTCCTCGGTGACACTGCGCAACCTGGTGGAAGAGGCGCTGGTGCAGGGTGTTCCGTCAATCGCCGCGGTCGAGGTGGTGGCAGGCGAGCCGACCCCGACACTCATCCCGGTGGAGTCGCTGCGCATCGGTCGCGACCCGGCGAGCGAGGGCTGGGTGAAGGTGGGTCCGGCCACCGACCTCGCCGTCGACGAGCTTTCGGCGCTGACCCTGACCGCCGTCACCGGCGCGGCCGTCGAGGTGATCGTCGTCAACGCCGGTCAGCGACTCTCGGCCTACCGCAACGAATGCGCGCACGAGGCGCTGCCGTTGAACAACGCGGTGCTCGACCTGGGCAACAACACACTGACCTGCCCGTGGCACGGATTCTGCTACGACGCGACGTCGGGGGAGTGTCTGAGCGCCCCCGGTGCCCAGTTGGAGCAGCTGCCGCTGCGGGTCGACGACGGTGACGTCTGGATCCGCGTCAACGCATGAGCCGGTACACCGTTCGGCATAACAACCCCGCTGAAGGTCGCTGGCCCGGCAGCTCCGAAGGGCTCGGCACGCGACCCGACGTCGCGCCGTCTGTCGACCTGAGCGGCGGCTGGTCTCCGGCGCTGTGGCTGGGGGCACCGGCGCCGGGCGGGCTCGCGCTGCCGCCGGCGAAGCCGTCGATGGCATGGATGTACTCCCCGCGCGGGGTATTCGTCGGCGATCGGCAATTCGTGGTCGCCGATTCCGGTAACCACCGGGTGCTGATCTGGCATGAGATGCCCTGCTGCGACGAACAGCCCGCCGATGTGGTGCTGGGCCAGCCGGACGGCGAGACCGAGGGGCACGGGGCAGGCGGTCGCGGCCCGGAGCGGGGGATGAATCTGCCGACCGGGGTCCTGGTGCACGACGGCCGGTTGGTGGTCGCCGACGCCTGGCATCACCGCATCCTGGTGTGGAACACCGTGCCGCAGTCCGATGACATCGCACCGGATCTGGTGCTGGGTCAGCCCGACGCGTCCTCGGTGCAGGAGAACCGCGGTGCCGGGTGCTCGGCGTCGACGTTCTACTGGCCTTTCGGGATCGCCGTCGTCGGGTCGACGTTCTGGGTCGCCGACACCGGCAATCGCCGGATTCTCGGTTGGCGCAACGGTATTCCGGATCCCGACCAGCCCGCCGACATCATCCTGGGTCAATCCGACCCGAGCGCCCGCGAGGAGAACCGCGGCGGCTCCGCAGGGCCGGCCAGCTTCCGCTGGCCCCACGACATCGCCGGTGACGGCGACCTGATGCTGGTAGCCGACGCCGGGGACCACCGGATTCTGGGTTGGTCGCCGCAGCCCGACGCGGACCGTGACGCCGACCTGGTGCTCGGCCAGCCGGACTTCACCACCGCCGACGAATGGCCGTACGGTCCGCACACCAATGACCGGTTCCGATTTCCGTATGCGGTGTGTGTCGACGACACGTGCTTGGCGGTGGCGGACACCGCCAACAACCGAATTCTGCTGTGGGACGGTGTGCCGCTCGACGGGCGCGGCGCGGATCACGTGCTGGCCCAACCGGATTTCGGCTCCAACGGCGAGAACCGCTGGACCTCGGTGCAGCGGGACACGCTGTGCTGGCCATACGGGCTGTCGCTGCGGGGTGACACCCTGGCGGTGGCGGACTCGGGCAACAATCGCGTGATGATCTGGAAGCGCTTATGAGACCGCGGATCGTCCAGTCCGACGGTCAACTCGGCTTCTACTGGGCCACCCCGGCGGGTGCGCCGACGTCGTTGCAGGCGCTGGTCGCCGACCCGGCCCACTCCGAAGACGAGCCGGATCGGCTGGTGGCCACCCATCTCGAGGCCCTCGACGATGCGCTCATCGACGCCGCCCAGCGGTTCGGCGAGATTCTGGGCGGTGGCCGGCTGCCGGCCGACTCCGCCGAACGCGACAGTCTGCTGGAGTTGCACCGCGCGTTGGACCGGCTGTGCTTCGAATACGCCGCAGCGCTGGAGCGCACCGGCCTGACCGCCGATCTGCGGGCCGGCAAGATCATCGGCACCGCCGCGTTGTTCTCCATCCGCGCGCGGCAACCGTTGGGCCTGCTGGGTCCCGCGCCGTTCGACGGCGAACTCGACGACCCGTCGATCGGCGTCGTCGGCGGCTTCGGTGAGTTCCATCAGATCGATCCGGTCAAGCCGTGGAAGGGCGGCCGCTGGGTGGTGCGAACCGAAGCGGGCCAACGGTTTCCGCTCACCTTGTCGATGCTGCTGTTCGACAGTTCGGGAGTGAACAAGGAAGCGGCCCGCGTCGAGCACCGCGACGCGCTTCAGGCGGTGGTGTCGGCGGCGCGGTCGTCGGATGCCGATCCGCTGGCGGTCACCTGCGCGGTGGACTGGCTGCTCTACGATTGGCTGATGGCGCACCGGGAAGACCCCGACAGCGCCGAGATCGTGTTCCCGAAGGGCCATGAACAGGATGCGGCGCTGGTGGTCTCCGCGGCCGCCACGTCGGTTGCCGCGCGGGCCACCTTTGACCCCGGTCTGGTCGGCCTGGTCGGGTGAGCGCACCGGTGGTGGATCCGGCCGAGTTCTTCGGAACCCGGGCGATTCAGGATCCGTACCCGCTCTACGACCGGCTGCGTGCCGCCGGACCGGTGCACCAGATCGGTGACTCCGGCTTCTATCTGGTCTGCAACCGCGATGCCATCAGCGAGGTTGTCAGCAGGCCGGAGGACTTCTCGTCGAATCTGACCGCAACCATGACCTACACCGCCGACGGCGGGGTGGCGCCGTTCGCGATGGACAAGGTGGGTGGACGTACCCACATCCTGGTCACCGCCGACGATCCGGTCCACGCGGCCCACCGCAAGCTGCTGCTGGGGCAGTTCACCGCGAAGCGGGTGCGCGCGTTCGAGCCGTTGATCGCCGAGATCTTCGAGAAGCTCTGGGCGGCAGGCGTTGTCGATGACCGCATCGAGTGGATGGATGCGGTGGCCAACCGGCTGCCGATGATGGTCGTGGCCCGGCTGATCGGGGTACCCGACGACGACGCCGACCAACTGGCGCACTGGGGCTACGCCAGTACCCAGCTGCTCGACGGACTGATGTCGGCCGGCGAGCTGGCCGCATCGATGTCGGCGATCACCGAACTGAACGCCTATATCCTCGAGCAGCTGCGCGACGCGGGTGATCACCCGCGGGACGATCTGATCAGCGAGTTGGCCACTGCATGGCGTGCTGGACTGCTGGATCAGTTCACCGCCCAGCTGATCCTGGTTTCGCTGTTCAGTGCCGGCGGGGAATCCACCGCGTCGCTGCTGGGCACCGCGGTGGGGATGCTGGCCCGCGATCCGGACATCCAACGCCAATTGCGTGAGCGCCCGGAGTTGACGGGCGCCTTCATCGAGGAGACGTTGCGCCTGGAGCCGCCGTTCCGGGCGCACTATCGCCACGTGCTGCGCGACACCCGCCTGGCCGGAGTCGACCTTCCCGCCGACTCGCGGGTGCTGCTGTTGTGGGGTGCGGCCAACCGCGACCCCGACCACATCGAGGCTCCCGACGAGTTCCGGCTGGACCGGGCGAACGTCAAGGGACACATGACCTTCGGCAAGGGCGTTCATTTCTGCCTCGGCGCGCCGCTGGCGCGGCTGGAGGCGATGACGGTGCTGCCGATGCTGTTCGAGCGCACCACCTGGTTCGACGCGGCGGACGTGGGTCCGTGGCTGCCGAGCGTGCTGGCGCGCCGCTACGAGTATCTGAAGTTGGCGATCAGCTAGACCGGTTCGATCAGGTGTTGTCAGCGTTGCTGCGCGGGAATCCGCCGCCCTGCGGGAACAGCGGGAACACGACGTCGTCGAGCTTCTCCGGGTCGCCGGCGGTGCGGTTGACCGTTGCGCCCCAGATGTTTCCGTCTGGCGACACCTGCAGGGCCCAGGCGTGGCCGTGGGTGTCCTGCCGGACCACCTCCGGATCACCGGTGACGGCGCCGGTGCCCTGCGCCAGCCGCACCGCCACCGTCTGCTTGGTGTTCACCAGATTCACCAGAATCGTCCCGTCGAGTGCCGCGCAGCCGGCCACGCCGGGGCGATTGGGCCAGGTCCAGACCGTGGAGACCTTGGCATCCGGCCCGATGCGCTGCAGCCGGTCCCCGGCCGGAGTGCGATCGGTGATGAACAGCGAATCATCGGTGGGGTCGATGCACATGCCGCCGCTGGCGCCCATCCCGCTCAGCGCTGTGGTCGGTGGGGCCTGACCAACGGTCGTCGGCTGCTCGATTCGGATCACCTTGCCCGCCAACGACTTCGGGTCTGCCGCCATTGCCGGGTTGCCGGCATCACCGGTCTGCACGACCAGCGTCGTGGGGCTGGTGAAGATCAGCGAACCGGTGTTGCCGGTGGCGCCCTTGGGGATCCCGGTCAGGATCTCCTTGGGCGCGTCGCCCTCGGCGATGCGGATCACCCGGTTGTCGGTCGGCGTGCTGATGTAGGCGTACATCAGCCGATCCTGGGAGAAGGTGGGCGACAGCACGATGTCCATCAGCCCGCCGTCGCCGCTCGGGTCGACCGGGATGACCATCTTCACCTTGGGCTCGGCGCTGACCGAGACCTCCTTGACCACGCCGGTGGTGCGTTCGGCCACCGTCGCGGTCTTGCTGTCCGGGCCCATGATCAGCCCACTGGTGCTCTCCAGGCAGCCCTGCATGACGCCGGGCGCCGGGCACGCCTTGGGGAACGGCTTGGGTGGCAGCGGTGGGGGTGGCGGTGGGGTGGAACTCGGCCCGGGAGCCATCTCCGGCGCCGTGGTGAACGGCTGTGAGATCGCGTTGTTGAACCGCGCGCAGCCCGAGGACAGGATCGCCGCAGCGCACAGCACCGCCAGCACCCCTCGAATCGGCCGCCGTACCCGCATGCCCGACAGGTTACGGATACAGCGGCCAGGTTCGCCACGAGCGGGGTCGCCGACCGTCGGTGGCAGCCGCAAACAGGGGATTTTGCCCGGCAGAAGCGCCGCTCAAATCCCCGATTTGCGCGGACTTGCACTTACGCTGGCCCTTGTGACGAGTCAAGGCCCCGATCCTCGCTGGCAACGACCGGACGACCCGTCGGTCCGACCGGCATCGGCCCAGCTGGTCGACCCGGAAGACGACCTGCCGTCGGCCACCTACGGTGGCGACTTCGAGACCACCACGATCCCGCACTACAGCTCCGACATCCCGCCCGCGCCGGTGCCCGCGCCCGCGCCGGCACAGTCCAACGGGTACAGCCTGCTGCACGATCCGGAGCCGCTGCCCTACGTGCAGCCGCACACCAATGCCGGTCACGCCCTCGCCGAGCCGATGGAGATCGACCCGGTCGACGCGGAGGAACGCGCGAAGGCGGCGGGCCGGCGCGGCACCCAGGACCTGGGCCTGCTGCTGCTGCGGGTGAGTGTCGGCGTGATCTTCATCGCCCACGGCCTGCAGAAGGCATTCGGCTGGTGGGGCGGCGGCGGTATGGACGGGTTCAAGACCGCCCTGGCGGATGCCGGCTATCAGCACGCCGGTGTACTGACCTACGTCGGCGCGGGCGCCCAGATCGCGGTGGGCGTGCTGCTGGTGCTCGGCCTGTTCACCCCGATAGCCGCCGCCGGAGCGCTGGCCTACCTGGTCAACAGCCTGCTCACGGTGCTGTCGGCCCAGCGCCAGGAGGGCTACCTCGCGATCTTCGGCCCCGAGGGCATCGAGTACCTCGCCGTCCTCGTCGCGGCGGTGGCGGCGATCATCCTGGCCGGGCCGGGCCGTTACGGGTTCGACGCCGGACGCGGCTGGGCCCGCCGGCCGTTCATCGGTTCGTTCGTGGCGCTGGTGCTGGGCATCGGCGGCGGCATCGCGGCGTGGGTGTTCCTGCACAGCAACAATCCGCTGTCGTAGCTCGACGCGCCAGTCCGCCCGGCGCCGGTCACGCGTAGGGGTTGGGCACCCGTCCGCCGCTCACCTCGGTCAGCAGCGGCAACGTCGCAAACGTCACCGCCGGAAGCACCAGATCCTCGTTGCTGTGGAGCCGGGCGCGCGCCCACTTGCCCTTGGTGAACCGCAGGCCTTCGATGTCGTCCCAGGGCACCGTCCGGCTGCTCAGCAGGCTCCGGGCGGTGACGGTGTCGTGGTCGGCCACGGTGCGTAACCGGACGACGGCCAGCGACGCCAGGATGGGGATCACCAGGAAGGCCTCACCCCAAGTCGGGAACACCGGGATCAACACCAGCAAACCAAGCGCCAGGAACCCGGACGCGAGGTGCGCCATCGGCGACACCCGGATCACCACCGGCGCGGTGGTTTCGGGGGAGGGACCGGAAGCCATGTCTGCATCATCCCATTGCCCGTCGCGGGGCATCCGAGGCGCTGATCGCGCAGGCCCGGGATTTGACGTCTGACCTGTGCGGAGGCTACCGTCGCAAGCTATGAAGACCGGCGGAATGCTCGTAGTAATTGGTAAGCGCGTTGGTGCCGCGCTTGTCCGCAGCCGGGCATAGCCAATCGCACCAGCGCGCAACCCTCGTACAGCCGCCGACGCTGACGGGGGTTTTTTCTTGCCCGAAGGAAACGACTAGGACTGAGGAATCCAAGTGAGCGCACCCACCACGCGACCGCCTGAGCCCACCGCGGCGCCGGAGCCCGCCAAGGGCTCGGCCGCCGCGGCGCCGACCACCGCTGGCACCGCCCCCAAGTCGGGCGCGCCGAAACGGATCGCCCCCTATCAGCTCACCGGGGCCGAGTCGGTGGTGCGGTCGCTGGAGGAACTCGACGTCGAGGTGATCTTCGGGATCCCCGGCGGCGCGGTGCTGCCGGTCTACGACCCGCTGTTCGACTCCCAGAAGCTGCGCCACGTCCTGGTCCGCCACGAGCAGGGCGCCGGCCACGCGGCCAGCGGCTACGCCCACGCCACCGGCAAGGTCGGCGTCATGATGGCCACCTCGGGACCCGGGGCCACCAACCTGGTCACCCCGCTGGCCGACGCGCAGATGGACTCCATCCCCGTCGTCGCCATCACCGGGCAGGTCGGTCGTTCCCTGATCGGCACCGACGCCTTCCAGGAGGCCGACATCACCGGCATGACGATGCCGATCACCAAGCACAACTTCCTGGTGCGCACCGGCGACGACATCCCGCGGGTGATCGCCGAGGCGTTCCACATCGCCTCCACCGGCCGACCCGGTGCGGTGCTCGTCGACATCCCCAAGGACGTGCTGCAGGGGCAGTGCACCTTCGCCTGGCCCCCGCAGCTGGACCTGCCCGGCTACAAGCCCAACACCAAGCCGCACAGCAGGCAGATCCGCGAGGCCGCCAAGCTGATCGCCGAGGCGCGCAAGCCGGTGCTCTACGTCGGTGGCGGGGTGATCCGCGGCGAGGCCACCCAGGAACTGATGGATCTGGCCGAGCTCACCGGGATCCCGGTGGTCACCACGCTGATGGCGCGGGGCGCCTTCCCGGACAGCCATCCGCAGAACCTGGGCATGCCCGGTATGCACGGCACCGTCGCCGCGGTGGCCGCGCTGCAGCGCAGCGACCTGATGATCGCCCTGGGTGCCCGCTTCGACGACCGGGTGACCGGCAAGCTGGACACCTTCGCGCCGGACGCCAAGGTCATCCACGTCGACATCGACCCGGCCGAGATCGGCAAGAACCGCTATGCCGACGTCCCGATCGTGGGCGACGTCAAGCTGGCGATCACCGATCTCATCGATTCGCTGCGCCGCCACCACAGCGGCAGGCAGAACCTGGACAACTGGTGGGAGTATCTCTCCGGGATCCGCGCGACCTATCCGCTCAGCTACGACCCGCAGCACGACGGCAGCCTGAGCCCGGAGTACGTCATCTCCAAGTTGGGCGAAATCGCCGGGCCGGACGCCATTTACGTCGCGGGCGTCGGCCAGCACCAGATGTGGGCGGCGCAGTTCATCTCCTACGAGAACCCGCGCACCTGGCTGAACTCCGGCGGCCTGGGCACCATGGGGTTCGCCGTCCCGGCCGCCATGGGCGCCAAGATGGCCCGCCCGGAGGCCGAGGTGTGGGCCATCGACGGCGATGGCTGCTTCCAGATGACCAACCAGGAGTTGGCCACCTGCGCCATCGAGGGTGTGCCGATCAAGGTGGCACTGATCAACAACGGCAACCTGGGCATGGTCCGCCAGTGGCAGACCCTGTTCTACGGCGAGCGCTACAGCAACACCGATCTGTCCACGCACAGCCATCGGATCCCGGATTTCGTCAAGCTGGCCGAGGCCCTGGGTTGCGTCGGATTGCGTTGTGAGCGTGAGGAAGACGTGGTGGACGTCATCAACCAGGCGCGTGCCATCAACGACCGCCCGGTGGTGATCGACTTCATCGTCGGCGCCGACGCCCAGGTGTGGCCGATGGTCGCCGCGGGCACCGGCAACGACGAGATCATGGCCGCCCGCAACATCCGCCCGCTGTTCGACGACAACGAGGAAGGACGGGCCTGATGGCCGCGACCGGAAACACTGTCACACACACCCTTTCGGTGCTGGTCGAAGACAAGCCCGGTGTGCTCGCCCGGGTGGCCGCACTGTTCTCCCGGCGTGGCTTCAACATCCAGTCGCTGGCGGTCGGCGCCACCGAGCAGAAGAACATGTCCCGGATGACGATCGTCGTCACCGCGGAGGAGACACCGCTGGAACAGATCACCAAGCAGCTGAACAAGCTGATCAATGTGATCAAGATCATCGAGCAGGACGAGACCAACTCGGTGGCCCGCGAACTGGCGCTGATCAAGGTCCGCGCCGACGCCGGTACCCGCAGCCAGGTGATCGAGGCGGTGAACCTGTTCCGGGCCAAGGTCATCGACGTGTCGACGGAGTCGCTGACCGTCGAGGCCACCGGCACACCGGAGAAACTCGAAGCGCTACTGCGGGTGCTCGAGCCCTACGGCATCCGTGAGATCGTGCAGTCCGGTGTGGTGGCCCTCTCGCGGGGTCCGCGCGGCATGACCGGCAGCAAGTAAGCCCCACTTAGAAGAAAACGACAGAAGGAAAGTTCAACCGTGTCAGTTGAGATGTTCTATGACGACGATGCCGACCTGTCCATCATCCAGGGCCGCAAGGTCGGGGTGATCGGGTACGGCAGCCAGGGCCACGCCCACTCGCTGAGCCTGCGGGACTCCGGGGTGCAGGTCAAGGTCGGCCTCAAGGAGGGCTCCAAGTCGCGCGAGAAGGTGGCCGAGCAGGGCCTCGACGTCGACACCCCGGCCGAGGTGGCCAAGTGGGCCGACGTGATCATGCTGCTCGCCCCGGACACCGCGCAGGCCGAGATCTTCAAGAAGGACATCGAACCCAACCTCAAGGCCGGTGACGCGCTGTTCTTCGGCCACGGCCTGAACATCCACTTCGGTCTGATCAAGCCGCCGGCCGACGTCACCATCGGCATGGTCGCCCCCAAGGGCCCCGGTCACTTGGTGCGCCGGCAGTTCGTCGATGGCAAGGGCGTGCCCTGCCTCGTCGCCGTCGAGCAGGACCCGACCGGTGAGGGCCTGGCGCTGGCGCTGTCCTACGCCAAGGGCATCGGCGGCACCCGCGCCGGTGTCATCAAGACCACCTTCAAGGACGAGACCGAGACCGACCTGTTCGGTGAGCAGGCCGTGCTGTGCGGCGGCACCGAGGAACTGGTGAAGACCGGTTTCGAGGTCATGGTGGAGGCCGGTTACGCCCCCGAGCTGGCGTACTTCGAGGTGCTGCACGAGCTGAAGCTGATCGTCGACCTGATGTACGAGGGCGGCATCGCCCGGATGAACTACTCGGTGTCCGACACCGCCGAGTTCGGCGGCTACCTGTCCGGTCCGCGCGTCATCGACGCCGACACCAAGAAGCGGATGGAGCAGATCCTGGCCGAGATCCAGGACGGCACCTTCGTCAAGCGGCTGGTGGCCAACGTCGAGGGCGGCAACAAGGAGCTCGAGGCGCTGCGCAAGAAGAACGCCGAGCATCCCATCGAGGTCACCGGCAAGAAGCTGCGCGATCTGATGAGCTGGGTGGACCGGCCCATCACCGAGACCGCCTAGGCGGTAGGCGCCGAGATCACGGGCGCAGGGATGGCAGCGGCAGACCGAACTCCCGCCTGAGCACGGTTCGGGCGGCGAAGTAGCCCGCCATGCCGTGCACCCCGCCACCGGGCGGGGTCGCCGACGAACACAGGTACGCCTTGGGGATCGGCGTCGACCAGGGGTTGACCCGCGGCGTCGGGCCGAGCAGCGCCCGCACCACCGAGTTGCCGCCGACCCCGATATCGCCACCGACGTAGTTGGCGTTGTGGTCGGCCAGGTGCGCGGCCGGGATGCTGCGCGCGGCCAGCACGATGTCGGAGAATCCCGGTGCGAAGCGTTCCATGATCGCGGTGACGGCATGGGTCTGATCCACCGTCGATCCCGCCGGTACGTGGGCGTAGGTCCAGAACGGCCGTCGGCCCTGCGCATCGATGCGCTGCGGGTCGGCTGTGTAGGGGGTGGCGGCCAGCACCATCGGCCACTGAGCGTGGCGGCCGGCGGCGATCTCGCGTTCGGCGTGCGCCATCTGGGCACGGGTTCCGCCGAGGTGGAACGTCGCCGCGGTGGCCAGCCGCGGGTCCGCCCACGGGATCTCGTCGGAGAGCACGAAGTCAACCTTCGCCACGCCCGGACCGAACGTGTAGCGCCGCAACATCTTCGCGTAGTTCGACGGCAGCAGGTCACCGTAGATGTCGAGCAGCGCGGTGGGCGCGGTGTCGTAGAGCACCACGCCGGACGGCGGGGTGCGTACCTCGCTGTCGGCGTGCAGCACGCCGCCATGTGCGCGGAGGTCGGCGATCATCGCGTCGGCGATGGCCTGGCTGCCGCCGACCGGGACCGGCCAGCCGACGGTGTGGGCGAGGGTGGCCAGCATGATGCCCGCGCCGGCAGCCACGAACGATGGCATCCGCGAAATGGTGTGCGCGGCAACACCGGTGAACAGTGCCCGGGCGTCATCGCCGCGCAGCGAACCCCACGCCGGCGTGCCCTGGCGCAACATCCGCAGACCGAGTTGGACGGCGGCCGGGATGTCGGTCGGCACCGACCGCTTGTCGCCGAGCAGCAGACCCACCACGTCGTCGGCGTTGCGCACCAGCGGGCCAAGCAGATTCCACCAGGAGCCGCCGTGTTCCAGGCCGTCGGCGGTGCGGGCGAGATCGTGGTAGGCGATCGCCGAGGGCCGCCCCTGCAGCGGGTTGGCGTAGGAGATCTCCGGCGCCGCCAACCCCACCCCGCGGGCCGCGAGGTCGAACTCGGCGAAGAACGGCGACGCCAGCGCCAGCGGGTGGATTGCGGAGCAGATGTCATGGCGCACCTCGCCGAACTCCGGATCGGCCGCGGTCCGCGAACCACCGCCCAGGGTGGGCTGGGCCTCCAGAACCTGCACGGCCAGTCCGGCGCGGGCGCAGATGACGGCGGCCGACAGGCCGTTGGGTCCGCTTCCGACGACGGTGACGTCCACTTGTCCAGTACACCGCACTGCGGTCGATGCTCATAGGTGGGCCGCCACACACTTGCCGTGATCGCGCGTCTCCTCCTCCGCCCGAGGTCGGGCGGCATCGTCGTCGCGCTAGGCTGACCGGCGTGAATCTGCCCGTTGTCTTGATCGCCGACAAACTCGCCGAGTCGACCGTCGCCGCCCTCGGCGACCAGGTCGAGGTGCGTTGGGTCGACGGTCCGGACCGCCCGAAACTGTTGGAAGCGGTGGCCGACGCCGACGCACTGCTGGTGCGTTCCGCCACCACCGTGGACGCCGAGGTGATCGCCGCCGCGCCGAAGCTGAAAATCGTCGCCCGGGCCGGTGTCGGGCTGGACAACGTCGACGTCGACGCCGCCACCGCCGCCGGCGTGCTGGTGGTCAACGCCCCGACGTCCAACATCCACAGCGCCGCCGAACACGCCCTGGCCCTGCTGCTGGCCGCGGCGCGGCAGATCCCCGCCGCCGACGCGACGCTCAAGGAGCACACCTGGAAGCGCTCGTCGTTCAACGGCACCGAGATCTACGGGAAGACCGTCGGGGTCGTGGGTCTCGGCCGCATCGGCCAGCTGGTCGCCCAGCGGCTGGCCGCGTTCGGCACCCATGTCGTCGCCTATGACCCGTACGTCCCCGCGGCGCGGGCCGCGCAAATGGGCATCGAACTGCTCGCCCTCGACGACCTGCTGGCACGCGCCGATTTCATCTCCGTGCACCTGCCCAAGACTCCGGAGACCGCCGGATTGATCGGCACCGAAGCGCTGGCCAAGACCAAGCCGGGCGTCATCATCGTCAACGCCGCCCGCGGCGGCCTGATCGACGAGGCCGCGCTGGCCGAGGCGGTCAAGAGTGGTCATGTGCGGGCCGCCGGCCTCGACGTGTTCTCCTCGGAGCCGTGCACCGACAGCCCGCTGTTCGAGCTGGCACAGGTCGTCGTCACCCCGCACCTCGGTGCCTCGACCACCGAGGCTCAGGACCGGGCCGGCACCGATGTGGCGGCCAGCGTGCTGCTGGCGCTGGCCGGGGAATTCGTGCCGGACGCGGTCAACGTCGGCGCCGGTGTGGTCAGCGAGGAGGTGGCGCCCTGGCTGGAGCTGGTGCGCAAGCTCGGCCTGCTGGTGGGCACCCTGGCCACCGAGCCGCCCAGCGCGCTGACCGTGCGGGTCTGCGGCGAGTTGGCCTCCGAAGATGTTGAGGTGCTGCGCCTTTCGGCGCTGCGCGGATTGTTCTCGACGGTCACCGATCAGCAGGTGACGTTCGTCAACGCGCCGGGGCTGGCGGCCGAGCGCGGGCTGCAAACCGAGCTCGCCACGCTGACCGAAAGCCCCAACCACCGCAGCCTGGTCGATGTCCGGGTGGTGTCGCCCGACGGGTCGGCGGTCAACGTGGCCGGCACCCTGTCCGGCCCGCAGCAGGTCGAGAAGGTGGTGCAGATCAACGGCCGCAGCTTCGACCTGCGCGCGGAGGGTGTGAACCTGATCCTGCACTACAGCGACCAGCCCGGGGCGCTGGGCAAGATCGGCACGCTGCTCGGCGGGGCCGAGGTCAACATCCTGGCCGCGCAGATGAGCCAGGACACCAGCGGCCAAGCCGCCACGGTGATGCTGCGACTGGACCGCGATGTGCCCGCCGATGTGCGGGCGGCGATCGGTGCGGCCGTCGGCGCGGTGACCCTGGAAGTGGTGGACCTGTCATGACACGCGCCGCCGACGAAGCAGTGCGAAGCGGTGAGGAGGAGCGGCGCGGATGAAACTGGCTGTGATCGCGGGCGACGGTATCGGCCCGGAGGTGATCGCCGAGGCGCTGCTGGTGCTCGACGCGGTGCTGCCCGGGGTGGAGAAGACCGAGTACGACCTCGGTGCCCGGCGCTACCACGCCACCGGTGAACTGCTCACCGCGGAGACCATCGAGGAACTCCGCGGCTATGACGCCATTCTGCTCGGCGCGATCGGCGACCCGTCGGTGCCGAGCGGCGTGCTCGAGCGCGGACTGCTGCTCAAACTCCGGTTCGCGATGGACCACCACGTCAACCTCCGGCCCGGCCGGTTGTACCCGGGCGTCGCCAGCCCGCTGTCCGGAGTGACGAACATTGACTTCGTGGTGGTGCGCGAGGGCACCGAAGGCCCCTACACCGGTAACGGCGGTGCGCTGCGGGTCGGCACACCGCAGGAGGTGGCCACCGAGGTCAGCGTGAACACCGCCTTCGGTGTCGAGCGGGTGGTGCGCGACGCCTTCGCCCGCGCGCAGGCCCGGCGCAAGCACCTGACCCTGGTGCACAAGACCAACGTGCTGACCTTCGCCGGCAGCCTGTGGTCTCGGGTGGTCGCCGAGGTCGGCGCCGAATACCCGGATGTCGAGGTCGCCTACCAGCACATCGATGCCGCCACCATCCACATGGTCACCGACCCGGGGCGGTTCGACGTCATCGTCACCGACAACTTGTTCGGCGACATCATCACCGACCTCGCGGCGGCGGTGTGCGGTGGCATCGGGCTGGCCGCCAGCGGCAACATCGACGCCACCCGGACCAACCCCGCGATGTTCGAACCGGTTCACGGCAGCGCCCCCGACATCGCGGGCCGGGGCATCGCCGACCCGACCGCGGCGGTCATGTCGGTGGCCCTGCTGCTGCGCCACCTCGGGCAGGATGCCGCCGCGGACCGTGTCGACAAGGCGGTCGGTGAGCACCTCGCCACCCGCGGCGACGCGGCCATGTCGACCCGCGAGGTCGGCGAGCGCATCCGCGGGCTGCTCTAGCCCGGTCGGTCCGCCTGCGGGTCCGGCGGCACCAGCGGCAGCGCCGCCACCGGGAACAGGGCGCACACCGCGAATGCCACCGGAAACCCGAGCCCGCCGATCAGCGCACCGAACAGCGGTGGGGTCAGCCCGGCGGTGAGCAGCTGGCTGGTGTTCTGCGCACCGAGGGCCCGCCCGCTCCAGAACGGTCCGGCGATCTCCGCGATCGCGGTGAACGCCAGCCCGTTGTCGCTGACGGTGATCACCGAGGCCGCGATCATCACCGGGATGCTGAGCGGCGATCCCAGCCAGTCGGTGACGGCGAGCGCGAGCATCGCCGCGGCCGCGGCCACCGCGATGATCCGAATCGGCCGCAGCCGCGCACCCATCCAGTCCGACCAGCGACCGGCCGCGACCCGGCCGAGCGCGCCGAGCACCTGGGCGACGGTCACCAGCGCGCCGGCCGACCCCGCCGTCCAGCCGCGCTCGGTGATCAGCCACACCAGGGTGAAGGTCCACACCACGCACTGCGGCACGACCAGCAGCACCGACACCGCGTGGATGCGCCACAGCACGCCGGACCCGCGATACGGGTTGGCCAGGTGTTCGGCGGGCGCCTCGGCGCGCGCTGGTCGGGGCGGGTCGAGCACACCGACCGCGCACACCAGCGCCGCGATACCGCACACGGCCGCCGGGAACAGCAGGGCGAAGCCGACGCCGTGGCTCTGCGCCAGTCGCGGAATCACCAGCGCGCCGAGTCCGACGCCGAGCGGCTGCGCGGTCTGCCGGATGCCCATCACCAGCCCGCGCCGTTCCGGTGGGAACCACCCCACCACCAGCCGTCCGCTGGCCGAATTGCTGCTGGCCGCCGCCATCCCGCCCAGCAGCAGGAAGACCCCCATCACCAGGAGCGACTGCGATGCGGCCGCGGCCAGCGCCGCCGCGGTGGTCAGCGCCGAGCCCAGCGTCAGCACCAGGCGTTCGCCGACCCGGTCCACCAGATAGCCCCAGGCGATCAGCGTCAGCACCATGCCGAAGCTCGGCATCGCCGACACCAGGCCGGCTTCGGCCAGGTCCAGTCCCATCCGGGTGTGCAGGGTGGGGATCAGGAAGGCGACACCGTTGATGAAGACATTGGCCGACAGGGTGGCGAACAGCGCGATGACCAGCATCGTCCATCGCCGCACGGTGCTGATCGTGTCGACGGCCACCCATCCATGATCGCAGTCCGCCTGCGGGGCCATTGAGTCAGAACTCACGCAGCAGAAGTGCGAGTGGAGGTGTGCGAGATTTCTGAGTCAACGCGGACAGGGCCTTCCGGCAGCGCTACCGCACGCCACTAGGCTCTACCGAATGCGTCTCGGTCGAATTGCCAGCCCCGATGGGGTCGCCTTCGTCAGCATCGAGGGGGAGGGCGCCGAGACGGTCGCCCGGGAGATCGCCGAGCATCCCTTCGGGACGCCCACGTTCACCGGCAGGTCCTGGCCGCTGGCCGACGTGCGACTGCTGGCCCCGATCCTTGCCAGCAAGGTGGTCTGCATGGGCAAGAACTACCTGGCGCACATTCAGGAGATGGGCGGCGAGGCACCGGAGGATCCGGTGATCTTCCTCAAGCCCAACACCGCGATCATCGGCCCGAACGTGCCGATTCAGTTGCCGGCCAACGCCTCGCCGGTGCATCACGAGGGGGAGTTGGCCGTCGTGATCGGTCGACCCTGTAAGGACGTCCCGGCCGCCAGGGCCGCCGAGAACATCCTCGGCTACACCATCGCCAACGACGTGTCGGCACGCGATCAGCAGAAGGCCGACGGGCAGTGGATGCGGGCCAAGGGCCACGACACGTTCTGCCCCGTCGGCCCGTGGATCGTCACCGATCTCGACCCCGACGACTTGGAGATCCGCACCGAGGTCAACGGTGAGGTCCGTCAACTCAGCCGGACGTCGCTGATGATCCACGACGTCGGGGCCATCATCGAGTGGATCTCGGCGGTGATGACGCTGCTGCCCGGCGATCTCATCCTCACCGGCACCCCCGAGGGCGTCGGCCCGCTCGAGCACGGTGACACCGTCAGCATCACCATCGAGGGCATCGGAACGCTGACCAACCCCGTGATCAGGAAGGGCAAGTGATGAGTGTGCCGGTGCGCGTGCGGTTCTGCCCGTCCCCGACCGGTACCCCGCACGTCGGCCTGGTCCGCACCGCGTTGTTCAACTGGGCCTACGCCCGGCACACCGGCGGAACGTTCGTCTTCCGGATCGAGGACACCGACGCCCAACGCGACTCCGAGGAGAGCTACGCCGCGATCCTCGACGCCCTGCGCTGGCTGGGCCTGAACTGGGATGAGGGACCCGAAGTCGGTGGGCCGCACGGGCCCTACCGGCAGTCGCAGCGCACCGACGTCTACCGCGAGGTGATCGAGAAGCTCCGCGAAGCCGGGGAGGTCTACCCGGCGTACTCCACGCCGGAGGAGGTCGAGGCCCGTCACATCGCCGCCGGCCGCAACCCCAAGCTGGGCTACGACAACTACGACCGTGACCTCACCGAGGAACAGCGTGCGGCGTTCGAGGCCGAGGGCCGCAAACCGGTGCTGCGGCTTCGGATGCCGGACACCGATCTCACGTGGCACGACCTGGTGCGGGGCACCACGACGTTTGCGGCGGGCACGGTTCCGGACTTCGCACTGACCCGGGCCACCGGAGAACCGTTGTACACCTTGGTCAATCCGGTCGACGACGCGTTGATGAAGATCACCCATGTGCTGCGCGGCGAGGACCTGCTGCCGTCGACGCCACGTCAGATCGCGCTGTACCAGGCGCTGATGCGCATCGGCGTGGCCGATCGGGTGCCCGAGTTCGCGCATCTGCCAACGGTTTTGGGGGAGGGCACCAAGAAGCTGTCCAAGCGTGACCCGCAGTCAAATCTGTTCCTGCACCGCGACCGGGGCTTTTTGCCCGAGGGCCTGCTGAACTACCTGGCGCTGCTGGGGTGGGGGATCGCCGACGACCGTGACGTGTTCACCCTCGATGAGATGGTGGGCGCCTTCGACGTCGTCGACGTCAACTCCAACCCCGCCCGCTTCGATCAGAAGAAGGCCGACGCCATCAACGCCGAGCACATCCGACGGCTCGAGCCCGCGGTGTTCACCGGCCGGCTCCGGGAGTACTTCGACGCGCACGGCTACGACACCCGGCTGGACGAGCGCGGGTTCGCCGCCGCCGCGGAACTGGTGCAGACCCGCATCGTGGTGCTCTCCGACGCGTGGGAACTGCTCAAGTTCTTCAACGACGACGTCTTCGAACTGGACCCCAAGGCTGCCGCGAAGGAGCTCGGCGCCGACGCGGTGCCGGTCCTCGACGGCGCGATCACCGCGCTCGACGGGGTCGCGGAGTGGTCGGCCGCCGGGATCGAGGGAGCGCTGAAGGGCGCGCTGCTCGACGACCTTCAGCTCAAGCCGCGCAAGGCGTTCGGGCCGATCCGGGTGGCCGTGACCGGCTCGACGGTGAGCCCCCCGCTGTTCGAGTCCCTGGAGCTGCTGGGCCGCGACCGCAGCCTGGAGCGATTGCGCGCGGCGCGGGACGGCGTTGGGGTGGCCGAATGAACGGGCCGGAATCTTTGATAGTGTGCTCGTCGGCCCGCAACAGCTGTCGGTTTGGCCCGCTCCCTCGGATGCACTGAGACGCGAGCCTCTGACCAGCGGTTATAGGCAGCCAATGGGGTATGGTGTAATTGGCAACACAGCTGATTCTGGTTCAGCCATTCTAGGTTCGAGTCCTGGTACCCCAGCCAATCGCTCGCCCGTCACGTGATTTCGTCGGTGCGTCGCTCTGCGATATGCTGGCGGACCGGTGCGCCGTGCGGCGCCCGTGGATTGGTCTTGGCCCCGTCGTCTAGCGGCCTAGGACGCCGCCCTCTCACGGCGGTAGCGTGGGTTCGAATCCCATCGGGGCTACCAATCGATTCTCTGTTCCGTATCGGCCCGGTGCCGGTTTGCCGGTTCCGGCGTTCAACTACGAGCAGCACGTAATCCTGTACGGACGAGATGCAGTGGTCCTGCATCGAAAGGATTATCCGATGGCAGCGCACGAGTGCGTTCCATGAGCGGGCCGTACCGATTCGCGGTCCTCGTCGCCACGACGCTGCTGGTTATGGCCACGGTGTCGGGGACGACGGCGTGGCGGATCGCCCCGGACGCCACGGCGATCCCCGGCCCGTACGCGTCGCTGCTGGCGGCCTCGACCGACCTGGGGCCGTCCCGCGCCGCCGACGCGCAACTGACGGTCACGCTGTCCACAACCACCCGCCCTCAGACGCTGATCGGCTGGGCCGATGCGCACGGCCTGGCGGTGCGCTGGCGGCCCGGCGACGGCTGGGCGATCGTCACCGGCCCCGCCGAGCGGCTCTCGTCGGCATTCGGGGTTCCGGTTCGCGACTACCGGGGCCGTCGGGGGCAGGTGTTCTACGCCTCGACGCACCAGCCGACGCTGCCGCCCGCGTTGGGGGGCGAGGTCAGCGCCGTCGGCAGGATCCTGAGCTACCTGCCGCACCGGATGGCCCGCCCCCTGCTGCCGCGTGATGTGCCCAGGCCCGGTCTGACACCTCGGCATCTGCTGATGACCTACAACGCGACACCACTCGTCGACGCCGGCTACACCGGCAAGGGCGCCACCATCGTGATCTTCGGATTCGACGGATACGACCAGCGCGACCTCGACATGTTCGCGGACATCTCCGGGCTGCCGCGGTTCACCCCGACGGTGATCGGGGCCCCGCTCGGTACGCCGCACGGCGAGATCGTGATGGACCTGGAGGTCGCCCACGCGATCGCGCCCAACGCCCGGCTGGTGGTGGTCAACGCCCGCCCCACCCTGCAGGGCGGCGGGACCTTCGAGAAGATCGGCCGGATGTTCGACGACACGGCCCGGCAGTTCCCCGGGTCGGTGTGGAGTCTGTCGATCGGCTGGGGTTGTGACGCGTTGGCCACGGCGGCCGACCTCGCCCCCGTGCGGGCCGCGCTGACGAACGCGCATCGCCGCGGTAGCACGGTCTTCGACGCCAGTGGCGACATCGGCGGCCTCGAATGCAAGGGCGGCAAGGACTGGTCGGCCCCGCCGGGACCGAACGACATCGGCGTCGACAGCATCGCCGCGCTGCCCGAGATCACCTCGGTCGGCGGCACCACCCTGTCGACCGATCTGGACGGTCGATGGCTCGAGGAGCAGGCCTGGATCGACGTGCCCATGTCGCAGGGTTCCAGCGGCGGAGCGTCGCGACTGTTCAGCCGTCCGGCGTATCAGCGCAACGTGTCCGCCGCGAGAGATCCCACGCACCGACTCGTTCCGGACGTCGCCGCGGCAGCCGACCCCTTCACCGGCGTGAAGATCGTGTTCGATCAGAGCCTGCGGATCGGCGCAGGCACCTCGCAGGCGGCGCCGATCTGGGCCGGCCTGACGGCCTTGATGAACGAGTATCTGGTCGACCACGGCGGCACCGCTGTCGGCGACATCAACCCGCTGCTCTATCGGGTTGCGGCCGGGTCCCGGTTGCCGGGCTTTCACGATATTACGTTGGGCGGCAACGCCGTTGACACCGCGACCGAGGGGTACGACCTGGTGACCGGGCTGGGCACCCCGGACGTCGACAACCTCGTCCGCGACCTGCTCGACGTGCAGGCCGCGGATTCGTTGGCGTCGCACTACCTCCCCGGTGGTGGGTGACGTGTCGGCGGTGTCCTGCCCGACGTGTGGAAGCGACGTCGCGGTAGGCCGGTATTGCGGATCCTGCGGCGCGCAGCAGTCGGGCCGCCGCGCCGGGCGGTTCCGCCTCGGCGGGTATGCCGCGGCTCCCGGGCAACACGTTCTCGTCCCGTGGATCACCAGCTCTCTTTTCCCGCAGCTGCCGGGCCGTTCGCGCAACAGCTTTCGTGCCGGGCTGGCGCTCGTGGTGCTCACGCTGTTGGGGTTCGCCGTGCTCCGGTGGCAGGCGCCGATGATCGCGGTGGCGACCTGCGGGTTGCTGCTGATGTTCGCTCTGTATCTGCGTGACATCGACATCTCCCGACGGGATGTGCTGGTGGCCGCGGTCGTCGGCGGCGGGCTCGGCGTGGGGTGGGCGCTGATCGCAGGCCCCATTGTCAGCGCGGCCTACCGGGCGGCACTCGGCTCGCACACGGATCTGTCCCACATTATGTTCTCCGGGGTGGCGATCCCGATCACCCAGGCGGTGCTGATGGTTGTCCCGGCCATCGTGGTGCGGGTGCTGAATCGTTCCGCCCGGACCTCGCTCAACGGTTACGCCGTCGGTGCTCTCGGCGCAATCGTCTTCGATCGGGCCGCCGCCGTCACGCTCCTCGTACCGCAACTCGCGATGGGGGTGATCGCCCGCGACCAGTCGATCCCCGCATCGCTCGGCGAGGCGACGGTCGAGGGGTTGGCGTGGCCGTTGGCCTCCTTGGCCACCGGCGGCGTCTTCGGTATCGCCCTGTGGACGGCGTTTCGCGACAACGCATCTCGACGGTCCTGCATCGCCTTGATGGCGGCGACCGCGGTGCTGCTGGTGGTGATGATCGTGATGGGTCTGGTGGACATCGCGCCGCTGTCCCTGCCGCTGTACATCACGCTGCAGTTGCTGATCGCGGTGCTCGCGGTGCTGGTGCTGCGGTTCTGGATCGCGGCTGCGCTGCGATACGAGGCCAGCGACACTGCCGGAGACGGTGCTCAGATGTCGTGCACCGAGTGTGATCACGTGGGCGTCGTCGCGGCCTACTGCAGCGATTGCGGGGTCGCTACCGCCGCACGGCCGACTACGCGGCGACCGGCCAGTTATCCCCGTGTGTTGGGTCCGCTGCCCGCCGGACTCGGCATCGCGGTCGTCGCGGCAGTGGCCGCGGCGGTCCTCATCACACCGGCCGCCAAGGCCTACATGTGTCCGCCGGACTGCGGTAGGCCGCCGCTGGGCACACCGGTGCAGACCAACCCGCGCTTCAGCAGCGACGACGGTGCCTTCTCCGTCGCCTATCCGGCCGAGGAGGCTGCCTACCAGGCCACGTTCGACCCACCGGGGATGCATGGCGTGGACGTGAAGTACATCGGCGGTGATACCGGCATCCTGGCGCTGTTCGGGGAGTCGGCGCGCGGCCGCACGCCCAAGCAGATCGTCTGGCAAACCATCAGAAGCAAATACCCGGAGGCCACTCTCAGCTACGAGATCCCCAACGCCTCAGTCGGTTACCAACCCGGCTACGGCGTCGTCGCCGACGTCTACTCACGAGACTCGGCGGCGTCCAACTCGCGGCTGCGGGTGATCGTCGTGGCCGCCGTCAAACACGACTACGCGCTGACTGCGGCCGCGGTAGGGCCGTACCATCAATTCAGCCCGGACGACGGGAACGGTCAACCGTCGGGGGCCAACCTAGAACTGGCGATGGATATCGGCAAGTACGTCAACAGTTTCCGGTGGGGAGGCGACCGCTACGGGCCGCCCGCCTAGACAGCGTGCTGACGGCTCACTGTTCAGGCGCTGTCGAACCGGCCAACGGCATCGGGGGCAGACCGAGCTTGCCGTGATCCCAGGACCGGGTGCGCTTTGCGACGACGCGCACGGCGACACGCTTGTTCATCATCATGTCCACCGCAGGCTTGAGATTGTCGGTGTAGGGGCCGTTGTAGCGCTCCCACACGCTGACGCCGACCTTGAAGATGGTGTCGGGGTCCTCGACGATCTCGGCGACCCCTTCGAACGAAACCCCGCGCAGGGTGTCATAGGTCATACCGTCCTCGATGAGGAAGCTCACCCGTGGGTCACGCCGCAGATTCACCGCCTTCTGCGATTTGGCCTTCGTCTCCACCCAGATCTCGCCGTCCAGGACGCCGTACCACATCGCGACGAGGTGCGGCTGGCCGTCGGGCCCGATGGTGGCCATCGTGCCGGTGCGGCTGCGCGCGACGAACCCGGCGATCTCGGCGTCCGTCATGACGATCTGGTTGCGCTGGTTGGTTCCCATCGCGTCAGTTTGTCAGGCCGCTCAGCGGGCACGACGCCCGGATCACAGTCGCCGCGTCAGAGCCTGGGATGCGGCGAGCAGGTCGGCCGCCCACCGTGCCCCGGGACGGCGGCCCATCCGGTCGATCGGTCCGGAGACCGACACCGCGGCGATCACCGCACCGCTGCGGTCGCGCACCGGTGCCGACACACTGGCCACGCCGGGCTCGCGTTCCGCCGCGCTCTGGGCCCAGCCGCGGCGACGCACCTCGGCCAGGGACCGTTCGGTGAACTTCGCACCGGGCAGCACCGCCTGCGCGGTGGCGTCGTCGCCGAAGGCCAGCAGCACCTTGGCGCCGGAGCCCGCCGTCATCGGCAGCCGGGTTCCGACCGGGACGGTATCGCGAAGCCCGGCAGCCGGTTCCAGCGCGGCGATACAGACTCGTGTGGTGCCCTCCTGCCGGTAGAGCTGAACGCTTTCGCCGGTGATCTCCCGCAGCCGGGGCAGCACCGCCGCGCCGGCTGCCAGCAGCGGGTCGTGGACCTGCGTGGCCAGTTCACTCAGGGCCGGCCCGAGCAGCCAGCGTCCGGCGCCGTCCCGCGCGAGCAGCCGATGTGCCTCCAGTCCTGCCGCCAGCCGGTGCGCGGTGGCACGCGGCAAGCCGGTGCGATCGCAGAGTTCGGCCAGCCCGCACGGCGACTCGGCGATCGAGTGCAGCACACCCACCGCTTTGTCGAGCACGCCGATGCCGCTATCCTGTCTCATATCGAGATACTAGCGTCCCGGAATGTGAGATAGCCCCTCCCGATCGCCGGGCGCCGACGGAGGAATGACGAACCGATGGCCCAGTCCGACAAGCCCAGAACCCTTCCGGAGAAGGTGTGGGACGACCACGTGATCGTCGCCGGTGCCGGCAGTGGCGCCGCGCGTGAGCCCGACCTGATCTACATCGACCTGCACCTCATCCACGAGGTGACCAGCCCGCAGGCGTTCGATGGGCTCAGACTGGCGGGGCGGCCGGTGCATCGGCCCGACCTGACGATCGCCACCGAGGACCACAACGTCCCGACCACCGATATCGACAAGCCGATCGCCGACCCGATCTCGCGCACCCAGGTGGAGGCCCTGCGGCGCAATTGCGCCGAATTCGGGGTGCGGCTCTTCCCGATGGGCGACGCCGAGCAGGGCATCGTGCACGTGATCGGTCCGCAGTTGGGTCTGACCCAGCCGGGGATGACGATCGTGTGCGGTGACAGCCATACGTCCACCCACGGCGCATTCGGCGCCCTGGCAATGGGAATCGGCACATCGGAGGTCGAGCACGTGCTGGCTACGCAGACGTTGTCGCTGCGCCCGTTCAAGACGATGGCCGTCAACGTCGACGGTCCGCTGCCGCGCGGGGTGAGCGCCAAGGACATCATTCTGGCCGTCATCGCCAAGATCGGCACCGGGGGCGGCCAGGGATACGTCATCGAATACCGCGGCAGCACCATCGAATCGCTGTCGATGGAGGCACGCATGACGATCTGCAACATGAGCATCGAGGCCGGCGCCCGCGCCGGCATGGTGGCCCCGGACGAGACCACATACGAGTTTCTCCGTGATCGCCCGTACGCCCCCAATGGTGCGGACTGGGATGCCGCGATCGCCGCGTGGGACCGGTTGAGCACCGACCAGGGCGCCGAATTCGACGCCGAGGTCTACATCGACGCCACCACGCTGAGCCCGTTCGTCACCTGGGGCACCAACCCGGGCCAGGGAGTGCCGCTGTCGGCGGCGGTTCCCGACCCGGAATTGATGGGCACCGACGAGGAACGGCTGTCCGCCGAGAAGGCATTGGCGTACATGGACCTTCGCCCGGGCACCCCGATGCGCGACGTCACCGTCGACGCCGTGTTCGTCGGCTCCTGCACCAACGGCCGCATCGAGGATCTCCGGGTGGTCGCCGACGTGTTGCGCGACCACAAGGTGGCCGACGGCGTGCGGATGCTGATCGTTCCCGGATCGATGCGGGTGCGGGCGCAAGCCGAATCGGAAGGGCTGGGCGAGATCTTCACGGCGGCCGGAGCCGAATGGCGGCAGGCCGGCTGCTCGATGTGTCTGGGCATGAACCCCGATCAGCTGGCGCCGGGCGAGCGCTGCGCCTCGACCTCCAACCGGAATTTCGAGGGCCGGCAGGGCAAGGGTGGCCGCACACATCTGGTGTCGCCGGGGGTGGCGGCCGCAACCGCGGTGCGCGGCAGGTTGTCCTCGCCCGCCGACCTCGACTGACTAGTTCTGCTAAGGAGATCACGATGGAAGCGTTCCAAACCCATACCGGCATCGGCGTTCCCCTGCGCCGCTCGAATGTCGACACCGACCAAATCATTCCAGCGGTCTATTTGAAGCGGGTCACCCGAACGGGTTTCGAGGACGGATTGTTCGCGGCTTGGCGCACGGACCCGTCTTTCATTCTCAATCTGAGTCCCTTCGATCGGGGTTCGGTATTGGTCGCAGGCCCCGATTTCGGCACCGGTTCCTCTCGGGAACATGCCGTGTGGGCGCTCATGGACTACGGATTCCGGGTCGTCATCTCGTCCCGATTCGCCGATATCTTTCGCGGCAATGCGGGCAAGGCCGGTCTGCTGGCGGCCGAAGTCGCTCAGGATGATGTGGAACTGCTGTGGAAGCTGATCGAGCAGAATCCCGGTCTGGAAATCACTGTGAACCTTCAAGATCGGAATATCACCGCCGGAACGGTGGTGGTGCCGTTCACGATTGACGATTACACCGCCTGGCGACTGTTGTCCGGGCTCGACGATATAGGCCTTACGCTGCAGAAACTCCCCGAGATCGAGGCGTTCGAGGCAGCTCGGCCGAGCTGGAAACCGACTATTTCCACGCCTGCCTGACACCGCTTCGACGCCGAATTCCCCTGCTCTGCGGGGGGTTCGCGGACCCGGAAATCACCGCCCAAGGGCGGCAAGTGGATTGCGAAAATTTCCAAAGTTATGTCCGAAACTGCGCGTGGCTCTTGGAAATTTGCAGGACAAGGGTTTACCGTGTCTGCAGTCGGTCCAGAGCGGACCACTGTTTTCGGAGGGTTGGAATGAACAAAGCAGAGCTGATCGACGCTCTCACGGCCAAACTGAATGTGGATCGTCGGCAGGCTACTGAAGCAGTGGAGAACGTCGTCGACACCATTGTGCGCGCAGTGCATAAGGGCGACAGCGTGACCATCACCGGTTTCGGTGTCTTCGAGCAGCGGCGGCGTGCCGCACGTGTTGCGCGCAACCCGCGCACCGGAGAGACCGTGAAGGTGAAGCCCACATCCGTTCCCGCGTTCCGTCCCGGCGCTCAGTTCAAGGCCGTCGTTGCCGGCGCCCAGAAGCTCCCGTCTGAGGGTCCCGCCGTCAAGCGCGGTGCTGTCGGTGGCGCGGTCAAGAAGGCCGCCGCCAAGAAGGCCGTTCGTAAGGCCGTTGCCAAGAAGGTCGTTCGAAAGGCTGCTGTGAAGAAGGTTGTCGCCAAGAAGGCTCCCGCGAAGAAGGTCGTGAAGAAGGCTCCGGCCAAGAAGGCTCCGGCCAAGAAGGTCGTGAAGAAGGCTCCGGCCAAGAAGGCTCCGGCCAAGAAGGTCGTGAAGAAGGCTCCGGCCAAGAAGGTGGTCAAGAAGGCCCCCGCCAAGAAGGCGCCGGCCAAGAAGGCTCCGGCCAAGAAGGCCGTCGCCAAGAAGGCTCCGGCCCGCAAGGCCCCGGCCCGCAAGGCTCCGGCCAAGAAGGCTCCGGCCAAGAAGGGCCGTCGCTAATCCGACCGACGAAAACGCCGCGGGCCCAACAAGCCCGCGGCGTTTTCGCGTGTCGGGGCCAGGACTCTCAGGACCTCTTGGTCGCCAGGGCGCTGGCGATGTAGTCGGCGGCGACCAGCCTGCCTCGGTCCAGCGACAGAATCCACGTACTGCCCTTGCGGTTGCTCGACTTCACCGGCGCCATGCCGTCACGGGCGCACCACCACTCGAGTAGGTACGGAATCACCTTGCCCTGCGTGCAGATCACCGGTGTGCCGCCCTTGGCCGCGATGTCGATCACCCGTTCCTGCGCCGGGCCGGGATCCTCCGCGTAGGCCTCTTCGGTGAGCATCGGTTCGAGGTTGATCGTCACACCGAGTTCCTGAGCCAACGGTTCGACGGTCTGGCTGCAGCGATCGCGGTCGGCGGCGTAGACGTCGGTGGCCCCGAACGCCATCAACTGGCCGACCAACGATTCCGCTTGGGCGCGTCCGTTCTTGTCCAACGGCCTGCTGCGGTCGTCGCCCTTATAACGCGCCTTGACCCCGGCTGTGCCGTGCCGGACGACCAGCACGGTCTGGGTGTCGGCCGGATGATCGGCAAAACGCTCCAGCACCCCACGATCGTGGGGGTAGCTCAGGAGCCCGGCCGCTTCTGCCGGCGGCAGCCACACCAGTTGGTCGACTTCCTCGCCGGGGGTGAATTCTCCGCCGAGCCCGCGCGCCGCCCAGTAGTGAACGATCTTGAGGCCCTCGGGAATCGGGTAACTGATTTCGGTGAGCCGCCGGCCCAGATGAGACCGTTGGCCGGTTTCCTCCCAGATCTCCCGGACCGCGGCCACCGGTTCGTTCTCGCCCGCGTCCAGCTTGCCCTTGGGCAGCGACCAGTCGTCGTAGCGGGGGCGGTGAATCACCGCGACGCGCGGCTCGCCGGAGTCGGTATCGGGGCGCCACAACACCGCACCCGCGGCGATCACCCGTTGAGTGGGTTTGCGCTTCCCGGCCGCTTCCTTCTTCGTCGATTTGGTCTTCGAGGCGTCCCGCGACGTCCCTTTGGCCACCTCAACTCCCGCAAGTCAATTGGGTGCCCACACAGCGGGGCACGCGGCGGTCAGACTCAATTCGCACTCAATGCTGCCGACGACTGTCCATCAGCCAGACCTGATGGTCCCGGACTTGATGGCCGGCCTGCGGGGAGGCGGTCCAGTGACCGTCGGGCCCCAGTTCCCAGCATCGCGTCGCCGGGTCCATGGCCGAGTCGAACACCTCATCGAGGTACGCGGTCAGGCGTGGGTCCTTGACCTGAGCCATCACCTCGACGCGGCGGTCGAGATTGCGGTGCATCATGTCGGCGCTGCCGATGAACGTCTGATCGAGCGCACGGAAGTTGATGATGCGCGAGTGCTCGAGGAACTGGCCGAGGATGGAGCGCACGACGATGTTCTCCGAGAAACCCTGTGCGCCCGGCTTCAACGCGCAGATGCCGCGCACCACCACCTCGACCCGGACATCGGACTGGGACGCCCGGTAGAGCGCGTCGATGACCTGTTCGTCGACCAGGGCGTTGGCCTTGACCCGGATCCGCCCGTTGCCGCCGTCCTGGTGGGCGGCGATCTCGGCATCGATGCGCTCGATGATGCCCTTGCGCACCCCGTACGGGGCGACCAACAGATTGCGGTAGCCCATCTTGCGCGAGTACCCGGTGAGGGAGTTGAACAGATCGGTCAGATCGGCGCCGATGTCCGGTGCGGCCGTCAGCAGGCCGACGTCTTCATAGAGCCGAGCGGTCTTCGGGTTGTAGTTGCCGGTCCCGATGTGGCAGTACCGCCGAATGGTCGATCCTTCGCGGCGCACCACCAGGCAGGTCTTGCAATGGGTCTTCAGCCCGATGAGGCCGTAAACCACATGCACGCCCGCATCTTCCAGCTTGCGCGCCCATTTGATGTTGGCCTGCTCGTCGAAGCGGGCCTTCAACTCGACGAGGGCGACCACCTGCTTACCGGCCTCGGCCGCGTCGATCAACGCGTTCACGATCGGCGAGTCGCCGGACGTCCGATACAGCGTCTGCTTGATCGCCAACACGTTCGGGTCGGCCGCCGCCTGTTCGATGAAGCGCTGCACGCTCGTGGAGAACGAGTCGTAAGGATGATGCACCAGGACATCGCCGTCGCGGAGCGTGGCGAAGATGCTCTTGGGCGTCTCGCGCTCGCCGAACGCCGGATGGGTGGCCGGCACGAACGGGCGGTCCTTGAGCGCGGGCCGGTCCACCCCGTAGACCTGCCACAGTGCAGACAGATCCAGCAAACCGGGCACCTGCACCACGTCGCCGGGATCGACGTCGAGCTCCCGCAGCAGCAGCCCGAGCATGTGCTCGGTCATATCGTCGGCGACCTCGAGCCGGACCGGGGAGCCGAACCGGCGCCGGGCCAGTTCACGCTCCAAAGCCTGCAGCAGGTCCTCGTCCCGGTCTTCCTCCACCGACATGTCGGCGTTGCGGGTGATCCGGAACGCGTGGTGTTCGACGATCTCCATACCCGGAAACAGGACGTCGAGGAACGCGGCGATGAGCTCCTCCATCGGCAGGAACCGGATCGACGACGACTCTTCGTCGGTGCTGGTGAGTTCCACGAACCGGTCGACGTTGTCGGGCACCTTGATGCGGGCGAAATGCTCACCGCCGTCGGTCGGCGACTTCACCGTGATCGCCAGATTGAGGCTGAGGCCACTGACGAACGGGAACGGGTGTGCCGGATCCACCGCCAGGGGAGTGAGCACCGGGAACACCTGCTCGTGGAAGTACGTCGACAACTTGGTGCGTTCGGCCTCGGTGAGGTCGGCCCAGGTGACGATGACGATGCCCTCCGCGGCCAGTGCGGACCGGACCGAGTCGAGGAACACCTGCGCGTGGCGCAGCGAGATCTGCCGGTTGCGTTCGGCGATTCGGCGTAACTGCTCGCGGGGGGACAAACCGTCGGCGGAGCGCACCGACAACCCCATCTCGTCGCGGCGCTTGAGTCCGGCGACGCGAACCATGTAGAACTCGTCGAGATTGGAGGCGAAGATCGCCAGGAATTTGGCCCGCTCCAACAGCGGCAGAGAGGTGTCGGCGGCCAGCGCCAGCACCCGCGCGTTGAAGTCGAGCCAGCTCAGCTCGCGGTTGAGGTACCGATGCTCGGGCAGCGCGTCATCGACGGCGACCGCCGTGGCCGCGGGAGGAGCCTCCGGTGCCGCATCGCCGGACTCCCAGTCGTCCTCGGTCGCTCGGGCATCGGTTTCGGTCTCGGTCATGCGTGCGATCATCCCTCATCGGCGGCGCGCGCGGCTACCAGCCGTCGAATGTCGAGCCGAGTTCAACAGATGTTCAGCTTCACACCCTGGCTAGCCCCGCGTGATGGCCTCAGCCGTTGCCGCGCCCACCCCCAGGCGTCGGGCCGCGGCGAGGTCCTCGGGTGTGTCGATGTCGCAGCGCAGTCCGGGCCACGCCGGGGTCAGCTCCACCGCGCCGGAATCGCGGTGGCGGTGCGCCGAATCTGTTCCGAACCGTGGATCCAGCGGAGCGCCGAAGGCGAACAACGCGGCGGTACCGTTGCCGTGGCGGTCTGCCACGAAGCTGCGGGCGTGCGACCGAGCCTGTGCCAGTGCCTCTTCCAGCTCGATGGTTCGCAGTGCTGGCAGATCACCTTGCAGCACAGCGATATTCGGTGTGCGGGTGGCGACGGCGGCGCTCGCGACGAGGATGGCGTTGTTGAGCGGGTCGGGGTGCGACGCCGGCGTGGGATCGGGTAGCACCTCGGCCCCGAGTGCACGGACGGCGGCGGTAGCGGTGTCGTCGGGGGTCACGATGGTGATCGAGTGCACCGCGCTCACCGCGCGGGCCGCCGCGATGGTGTCGAGGAGCATGGCGAGTACGACGCGCTCCCGGTTACCGCCGGCGAACATGGGCGCCAGTCGGGTCTTCGCATCGGCGAGGCGCTTGACCGCGATGATGAGGCCGACATCGGGTGCGCCGCTCATGGCTGCCATCCTGCCAGCGCCGCCGATCGGTCCTGCGCCGCGTCCCGCACGCGGGCCGCATCGTCGCCCGAGGCGGGCTGGATTGTCGGTCTCCCCCTCGTCCCGCACGCGGGCCGCATCGTCGCCCGACGTGGGTTGGATTGTCGGTCTCCTCCTCGTCCCGCACGCGGGCCGCATCGTCGCCCGACTAGTTTGAAAAGGGCGACGGCTCGACGAGATGCGGATACGGGGTGCTGACATGACCGGTGCGGTGGGCACTGCTGCGGTGATGGGCGCCGGCGCCTGGGGCACGGCCCTGGCCAAGGTGCTCGCCGACGCCGGTAACGAGGTCCGGCTGTGGGCCAGAAACGCCGACGTGGCCGGGGAGGTCAACGACTCGCACACCAACACTCCGTACCTGCCGGGAGTGAAACTGCCCGGCGCGATCCGGGCCACCACCGACCCCGCCGAGGCGCTCGACGGGCTGACCACCGTGCTGCTGGGCGTGCCCTCGCAGACACTGCGGGCCAACCTCGAGGCGTGGTCCGGCCTGATCGCCGACGGCGCCACCCTGGTGAGCCTGGCCAAGGGCATCGAACTGCACAGTCTGATGCGGATGAGTCAGGTCATCGTGGCGGTCACCGGCGTGGACTCCAGCCAGGTGGCCGTCGTGTCCGGGCCGAACCTCGCCGACGAGATCGCCGACCAGCAGCCCGCGGCCACCGTGGTGGCATGCACCGACTCCGGCCGAGCGGTGGCGCTGCAGCGGGCCCTGAACACCGCATACTTCCGGCCGTACACGAACGCCGACGTCACCGGCACCGAGATCGGCGGCGCCTGCAAGAACGTCATCGCCCTGGCCTGCGGCATGGCCGCCGGAGTGGGTCTGGGGGAGAACACCGCCGCCGCGATCATCACCCGCGGGCTGGCCGAGATCATGCGGCTGGGAATCGCCCTCGGTGCCAAACCGGCGACGCTGGCCGGGCTCGCCGGCGTCGGGGATCTGGTGGCGACCTGCACGTCGTCGCACTCCCGCAACCGCAGCTTCGGTGAGCGCCTGGGGCGGGGTGAGACCCTGGCGGCGGCACAGCGAGCCGCGGACGGCCATGTCGCCGAGGGTGTCACCTCGTGTGAGTCGATCCTGGCGCTGGCCTCCAGTTACGACGTGGAGATGCCGTTGACCGAAGCCGTCCACCGGGTCTGCCACAAGGGCTTGTCCGTCGATGAAGCCGTTGCCCTGCTGCTGGGCCGCAGCACCAAACCGGAATGAGGCGCGCAGTGCGGTTGGGAGTGCGGGGATGAACGGGCAGCACGGCGATTCCACCCGGTCGGTGACTGCGGTGAACTCGGCGGCCAATCCGGGTCAGCCGGTGAGTCACGGCCCGGTGCCGGCCTCGGCCTACCATCTGTCGGCCGATGAAGGCAGTGAATCGGACACCTACGGCCGCGCTTCCAATCCCACCTGGCGACAGCTCGAGTCCGCGCTCGCTCAACTCGAAGGTGCCACCACCGCAGTGACATTCGGCTCCGGGATGGCCGCGATCACCGCGGCCCTGCGGGTCCTGGCCATGCCGGGATCGGTGCTCGTGATACCCGCCGACGGCTACTATCAGGTGCGGCGCTTCGCTGCGGAAAAGCTCGCGCCACTGGGCATCACGGTTCACGAGGCGGTCGCCGACGAGATCTGCGATGCGGCCGAGGGTGCCGATGTGGTGCTCGCCGAGACACCGACCAATCCGGCACTCGACGTCGTGGACCTGCATCGGCTCGCCGGGATCTGCCGGCGCCGTGGGGTGCGTCTGCTGGTGGACAACACCACCGCGACACCGCTTGCCGTGCAACCACTGTCACTGGGGGCGGATCTCGTGGTGGCCAGTGCGACGAAGGCGCTGGCCGGTCACAGCGATCTTCTCGCCGGGTATGCCGCGGGCAGCCAACCGGAACTGATGGCGGCACTGGAACGCGAACGCCTGCTCGCCGGGCCCGTCCTGGGAGCACTGGAGGCTTGGCTGGTGCTGCGTTCCATCGGCACTTTCGGGCTGCGGTTCGAACGCCAATGCCAGAATGCACTGGCGCTGGCCACAGCGTTACGCCATCACCCGAAGGTGAAGACGGTGCGCTATCCCGGCCTGCCCGGCGATCCGTCCTACCCGTTGGCCACCGCGCAGATGCGCCGCTTCGGCGGCCTGTTGTCCATCGAACTCGCGAGCGCGGCGGCGGTGCACGACCTCGTTCGACGCAGCGAGCTGCTGGTGGCCGCGACCAGCTTCGGCGGTATCCACACCTCGGTCGACCGCAGGGCCCGCTGGGGTGATCAGGTCGGCGACGGCTTCGCCCGCATCTCGGCGGGCATCGAAGACACCGACGACCTGGTGGCCGACGTCGAACGGGCGCTCGAGGCCGGGTGAACGGCGCGAAGTCGCTGCTCAAAGTATTGGATCGTGCCCGGAAAGCCCCGGGATGTAGCCTCTCTAGTTTGTGAGTTCCGGTCCCCCCTCCAACGCCGGTCGCCCGGCGTCGGCGGGTTCGCGAATCCGTGTCGCCGTCATCTACGGCGGACGCAGCTCCGAGCACGCGATCTCGTGCGTGTCTGCGGGCAGCATCCTGCGCAATCTCGACCCGGCCCGCTTCGAGGTCGTCGCGGTCGGGATCACACCGGAGGGCTCGTGGGTGCTGACCGACGCCAGCCCGGAAACCCTCGCCATCACCGACCGGCAGCTGCCTGAGGTCAGCGGCAACTCGGGTACCGCGCTGGCCCTGGCCGCCGATCCCCGCCGGCGTGGGCAACTGCTGTCGCTGGGGCGCGGTGCGGGGGAGACCCTGGCCGCCGTCGACGTGGTCTTCCCGATCCTGCACGGGCCCTACGGCGAGGACGGCACCATCCAGGGACTACTCGAGCTGGCCGGCCTGCCCTACGTCGGCGCCGGGGTGTTCGCGAGTGCGGCCGGGATGGACAAGGAGTTCACCAAGAAGTTGTTGGCCGCCGAGGGCCTGCCGATCGGCGACCATGTCGTGCTGCGCCCGCGCCAGGAAGCTCCGTCACTGGATGACATTGACCGCCTTGGCTTTCCGTTGTTCGTCAAGCCCGCTCGGGGCGGCTCGTCGATTGGGGTGAGTCGTGTCGCCAACGCCGACGAACTGCCGGCCGCGATCGCCGCTGCCCGTCGTCACGACCCGAAGGTGATCATCGAGGCCGCCATCGCCGGACGCGAGCTGGAGTGCGGTGTGCTCGAATTCCCAGACGGCTCAGTCAAAGCCAGCACCATCGGCGAGATCCGGGTAGCCGGCGTCCGCGGCCGCGAGGACGGCTTCTACGACTTCGCCACCAAGTACCTCGACGATGCCGCCGAGCTCGACGTGCCTGCAAAAATCGATGACGATGTTGCGGATGAGTTGCGGCGCTTGGCCATCCGGGCCTTCGACGCATTGGACTGCCAGGGCTTGGCGCGGGTGGATTTCTTCCTGACCGAAGACGGGCCGGTGGTCAACGAGATCAACACCATGCCCGGCTTCACCACCATCTCGATGTACCCGAGGATGTGGGGCGCGAGCGGTGTGGACTATCCGACACTAGTGGGCACGATGGTCGAGACCGCGCTGGCTCGCGGTACCGGCCTGCGCTAGCCGTGACGAACCGACTCAGCGGGGCGGCCCGGGCCGGATCGGCGCCGTGGGCAGTATGCGGGTGATCAGGTCAGAGACCGTCTGGATCGGGCTCGGCCCGGAGTCGTTGGGCAACGTCAGGGCGACATAGACGGGGCGGTCCACGCTGACCCAGGTGCTGCGCCGGGTGTCGGGGTCGGTGATCTCGAACCACTGCACCGAGTTGACCAGCTGGATCGGGACGCCCACGACGAACTCCCCGGGACGATCCAGCCCGCAGCGCAGGATCACGGGTTCACCGCCGTGAGCCCCGCGCCACGCCGCCGTGCCCGCCGGTGTGGGTTCGACCGTGGGCGCTCGCCGGAAATCCCCCAACCGGTCGGGGAGGGCGGCGACGACGGCCTTGCAACTATCGGAGTCCGCCTGCGGCGCGGGCACGGCCGCGATCGCGACGGATGCTTCCGGGGCTCGGCGGGTCGCCGCGATGCCCAGCACGACTCCGACCGCGGCGACCGCCACCACCAGCGCGGCGATCAGCACCGCCCGGGGCGGGCCATCCGGTTCGGGGTCCGCGGGCGGCGCGGTGTCGGGCTCGGTCATCGGCAGGCTGGGGCGGGCCTAGTCCGCGCCGGCGATCGGGCAGGTCATGGTTCGGGTGATGCCACTGACCTGCTGGATGCTGGGCACGACGATGGCGGTCAGGTCGTCGTCGCAGTCCGAGCCGATGCGCACCACCACGTCGTAGGGACCGGTGACGTATTCCGAGGACAACACCCCGGGAAGCGCGGCGACCTGCTTGGCGACGACCTCGGCGCGGCCCACCTCGGTCTGGATCAGCATGTAGGCCTCCACCACGCGTCTCTCCTCACTGGTCAGTGCGTCCGTGTGCGGGGCCGTCGCCCCCGCCTACACTGCGTGTTCAGGCGTCCTGGCCGGCGCCGCTGCGCGGCCAGGACGGCGACGCGGGCCCGCGCGTCAACAGGGACCCAAGGTACCGCAGGTCTCGCCTGCCTGCGGTGATGAGCGCCTGGGCCGGCGACCGAGGAGGGCAGACGTCGTGGCCGAGGAGGCTGATCCCACGCTTCGCGAACTGGGCGAGTTCCCGATGATCGAACGTCTGACGGCGACTCGTCGCCAGCCGGGCGGCGTCACAGTGGGTCCCGGGGACGACGCCGCTGTCCTGGCCGCCCCGGACGGGCGGGTGGTGGTGACCACCGACATGCTGGTGGAAGGCCGACACTTCCGCCGCGACTGGTCAGCACCGCAGGACATCGGACGCAAGGCGATCGCCCAGAACGCCGCCGACGTGGAGTCGATGGGCGCCCGGGCCGGCGCGTTCGTCGTCGCCTTCGGCGCCCCGCCCGATACCGCCGTCTCGCACGTGCAGGAACTGGCCGACGGGATGTGGCAGGAGGCCGGTTCCTTCGGTGCCGGCATCGTCGGGGGTGATCTGGTGAGCAGCCCGCAATGGGTGGTGTCGGTGACCGCGATCGGTGACCTGGCCGGGCGGGCTCCGGTGCTCCGCAGTGGGGCGCGGGCCGGATCGGTGGTCGCAGTGGCGGGTGACCTGGGCCGCTCCGCCGCCGGGTACGCGGTGCTGAGCGCCGGCCTCGGCGGGTTCCCCGACCTGCGGCGCCGCCACCTGGTCCCCGAACCGCCCTACGGCCAGGGCGCGCGAGCCGCGACCGCCGGCGCGCAGGCGATGACCGACGTCTCCGATGGCCTGCTCGCCGACCTCGGGCACATCGCGGCGGCATCGGTAGTGACGATCGACCTGGCCACCGCTGCCCTGCAGACCGACGTGGCGGCGATCGAGCGGGCCGCGACCGAAGCCGGCCTCGACCCGTTGGCCCTGGTGCTCGGCGGGGGCGAGGACCACGCGTTGGTCGGCTGCTTCTCCGGCGACGTGCCGGACGGCTGGCGGGTTATCGGCGCGGTGCGCAGCGGGCCACCGAGCGTGCTCGTCGACGGCCGGGAATGGTCCGGCCCGGCGGGCTGGCAGTCCTTCGACTGATCCGCCGCGCTAGTTTGTCGTGCGTGACCGCGCGCCCGCTGACCGAACTCGTCGACACCGGCTGGGCCCGAGCCCTGGGTCCGGTCAGCGATCAGGTCGCCGCCATGGGCCAGTTCCTGCGCGCCGAGGTGGCAGCCGGCCACCGCTACCTGCCCGCCGGCCCGAACGTGCTGCGGGCCTTCACCTTTCCGTTCGATGCGGTGCGGGTGCTGATCGTCGGACAGGATCCCTACCCGACGCCGGGGCATGCGGTGGGTCTGAGCTTCTCGGTGGCACCCGACGTGCAACCCCTGCCGCGCAGCCTGGCCAACATCTTCACCGAGTACGCCGCCGACCTGGGCTATCCGCAACCGTCCAGCGGTGACCTCACCCCCTGGGCGCAGCGCGGGGTGATGCTGCTCAACAGGGTGCTGACGGTGCGCCCTGGCGCCCCGGCCTCACATCGCGGCAAGGGCTGGGAAGCGGTGACCGAATGTGCCATCGGATCGCTGGTCGCCCGGGATCAACCGCTGGTCGCGATCCTGTGGGGCCGCGACGCCGCGACCCTCAAACCGATGCTGGCGCACGGGCAGGGGCATTGTGTGGCCATCGAGTCGCCGCACCCGTCACCGTTGTCGGCGTCCCGGGGATTCTTCGGCTCGCGGCCGTTCAGTCGTGCCAATGAACTGCTGGCCGGGATGGGCGCCGAACCGATCGACTGGCGGCTGCCCTAATCGGGAGAGGGCAGTTCAGCCGCGGCTGACCTTGCCGGCCTTCAGGCAGGAGGTGCAGACGTTGACGCGCTGCTTGTTGCCACCCGGGCGGGTGACCGCATGCACGGTCTGGATGTTCGGGTTCCACCGGCGGCTGGTCCGGCGATGGGAATGCGACACCGACTTGCCGAAGCCGGGGCCCTTTCCGCAGATATCGCAGACGGCAGCCATGGGAACTCCTCAAAGTTTGATCGGGGGTCAACTACCGCTCTACGGGTGACCCGACAACCTGACAAGGATAGCGGTCGGCCGAACCGAACGCCAAAAAGAGCCGCCCGGCGCCATCGATTCCCGTCTGACCTGCGGTGACGTGCGGCTCTCGGAACGGGTCGTGGCAGGCGGTCCGGTTACCGCACGACGGGTGGCCGGCCGGGGGGTGGATGCAGCGCGGCGTCGACGTCGACTGTCGCCCGAACTGGCTAGGCTGTCGCCCACGGGGGCGGTTGGGTGTGCCAGGGGTCGCGAGGAGGTGCCGATGCCGGACCGGCGGCTGGACGCATCCGCGCTGCGCGATTGGGCGCACACCGCCGTCGGTGACCTGATCACCCACACCGACGAGATCAATCGGCTCAACGTCTTCCCGGTCGCCGATTCCGACACTGGCACCAACATGCTGTTCACCATGCGGTCGGCGCTGGCCGAGGCGAACTCCGCCGCCCGGTCCGGAGACGTCGCTCAGGTGGCTGCGGCGCTCTCCGAAGGCGCCTTGCACGGCGCACGCGGCAACTCCGGGGTGATCCTGTCCCAGATCCTGCGCGGCCTGGCCGACGTGACGGCCGCGGCGAACGCCGACCGCCGGGGTGCCCTGGCCGACATCGACGCCGCCCTGCTCGGCGCCGCCCTGCGGCACGCGGTGGGGCTGGTCATCGCCTCGATGGGCGGTGAGGCGGTGGCTGGCACCATCGTCTCGGTGCTGCAGGCCGCGGCCGACGCCGTCGAGAGTTGGGGCGGCGCCAGCCTGGCCGAGGCGCTCGACGTCGCCGGTGACGCGGCCGCCACGGCGCTGGACCGGACCCCGACCCAACTCGACGTCCTGGCCGACGCCGGTGTCGTCGACGCGGGCGGCCGTGGCCTGCTGGTGCTCCTCGACGCCCTGACCGCGACCGTCACCGGCCACGCGCCGAACCGCCGCGGCTACGAGCCGGCCGCCCGGCCGCAGCCGGAGCTTCGGTCCGACGAACCGGCCCCGCCACCGCAGTTCGAGGTGATGTACCTGCTGGATGGCGGCGGTAGCAGCGCTCTGGACCGGCTGCGGTCGGACTTGGAGAAGTTGGGGGATTCGGTGGTCATCGCCGCCTCGGCGGCCCGCTCGGACAGCGGCGGGAACGACCGTCATTCGGTGCACGTCCACACCGACGACGCCGGTGCCGCCATCGAGGCCGGGCTGGCGGCCGGTGCGCTGAGCCGGATCCAGATCTCGGCCCTCAACGCCGGTGCCGCCCGGCCCGCCGCGGGCAGCTGGAGCCGGGAGCGGGCGGTGCTGGCGGTGGTTGACGGCGACGGGGCAGCGGAGCTGTTCGGCCGAGAGGGCGCCAGTGTGCTGCGCCCGGAATCGGACTCGGCAGACCCGGTGCACCGGGTCAGCGCCCGCCAGCTGCTGCGGGCGCTGGTCGACACCGGTGCCGCGCAGGTGATGGTGCTGCCCAACGGCTACGTCGCCGCCGAGGAACTGGTGGCGGGCTGCACTGCGGGGATCGGTTGGGGCATCGACGTGGTGCCGGTGCCTGCGGGATCGATGGTCCAGGGTCTGGCGGCGCTGGCTGTCCACGACCCGGGCCGCCAGGCCGTCGACGACGGCTACACCATGGCCCGGGCGGCGGCCGCGGCCCGGCACGGATCGGTACGGGTGGCCACCGAGCATGCCCTGACCTGGGCAGGCACCTGCAAACCCGGTGACGGTCTGGGCATCGCCGGTGACGAGGTGCTGGTGGTCGGCGCCGACGTGGGCGCGGCCGCCGCCGGCCTGATCGACCTGCTGCTGGGCGCCGGTGGCGAACTGGTCACCGTACTGGTCGGTGAGCAGGCCGATCCGGCGGTGGCCGACCGGCTCGAAGAACATGTGCACCGCCGGCATCCCGGTATCGAGCTGGTCGCGTACCGCACCGGTCATCACGGTGATGCGCTACTGATCGGGGTCGAATAGCCGTGGTCTCACTCACCGACCGGCTCGACGGCATCATCGGCGGCAAGGCTGCGAGCCTGCTGGACGAGGTCTTCGGGATCGCCACCGTCGACGACTTGCTGCGGCACTACCCGCGCAAGTACATCCACGGAATGTCGGTGTGGGGCGAGGACGAGGCGCCGCCGGAGGAGGGTGAACACGTCACCCTGGTGGGCGTCATCGACAAGGCCGTCACCCGCTTTCCCCAGCGCGGACCCAAGCGCGAGTATCTGGTCATCACGCTCGGCGAAGGGCGGCGCAAGGTCACCGCTACGTTCTTCAACGCCAAGTATCTGAAGAAGGATCTGGTCGAGGGCGTTCGGTTGATGTTGTCCGGCGAGGTCGGCTTCTTCAAGGGCGCCATGCAGTTGACTCATCCGGACTTCCTGGTCCTGGACTCGCCCAAGGGGCGGGTGTTCGGCAGCAAGGCGCTCAAGACCATCGCCGACACGTCGACGTCCGAGTCCGGCGACCTCGCGATGGCGGCCTTCGAGCGTGACTTCTTCCCGATCTACCCGGCCAGCTCCAAGCTGCAGAGCTGGGACATCTACGCATGCGTGCGTCAAGTGCTCGCCGTGCTTGACCCGATCACCGACCCGTTGCCGGAGCACGTTGTTCGCCAACGAGGTCTGATGTGTGAGGACGATGCGCTGCGCGCCATCCACATCGCCGAGAAGGAGCCCGAACGAGAGGCCGCTCGTGAGCGGCTGAGATTCGACGAGGCTGTCGCGATGCAATGGGCGCTGGCCGTCCGCCGGCACGGCGAGCTGTCCGACTCCGGGCCGCAGGCATCGCGCCGCGACGACGGGCTGGTGGGTGCGCTGACGGGCAGACTGCCGTTCGAGTTGACCCGCGAACAGTGCGAGGTGCTCGAGGCGATCTCCGGTGAGCTCGCCGCGACCAAACCGATGAACCGGCTGCTGCAGGGCGAGGTCGGCTCGGGCAAGACCATCGTGTCGGTGCTGGCGATGCTGCAGATGATCGATGCCGGATATCAATGCGCGTTGCTTGCACCCACCGAAGTCCTTGCCGCCCAACATGCCCAGTCCATCAGGGGCGTACTCGGCCCGCTGGCGATGGCAGGACAGCTCGGCGGCGCGGAGAACGCGACCCGGGTAGCTCTGTTGACCGGGTCGTTGTCGGCGGCCCAGAAGCGTCAGGTCCGGGACGAGGTGGCGGCGGGGGAGGCGGGCATCGTCGTCGGAACCCATGCGCTGTTGCAGGATGCCGTCGAGTTCGCCAACCTCGGCTTCGTCGTGGTCGACGAGCAGCACAGGTTCGGTGTGGAGCAGCGAGACCGGTTGCGCGCCAAGGCCCCTGCCGGTACGACGCCACATCTGCTGGTGATGACGGCCACCCCCATCCCGCGCACGGTGGCCCTGACGGTATACGGCGACCTGGAGACCTCGACGATTCGGGAACTTCCGCGCGGTCGCCAGCCGATCGCCACCAACGTCATCTTCACCAAGGACAAGCCGCAGTGGCTGGACCGGGCGTGGCAGCGGATCGCCGAGGAGGTCGCAGCCGGACGGCAGGCCTATGTGGTGGCGTCCCGGATCGACGAAACCGATTCCGGCGGAGGGGAATCCAACGGCCCGCCAGCCGCCACCGTCGTCGAACTCCACGATCGGCTGCGCCGCGGACCGTTGTCCACACTGCGGCTCGGACTCATGCACGGCCGACTGCCCGCCGACGAGAAGGATGCGGTGATGACCGCCTTCCGTGATGGCCAGATCGATGTGCTGGTGTGTACCACGGTCATCGAGGTGGGCGTCGACGTGCCCAACGCGACGGTGATGTTGGTGATGGACGCCGACCGGTTCGGCATCAGTCAGTTGCACCAGTTGCGCGGGCGCATCGGCCGCGGCGAGCACCCGAGCCTGGGCCTGCTCGCGACTGGGCTGCCGGATGGCTCGAGATCCGGCGAGAGACTCAAGGCGGTCGCCTCCACACTCGACGGTTTCACGCTGGCCGAAATGGACCTCCGTGAAAGACAAGAGGGAAACGTGTTGGGGATCAGCCAGTCTGGTCGGCCGACTACGTTGCGCTTCCTGTCCCTCATCGAGCACGAAGACGTCATTCTCGCCGCCCGCGACCTGTGCCAGGAGCTCTACGCGGCGGACCCGGACAACCGCGGGATGGCGCTCCTGGCGGCACAGTTCACCGGCGGCGACCGCATCGAGTACCTGGACAAGTCATGAGACGCGGGCCGCTGCTGTGGCTGGCGGCGATCGCGACGCTGTCCGTGATCGTTGCCGCCGAGGTGGTTTCCGCCGGCGACGACTCGGAGATGACCGCGCGGGCCGATGTCCCGACCGTGCAGCCCGGCACCGATGTTCTCGCCGACATCCCCGTCGTCCCCGTCCGGGTGCGGGGCTATGACTATCGGCGCGCGGCCTTCGGTGACGCCTGGGACGACGACAACGACGCCCCCGGTGGCCACAACGGCTGCGACACCCGCAACGACATCCTCAACCGTGATCTGGTCGACAAGACCTACGTGTCGATCAAGCGCTGCCCCGACGCGGTGGCCACCGGCGTCCTGCACGACCCCTACACCAACGCCACCATCGCCTTCACCCGCGGCAATCAGGTGGGCGCGGCGGTCCAGATCGACCACATCGTTCCGTTGGCGCTGGCCTGGGACATGGGTGCCCGCGACTGGAACGACGCCATGCGGAAGCGGTTCGCGAACGACCCGGCCAACCTGCTGGCGGTGGCCGGGCAGGCGAACCAGGACAAGGGTGATCAGGAGCCGGCCGGCTGGATGCCGCCCAACCATGCCTTCTGGTGCCAGTACGCGATGCAGTTCATCGCCGTGCTGCGCGGGTACGGGCTGGCGGTGGACCAGGCGTCAGCGCAGGAACTGCGGGACGCGGCGGCCACCTGCCCGGTGGGCTGATGCGGTGTCAGGCGCCGGTGTAGGTGTCCGGGTTGGGGCGGAACCGGGTGCCGTCGTCCAGGTCGCTGAGGACCTCCATCTGGGTGGGGGTCAGTTCGAAATCGAACACGTCGATGTTCTCCCCGATCCGGGCGGGATCCGACGACCGCGGAATCACCACATTGCCCAGCTGAAGGCTCCATCGGATCAGCACCTGCGCCGCCGACCTACCGTGTGCGGCGGCCACCTCGGCGATGGCGGGATGATCCAGCAGCCGGCCCGTCCCGAGTGGGCTGTAGGCCTCGGTGATGATGCCGTCCTCGGCGTGCACCGCGCGCAGTTCGGACTGGTTGAGCAGGGGGTGCAGTTCGACCTGGTTGACCACCGGGGGGAAGAACGACAGGCCGATGATGTTCGACAGGTGCTCCGGGCTGAAGTTGGAAACCCCGATCGACTTGGTGTGGCCGACCTCTCTGGCCTTCATCAAGCCGCCCCAGGCGTCGATGTACTTGCCGTTCTGCTCGGCTGGCCAGTGGATCAGGTACAGGTCGACGTAGTCCATGCCGAGACGCTCCAGGCTGGCCCGGCAGGCGTCCTGGGAGGCCTGGAACCCCTGGTCGACGGTGGGCAGCTTGGTGGTGATGAACAGTTCTTCGCGGGGGATGCCGGAGTTGGCGACCGCTCGGCCGACCGCCTCCTCGTTGCCCTCGACCGCGTCGGCGTCGATCAGCCGGTAGCCCGCCGCCAGCGCCGCCGTCACCGCGGCCTCGGCCTCCCCGGGCGAGAGTTCGGCAACGCCGACACCGAGCACCGGCATGGTGTTGTCGTCGTTGAGGGTGACGGTGGGAATCGTGGCCGCCGGGGTCATGGTGTCGCCTGCCTGTGCCTTGAGGGTTCGGGGGTCGGCACTCCTCGCGACTGTTCGTCACCTGAAAGAGTCACCGGCTTCGCGATGACGATAGTACCCAGCCCCACATGCCGTTTGATCAGCACCTGCGTCAGCACCGAGCGGCGGCCAGGGGAATTATCGCCCGCGTCAACCGATAGGAGCAGGCGCGAAGTTCTCCCGGTCGGTGGGTGACGCCCGGTGGGCCCGCGGATGGCTGTTGTCGTACGCTGCGGCCATGACAGCGACGGTGAACACCGCACCGCAGCGCGGGCCCCTGGCGGAGAAGGCGCTCGCGGTCGGCAACCGGGTCGGCATCAAGGTGATCCCGCATCTGCCCGCCGCGGTCAAGCGGCTCCTGTCGGGCGGCCGGGCGATCACCATCGACGGCAACACGCTGGACCCGTCCGTGCAGATGCTGCTCGCCGCGCAACGGGCCACCGGCGTCAACGGCCTCAGCGTCGGCGACAACGTGGCCATGACCCGGGAGCAGTTGCGTGAGACGGCCCGCGCGGTGGACGAGCCCGGTGTGCACGCCGCCGAGATCCGCAACCTGTCGATTCCCGGGCCGGCCGGCCAGATCCCGGTTCGGCACTACCGGCCCGCGGGTGCGGGTGCCGCACCCCTGCTGGTCTTCTACCACGGCGGTGGCTGGATGATCGGCGACCTGGAGACCCACGACCACCTGTGCCGGCTCGTCTGCCGGAACGCGGCCGCGCACGTGCTGTCCGTCGACTACCGGCTGGCGCCCGAGCACAAGGCCCCGGCAGCGGTGGACGATGCCTACGCCGCCTATCTCTGGGCTCGCGAGCACGCGGCCGAACTCGGGGCCGACCCGCACCGCGTCGCCGTCGGCGGCGACAGCGCCGGGGGAAACCTGGCGGCCCTCGTCGCCGTGCGCGCCCGCGACGCCGGTGCTCCGCTGCCCACCCTCCAGTGGCTGATCTACCCGGTCACCGACATACGCGGACTGGCCCGCTCCCGGACCCTGTTCGGGGACGGCTTCCTGCTGACCAAACACGACATGGACTGGTTCCAGGACAGCTACCTCGAGGGCTCCGGTCTCGACGTCGCCGACCCCCGCGTCTCGCCGCTGCTGTCCGACGACCTCGCCGGGCTGTCGCCCGCGCTGGTGGTCACCGCCGGTTTCGATCCGCTGCGTGACGAGGGCGATCAGTATGCGGCGAAACTGCAGGCCGCCGGGGTCACCGTGGATCATCGGCGGATGGGTGCACTGATCCACGGGTTCGCCCAACTCAACGCCCTCGGCGGTGGGGTGGCGCGGGCCAATGCGGAGATGATCTCGGCATTCCGGGCTCACCTGGCCCGCGCCTGACGGGCCCCGAAGGACTCGCCGGTACTCTGGAGGCGCCAAGATCAGCCCGAAACAGCGAGGACCCGCCGACCCGTGGCCACCAACAAGAAAAGCCAGCCCCGTTACGACCTGAAAGCTCAGGACCGGAAGCGCAACCTGGCCATCCAGCTCGGTTTGACCGCGATCGTCGTGATCTTCGCCGTCGCCCTCGTCCTGTTCATCGTGATGGGCAACGACAAGAAGACCGGGTCCGGTGAGGCCCAGGCGGTACGGATCACCTCGAACTCGCTGATGAAGAAGGACGGCAGCGACGAGCCGAAGGCCGTGTTGGGCTTGTATGAGGACTTCCAGTGCCCGCACTGCCGCGACTTCGAGAAGTCGTTCGGCCCCACCATCTCCAAGCTGATCGACAGCGGCGCGATCGCGGCCGACTACTACAGCGTCTCGATTCTGAACTCGCGGGCCAACGACAACTACTCCACCCGTGCGGCGAACGCCGCCTACTGCGTCGGTGACGAGTCCAAGGACGCCTTCCGGCGGTTCCACTCGGCGCTGTTCGCCATGCAGCCCGAGGAAGGCGCCGGCGGCGCACCCGACAACGCCAAACTGATCGAGACGGCGCGGCAGGCCGGCGTGGTCGGCGGCGTCCCCGGCTGCATCAACTCCGGCAAGTACAACAAGATGGTCGACGGTCTGGCCGCGGCGGCGAAGATCACCGCGACGCCGACCATCCGGCTCAACGGGCAGGACATCAACCCGAACACGCCCGACGAACTCGTCGCCAAAGTCGAGGAGATCGTCGGCAAGGTGCCGGGGCTGCCTGCCGCTCCGGCGCCGGCGGCACCGTGAGCGTCGCGACCCCGGTCGAGCCGGCCGCCCCGGCGGATCCGTCACCTCGACCCTCGGGTGTCCCGGTCGGGCCGCTCAGCGCCTGGTGGATCCTGATCGCCGGGGTGATCGGCTTCGCGGCGTCGGCGACGCTGACGATCGAGAAGATCGAGATGTTGAAGAACCCGGCCTACGTGCCGACCTGCAGCATCAATCCGGTGTTGTCCTGCGGGTCGGTGATGGTGACCCATCAGGCGTCGATCTTCGGCTTCCCCAACCCGTTGATGGGTATCGCCGGCTTCGCCGTGGTGATCGTCACCGGTGTGCTGGCTGTGACAAAAGTGCGCCTGCCGCAGTGGTATTGGGTCGGCCTGCTGATCGGAAGCACTCTGGCCGTGGTGTTCGTGCACTGGCTGGTCTATCAGACCCTCTACGTCATCGGCGCGTTGTGCCCGTACTGCATGGTGGTGTGGTCGGTGACCATCCCGCTGTTCGTGGTGGTGGCGTCGATTGCGCTGCGCCGGCTCGCGGGCAACCCGGTGGCACACGTGCTCTACACGTGGCGGTGGTCGATCGTCGTGCTGTGGTTCACGGCGGTGATCCTGATGATCCTGGTCCGGTTCTGGAACTACTGGTCGACGCTGATCTAGCACCCTCGCGGGTGGATTGAGGGGTAGGTTCCGCCTGTGGTCTCCAAAGTCCTGGTTGCCAACCGCGGTGAGATCGCTATCCGCGCGTTCCGCGCCGCCTACGAACTGGGGATCGGCACGGTCGCGATTTATCCCTACGAGGACCGCAATTCGCTGCACCGCCTCAAGGCGGACGAGTCCTACCAGATCGGCGACATCGGCCACCCGGTCCGCGCCTACCTCTCCGTCGACGAGATCGTCGCGGCCGCCATCGCGTGCGGCGCCGACGCGATCTACCCGGGTTACGGCTTCCTGTCGGAGAATCCGGAGTTGCCCGCGGCCTGCACCGCCGCAGGCATCACGTTCGTCGGGCCCGACGCCGGCGTGCTGGAACTGACCGGCAACAAGGCGCGGGCCATCGCCGCGGCCCGTGACGCCGGGCTGCCCGTGCTGGTGTCCTCGCCGCCGTCGTCCTCGACCGAAGAACTCGTCGCCGCCGCGCAGACCATGGAATTCCCGTTGTTCGTCAAGGCTGTTGCGGGCGGCGGTGGTCGCGGCATGCGCCGGGTCGCCGACCCGGCCGCCCTGCCCGAGGCCATCGAGGCGGCCAGCCGCGAGGCCGAGTCGGCGTTCGGCGATCCGACGGTGTTCCTCGAACAGGCCGTGATCAACCCGCGCCACATCGAGGTGCAGATACTCGCCGACACCCACGGTGAGGTGATCCACCTTTACGAACGCGACTGCAGCGTGCAGCGCCGCCACCAGAAGGTGATCGAGCTGGCGCCCGCGCCCAACCTTGATCCCGCTCTGCGGGAACGGATCTGCGCCGATGCGGTGGCGTTCGCCCGTCACATCGGTTACGCGTTCGCCGGCACGGTGGAGTTCCTGCTCGATGAGCGCGGCCATTACGTCTTCATCGAGATGAACCCGCGCATCCAGGTGGAGCACACGGTCACCGAGGAGATCACCGACGTCGACCTGGTCTCGGCCCAGTTGCGCATCGCGGCGGGGGAGACGCTCGCCGAGTTGGGCCTGAGCCAGGATGCCGTGCGTCCGCACGGCGCGGCCCTGCAGTGCCGCATCACCACCGAGGACCCGGCCAACGGGTTCCGCCCGGACACCGGCCGGATCACCGCCTACCGGTCGCCCGGCGGGGCCGGGGTGCGGCTCGACGGTGGCACCCACCTCGGCGCCGAGATCGGGGCGCACTTCGACTCGATGCTGGTGAAGATGACCTGCCGTGGGCGGGACTTCCCGACCGCGGTGCGCCGGGCCCGGCGTGGCCTTGCCGAGTTCCGGGTGCGCGGGGTGGCGACGAACATCCCGTTCCTGCAGGCGGTTCTGGACGATCCGGACTTCGAGGCCGGCCGCATCACCACGTCGTTCATCGACGAACGACCGCACCTCCTGACCGCGCGTTCGTCGGCGGATCGCGGCACCAAGATCCTGAACTATCTGGCCGACGTGACGGTCAACCAGCCCCACGGTCCGCGGCCGTCCACGGTGTACCCGCGCGACAAACTGCCCGGCATCGACCTCGGGGCGCCCCCGCCGCCGGGTTCCAAGCAGCGCCTTGTCGCACTCGGCCCGGAACGGTTCGCCCGCTGGCTTCGGGAGTCGCCGTCCGTCGGGGTCACCGACACCACGTTCCGCGATGCGCACCAGTCGCTGCTGGCCACCCGGCTGCGCTCGACCGGGCTGCTGGAGATCGCTCCGTACGTCGCGCGGATGATGCCCGAACTGCTCTCCGTCGAATGCTGGGGCGGGGCGACTTACGATGTGGCACTTCGGTTTCTGAAGGAAGACCCGTGGGAGCGGCTGGCCGCGTTGCGGGAGGCGCTGCCCAACATCTGCCTGCAGATGTTGTTGCGTGGGCGGAACACGGTGGGCTACACGCCCTACCCGGAACTGGTCACCACCGCGTTTGTTCAGGAGGCCACCACGACCGGTGTCGACATCTTCCGGATCTTCGACGCCCTCAACCATGTCGAGTCGATGCGGCCGGCGATCGACGCGGTACGCGAAGCCGGCACGGCGGTAGCCGAAGTCGCGATGAGCTACACCGGCGACCTCTCCGACCCAGCCGAGCAGATCTACACGCTGGACTACTACTTGAAGCTCGCCGAGCAGATCGTCGAGGCCGGTGCCCACGTTCTGGCCATCAAGGACATGGCCGGGCTGCTGCGGGTGCCGGCGGCCCAGCGGCTGGTCGGTGCGCTGCGCAGCCGGTTCGACCTGCCGGTGCACGTGCACACCCACGACACCCCCGGCGGCCAGCTGGCCACGTACGTGGCGGCGTGGCACGCCGGCGCCGACGCGGTCGACGGAGCGGCCGCACCGCTGGCCGGTACCACCAGCCAGCCCGCGCTGAGCTCGATCGTGGCCGCCGCCGCGCACACCGACTACGACACCGGGCTGTCGCTGTCGGCGATCTGCGATCTCGAGCCGTACTGGGAGGCGCTGCGAAAGGTGTACGCGCCCTTCGAAAGTGGGCTGCCCGCGCCTACGGGCCGGGTGTACAGCCACGAGATCCCGGGCGGGCAGCTGTCGAATCTGCGCCAGCAGGCGATCGCCCTCGGGTTCGGTGACCGGTTCGAGGAGATCGAGACCAACTACGCCGCCGCCGACCGGATCCTCGGCCGGCTCGTGAAGGTCACGCCGTCCTCGAAGGTGGTCGGTGACCTCGCCCTGGCGCTGCTGGGTGCGGGTGTCAGCGCCGACGAGTTCGCCGCCGACCCGGCCCGCTACGACATCCCGGACTCGGTGATCGGGTTCCTGCGCGGAGAGTTGGGCGATCCGCCCGGCGGGTGGCCCGAGCCGCTGCGCACCAAAGCGCTTGCCGGCCGGCCACCGGCCAAGCCCGTCGAGGACCTGACCGCCGAGGACGAGGCCGTCCTGCACCAGTCCGGCCCCAAGCGTCAGGCCGCCCTCAACCGGTTGTTGTTCCCCGGTCCGACAAGGGAATTGGATGCGCATCGGGAACTGTACGGCGACACCTCGCAGCTGACGGCGAACCAGTTCTTCTACGGGTTGCGGTACGGCGACGAGCACCGGGTGCAGCTGGAGCGCGGCGTCGAACTGCTGATCGGTCTGGAGGCGATCTCCGATCCGGACGAGCGGGGCATGCGCACGGTGATGTGCATCATCAACGGCCAGCTGCGCCCGGTCGTCGTCCGCGACCGCAACATCGCCGACACCGTGCCCACCGCCGA
>CAZHUU010000007.1:63420-65987 GCA_964535335.1 uncultured Mycobacterium sp.
GACCGCACCAACCCCGACCACGTCGCCGCCCCGTTCGCCGGTGTGGTGACCATCGGCGTCGCCGTCGGCGACGAGGTGGCCGCGGGCCAGACCATCGCCACCATCGAGGCGATGAAGATGGAGGCCGCCATCACCGCGCACAAGGCCGGCACGATCAGCCGGGTCGCCGTCGCGACCACGGCGCAGGTCGAAGGTGGCGACCTGCTCGCGGTGATCGGTTCGGCGGGTCGGAGCGAATCGACCGGGGGCTCGGACTGACCCGGATCGTCGCCGGGGCGGCGGGCGGACGCCGGCTGGCGGTGCCACCGCGCGGGACCCGGCCCACCACCGAACTGGTGCGCGAGGCGCTGTTCAACGCCCTGGCCACCCGGCTGGACTTCGAAGATCTGCGGGTGCTCGACCTCTACGCCGGGTCCGGTGCGCTGGGCCTGGAGGCGCTGTCGCGCGGAGCGGGCCGGGTGCTGCTCGTCGACAGCGACGCCCGAGCGGTCGCGGTGATCAACCGCAACATCGCCACCGTGGGGCTGCCCGGTGCGACCGCGCGGCGGGCGACGGTGGCCACACTGCTGGCTTCACCGGCCGAGGCGCCGATGGACCTGGTCCTGGCCGACCCGCCGTACGGTGTGCCCGCCGCCGACGTGGAGGCCATGCTGGCCGGCCTGCAGGCCAACGGCTGGGTGGTGCCCGGGTCGATCGTCGTCGTGGAGCGCGGCGCGTCGGCGCCGGAGTTGCACTGGCCACCGGGCTGGACACCATGGCCGGTGCGGCGCTACGGCGACACCCGAATTGAATCGGCCGAGGTGGCACAGCCTTCCAGCTAGGCCTTCCTGCTAGCGTCATCACCCATGAGCGGCGCCGTCTGCCCCGGGTCATTCGACCCGGTGACGCTGGGTCACGTGGACGTATTCGAGCGCGCGGCCGCCCAGTTCGACGAGATCGTCGTCGCCGTCTTGGTCAACCCGAAGAAGTCGGGGATGTTCGACGTCGACGAGCGCATCGCGATGATCGACGAGGCGACCGCGCATCTGCCGAACCTGCGCGCGGAGTCCGGGCAGGGCCTGGTGGTGGACTTCGCCAGGGCGCGTGGGCTGACCGCGATCGTCAAGGGTCTGCGCACCGGAACCGATTTCGAGTACGAGTTGCAGATGGCGCAGATGAACAAGCACATCGCCGGCGTCGACACGTTCTTCGTGGCGACCACGCCGCAGTATTCGTTCGTCTCCTCCTCGCTGGCCAAGGAGGTGGCCACCCTGGGCGGCGACGTCTCGGCGCTGCTGCCGGAGTCGGTGAACCGCAGGCTGCAGGCCAAGCTCGGCAGCTGAGCCGGCGGCCCCGAGGACCGGATAGCGGTCCCAGGCATACGCCGAAGCACGTCGCGGCACTTTCTCGGGGTACTCCTCGTGCCCGGCTTTGAGCGCCTATGGCCGTCGGTTCGCGAACACAGTCGCTCAGAGCCGGGCACGGGGTGTGTCCTGCACCGAACGCGGCTATTGCGGCTGACGGTGGATTGGGCTGTTATTCATCACAGAAGTGCTTGAAAGTGCACCGTCCCGGCGTTCGGTCGGCGGCGGCGGCCGGTTAGCCAGCTGGACTGTCTTTCCGACACACCGACTCGCCACCACTGTCACAGGCGTAACACCAGGCACACTGGTCACTAACAACTACGCCAGGAGGTGGCGCCGTGTACCGAGTTTTTGAAGCGCTCGATGAACTGAGTGCGATCGTCGAAGAGGCCCGCGGTGTCCCGATGACGGCGGGCTGCGTGGTTCCCCGCGGTGACGTGCTGGAACTGGTCGACGACATCAAGGACGCGATCCCCGGCGAGCTCGACGACGCCCAGGACGTCCTGGATGCCAGGGACAACCTGCTGCGCGAGGCCAAGGAGCACGCTGATTCGATGGTCGCCACCGCGACCACCGAGGCCGATTCCCTGCTCAGCCACTCCCGTGCCGAGGCGGACCGGCTGCTGGCCGACGCCAAGTCGCAGGCCGACCGGATGGTCGCCGAGGCCCGCCAGCACAGCGAGCGGATGGTCGCCGAGGCGCGCGAGGAGGCCTCCCGGCTGGCCGCCACCTCCAAGCGGGAGTACGAGGCCGCCACCAGCCGCGCCAAGGCCGAGGCCGACCGGCTGGTGGAGAGCGGCAACCTGTCCTACGAGAAGGCCGTCCAGGAAGGCATCAAGGAGCAGCAGCGGCTGGTGTCGGCCACCGAGGTTGTCAACGCCGCCAGCGCCGAAGCCACCCGGCTCATCGACACCGCCCACGCCGAGGCCGACCGCCTGCGCGGTGAGTGCGACCTCTACGTCTCCACCAAGCTGGCGCAGTCCGAGGACTATCTCACTGGCACCCTGCGCTCGGTGAGTCGCGGCCGCCACCAGCTGCGCACCGCCGCGGGAACCCACGACTACGTGCAGCACTAGCCGCTCCTAAGATCGGGGTATGGCAGATCGGGCTAAGGCTGCGGCAACCCGGCGCAATCCACGTTCGCCGTTGGTGCTCGACATCTCCCGCCTCGGCCGGCGTCCTGGATCCATGACGAGCGTGCGCGAAACCGTGCCCAGCCCGTCG
>CAZHUU010000007.1:65997-72755 GCA_964535335.1 uncultured Mycobacterium sp.
CGCGGATGGGTCTGGACCTGATCGCGATCGCGCCGGGCGCCGACGTCGACCTGGATCTGCGGCTCGAGTCGGTCTCCGAGGGCGTGCTGGTGACGGGAACGGTGCATGCGCCCACCCGCGGCGAGTGCGCCCGCTGCCTGACCCCGATCACCGGCGAGGTCGAGATCGAGCTGACAGAACTGTTCGCCTACCCCGACAGCGCGACCGAGTCGACCACCGAGGCCGACGAGGTGGGCCACGTGGTGGACGACACCATCGACCTCGAACAGCCGATCATCGACGCCGTCGGGCTGGCGCTGCCCTTCGCGCCGGTGTGCTCGGCGGACTGCCCCGGGCTGTGCCCTGAGTGCGGCGTCGCACTGGCCTCCGCCGGTCCGGACCACCACCACGACCTGATCGATCCCCGCTGGGCCAAGCTCGCGGCCCTCCTGCCTCCCGGCGACGAGGAGCATCACCCCGAATCGGGTTCGGGCGCGCCGTGACCCCACCGCGCCAGAGCCTGTTGGACGCCCTGGGCGTCGAACTGCCCGAGGATCTGCTGACGCTGGCCCTCACCCACCGCAGCTACGCCTACGAACATGGCGGCCTGCCCACCAACGAGCGGCTGGAGTTCCTCGGCGACGCGGTGCTCGGGCTGACCATCACCGACGAGTTGTTCCACCGCCATCCCGACCGCAGCGAGGGCGACCTGGCCAAGCTGCGGGCCAGCGTCGTCAACACCCAGGCCCTGGCCGACGTCGGCCGGGAGCTCACCGAGCACGGCCTGGGCGCCTACCTGCTGCTGGGCCGCGGCGAGATGAACACCGGCGGGGCCGACAAGTCGAGCATCCTGGCCGACGGGATGGAGTCGCTGCTCGGCGCGGTCTACTTGCATCACGGCATCGAGGTCGCCCGCCAGGTGATCCTGCGGCTGTTCGGCGCGCTGATGGACACCGCGCCCACCCTCGGCGCCGGACTGGACTGGAAGACCAGCTTGCAGGAACTCACCGCCGCTCGGAACCTCGGGCCGCCGTCTTACCTGGTGACCTCCACCGGTCCGGACCACGACAAGGAGTTCACCGCCGTGGTGATGGTGCTGGACACCGAATACGGCACCGGGGTGGGCCGGTCCAAGAAGGAAGCCGAGCAGAAGGCGGCCGCTGCGGCGTGGAACGCGCTGGAGACGGCTTGAGCCGCGGGCCGCACCGCAGAGCCGCCCGTGCCTGAGCTTCCCGAGGTCGAGGTGGTCCGGCGCGGGCTGCAGGCCCACGTCGCCGGCAAGGTGATCACCGGGGTGGCGGTGCACCATCCGCGGGCGGTGCGCCGCCACCCCGGTGGCGCCGCCGACCTGACTGCGCGGCTGTTGGGGCAGCGGATCATCGGCACCGACCGCCGCGGTAAGTACCTGTGGCTCAACCTTTCTGACGATGAGCCGCTTGCGCGAAGAGCAATAGACGCAGATGAGCCGCTTGCGCGAAGAGCAATAGACGCAGATGAAGCCTTGGTGGTGCACCTCGGGATGAGCGGACAGATGCTGCTCGGCGAGGTGCCCAACACCGATCATCTGCGCATCGCCGTGCTGCTCGACGACGGCACGCCGCTGAGTTTCGTCGACCAGCGCACGTTCGGCGGCTGGCAGCTCGCCGATCTGGTGACCGTCGACGGTAGTCGGGTGCCTGCGCCGGTGGCGCACATCGCCCGTGACCCCCTCGACCCGCTCTTCGACCCGGATGCCGTGGTGAATGTGTTGCGCCGCAAGCATTCCGAGATCAAACGCCAGCTGCTGGACCAGACTGTGGTGTCCGGTGTCGGCAACATCTACGCCGACGAGGCGCTGTGGCGGGCCCAGATCAACGGCGCCCGCATCGCAGAGAAGCTGACCCGCCGCCAACTCGGTGGGCTGCTGGACGCCGCCGCGGAGGTGATGCGTGAGGCCCTCGGCCAGGGCGGCACCTCGTTCGACTCGCTGTACGTCAACGTCAACGGGCAATCCGGCTACTTCGATCGGTCGCTGAACGTCTACGGCCAGGAGGATCGCAACTGCCGTCGGTGCGGGGCGGTGATCCGGCGGGAGAAGTTCATGAACCGGTCGTCGTTCTACTGCCCGACGTGCCAACCGCTGCCGCGCCGCCGGGCGCGGCAATGAAACCTGCCGCGCCGCCGGGCGCGGCAATGAAACCTGCCGCGCCGCCGGGCGCGGGAATGAAACCCGCCCCGGCAAGGTAGAAACACCACATGACAGAACTGTGGGTGGAACGCACCGGAATCCGCCGCTACACCGGACGCAGCACCCGCGGCGCGGAGGTGCTCATCGGCTCCGAGGGCGACGAGGGTGTGTTCACCCCCGGCGAGCTGCTCAAGATCGCGCTGGCCGGGTGCAGCGGATTGAGCAGCGACCAGCCGCTGCGCCGCCGCCTCGGCGACGACTACCAGGCGGTGATCAAGGTCTCCGGTCCGGCCGACCGCGAACAGGAGCGCTACCCGCTTCTCGAGGAGCACCTCGAACTGGATCTCTCCGGGCTGTCGGAGGCCGAGATCGAGCGCCTGCTGATCGTCGTCAACCGCGCCATCGACCAGGCCTGCACCGTCGGGCGCACCCTGAAGGCCGGCACCGCGGTGAGCTTCGAGGTGACCAACACCGGCGAGTCCGAGAAACTCGCCGGCGCCGGGGCATGAGCCTGGATGCCCGCCTGACGGCGTGGGTGCACGGCCACGTCCAGGGCGTCGGCTTCCGGTGGTGGACCCGTTCCCGGGCGCTCGAACTGGGCCTGACCGGCTACGCGAGCAACCAGCCCGACGGCCGGGTGCTGGTGGTGGCGCAGGGGCCGCGCCCGGCGTGTGAGCGGCTGCTGGCGTTGCTGCGCGGCGGCACCACCCCCGGATCGGTGGACAACGTCATCGCCGATATCGCCGCTCCCGGCGAGCCGATGTCGGGCTTCCGCGAGCGCTGATCCGCCCGCCGGTACTCTCACCGACGTGTACCTCAAGAGTCTGACGCTGAAGGGCTTCAAGTCCTTCGCGTCGCCGACGACTCTGCGCTTCGAGCCGGGCATCACCTGCGTGGTCGGCCCTAACGGCTCGGGGAAGTCCAACGTCGTGGACGCGCTGGCCTGGGTGATGGGCGAGCAGGGCGCAAAGACGCTGCGTGGCGGCAAGATGGAGGACGTCATCTTCGCCGGCACCTCGTCGCGGGCGCCGCTCGGGCGTGCCGAGGTGACCCTGACCATCGACAACTCCGACAACGCCCTGCCCATCGAATACTCCGAGGTGTCGATCACCCGCCGGATGTTCCGCGACGGCGCCGGCGAATACGAGATCAACGGCGCCAGTTGCCGGCTGATGGACGTCCAGGAACTGCTCTCCGACTCCGGTATCGGCCGGGAGATGCACGTCATCGTCGGCCAGGGCCGGCTGGCCCAGATCCTGGAATCCCGCCCGGAGGACCGCCGGGCCTTCATCGAGGAAGCCGCCGGGGTGCTCAAGCACCGCAAGCGCAAGGAGAAGGCGGTCCGCAAGCTCGAGTCGATGGCCGCCAACCTGGCCCGGCTCACCGACCTGACCACCGAGTTGCGCCGCCAGCTCAAGCCGCTGGGCCGGCAGGCAGAAATGGCGCGGCGCGCCCAGACCATCCAGGCCGATCTGCGCGACGCCCGGTTGCGGCTGGCGGCCGACGACTTGGTGGTCCGCCGCGCCGAATTCGCCGGCGCCGACAACATCGAGACCACGCTGCGCCGCGAGCACGACGAGGCCGCCGCCCGGCTGGCGGCGGCCACCGAGCAGCTCGCCGCCCACGAGACCGCCGTCACGACGCTGTCCGAACGCACGGACGCCGCCCAGCAGACCTGGTTCCGGCTCTCGGCACTGGCCGAGCGGGTCAACGCCACCGTGCGGATCGCCAGCGAGCGGGCCCAGTACCTGGAGACCGAGCAGGCGGTCAGCAGTGGGCCGGACCCCGATGCGCTGGAGGCCGAGGCCGACGAGGTGGCCGCCCGTGAGCAGCAGCTGCTGGCCGAGCTGAACGCGGCGGGGTCCCGGCTGGAGGCCGCCCGCGCCCAGTTGGCCGATAAGGAGCGCGCCGCCACCGAGGCCGAGCGGGCACACATGGCGGCGGTGCGGGCGGAGGCCGATCGCCGCGAGGGTCTGGCCCGGTTGGCCGGTCAGGTCGAGACGGTGCGCGCCCGGGTCGAATCGATTGACGACGGGGTAGCCCGGCTGACGGCCGCCATCGAGGAGGCCGCCGCCCGGGCGCAGCAGGCCCAGGCCGAGTTCGAGATCGTCCAGGGTCGCGTCGGGGAGCTCGACCAGGGGGAGGTGGGCCTCGACGAGCAGCACGACCGCACCGTCGCCGCGCTGCGGCTGGCCGACGAGCGGGTGACCGAGCTGCAAGCCGCCGAACGCAGCGCCGAGCGTCAGGTGGCATCGCTGCGTGCCCGCATTGACGCGCTGGCGGTGGGCCTGGAGCGCAAGGACGGCGCGGCCTGGCTTGTCGAAAACCGGAGCAGCTCAGGGCTTTTCGGTACCATCGCCAAACTGGTCAAGGTGCGCTCCGGCTACGAGACGGCGCTCGCGGCGGTGCTGGGCGCGGCCGCCGACGCCGTCGCCGCCGACGACGCCGGAGCCGCGCGCGCCGCGGTCCGCGCGCTGAAGGACGCCGACGGCGGCACAGCCGCGATCGTGCTCGCCGACTGGCCGGCCGCGGCGCAGCACCGCACCCCGCTGTCCGGTGACGTGCACTGGGCGCTCGACCTGATCGAAGCGCCGTCTCGGCTGCAGGGCGCGATGAGCGCCATGCTCGCCGATGTCGCCGTGGTCCCCGATCTGGGTGCCGGCCTGGATCTGGTGGCCGGCCGGCCGACGCTGCGCGCAGTCACCCTCGACGGCGATCTGGTGGGCCCGGGCTGGGTCAGCGGCGGTTCCGACCGCAAGCCCAGCACCCTGGAGATCGCCTCCGAAATCGACAAGGCCAGAAGCGAACTCGTCGCCGCCGAGAAACTCGTCGGTGAGCTGACCGCGGCGCTGGCCGGTGCGCTCGACGAGCAGTCCAACCGGCAGGACGCGGCCGAGCAGGCGCTGGCCGCCCTCAATGAATCCGATGCGGCGATCTCGGCGATCTACGAACAGCTGGGCCGGCTCGGTCAGGAGGCGCGGGCCGCCGAGGACGACTGGCGCCGTCAGGTCGCCCAGCGCAGCGAACTGGAGGCCGGCCGGGTACAGACCGTCGAGGAGCTCACCGAGCTGGAGAACCGGCTGAGCACAGCCCAGGACATCGGGGCCGTGGTGGACCCCACGCCGGTGGACCGCCAGCAGATGCAGGCCGCCGCCGAGTCGGCCCGCGCCGCCGAGGTGGAGGCGCTGCTGGCCGTGCGCACGGCCGAGGAACGCGCGAATGCCGTTCGGGGACGGGCCGATTCGCTGCGCAGGGCGGCAGCCGGCGAGCGTGAGGCACGCCTTCGCGCCCAGCGGGCTCGCGCCGCCCGCGAGCATGCCGCCACGGTGGCGGCCGCGGTCTCCGAGGCCGGGCAGCGCGTCGCCGAACGCCTCACCGGGGTGGTCGCGGCCGCATCGCGCAGCCGCGACGGCCTGGCCGCCGAGCGTCAGCAGCGTGCCACCGCGATGGCCGCCGCGCGCGAAGAGGTCGCCGCGCTCAACAACCGGATCGGTGCCCTCACCGACTCGCTGCACCGCGACGAGGTCGCCAAGGCGCAGGCTGCGATGCGCATCGAACAGCTCGAGCAGATGGTGCTCGAACAGTTCGGCCTGGCCGCCGACGACCTGATCGCGGAATACGGCCCGGACGTGGCGCTGCCGCCGTCGGAACTCGAGATGGCCGAGTACGAGCAGGCCCGCGAACGGGGCGAGCAGGTGACGGCCCCGGCGCCGCTTCCGTTCGACCGGCCCACCCAGGAGCGCCGGGCCAAGCGGGCCGAGCGGGAACTGGCCGAGCTCGGCCGGGTCAACCCGCTGGCGCTGGAGGAGTTCGCGGCGCTGGAGGAGCGCTACAACTTCCTGTCCACCCAGCTCGAGGACGTCAAGGCCGCCCGCAAGGACCTGCTTGATGTGATCGCCGAGGTCGACAACCGGATTCTGCAGGTCTTCGCCGAGGCCTACGCCGACGTCGAGCGCGAGTTCGAGCAGGTGTTCGCCACGCTGTTCCCCGGCGGCGAGGGCCGGCTGCTGCTCACCGATCCCGACGACCTGCTGACCACCGGCGTCGAGGTCGAGGCCCGGCCGCCGGGCAAGAAGATCAAGCGGCTGTCGCTGCTGTCCGGCGGGGAGAAGTCGCTGACCGCGGTGGCCATGCTGGTGGCGATCTTCCGAGCCCGCCCGTCGCCGTTCTACGTGATGGACGAGGTGGAGGCCGCCCTCGACGACACCAACCTGCGCCGGTTGCTCGGGCTGTTCGAACAGCTGCGGGCGCAGTCGCAGCTGATCGTGATCACCCACCAGAAGCCGACTATGGAGATCGCCGACGCGCTGTACGGCGTCACCATGCAGGGCGACGGCATCACGGCGGTCATCTCTCAGCGGATGCGCGGCGAGGAGCTCGTTGCCAGCGCCCCGGCCGGCTCCTAGGCCCGCCTAGATCCGACCGGCATTGTTTAGCCGGCGTTGAGGGGTGCCACGGGAATCAGGGTCGACGGCACAAGTGGTGGTAGTTCCGGATGAGGCTGGGGGATTTTGGGATTCGGGACCGGTGGTGTGCCGTCGGTGTGTGGGGGTGTGATGTTGACCGGTGGTGTGCCGTCGGTGTGTGGGGGTGTGATGTTGACCGGTGGTGT
>CAZHUU010000008.1:0-9393 GCA_964535335.1 uncultured Mycobacterium sp.
CGACGATGCAGGGCACGCCGAGCTCGCGGGCGACGATGGCGGCGTGACAGGTCATGCCGCCGCTGTCGGTCACCAGCGCCGAGGCCCGGCGCATGGTGGGCAGCCAGTCCGGGTTGGTCATCTGTGCCACCAGCACCTCGCCGTCCTGCAGGCGGGCACCGTCCTTCACGTCGGCGAGGACGCGGACGACGCCGGACGCCTCGCCGGGCACCGCGGGCAGGCCCTGCAGCAGCACCTCGTGGGTCTCCGGCACCGGCTTGCCGACGCGGTGCAGGGTGGTGATCGGGCGGGTCTGCACGATGTAGGTCTTGCCGCCGGCGATGGCCCACTCGGTGTCCTGGGGGCAGCCCGAGTGCCGCTCACTGCGCACCGCGATATCGGCGATGGTGCGCACCTCGTCGTCGTTGAGCACCTGGGCCTCGGCCTCGGCCTGGCTCAGGTCGATGTTCTGGTCGCTGCCGTCGGCGCCGCGGACGATCTTGAACTGCTTGAAACCGATTCGGCGGGAGAGGATCTCACCGGTCTCCTTGGCGACCACATAGGTGTCCGGTTCGACCGAACCGGACACCACCACCTCACCCTGACCGAACGCACCCTCGACCACCACCCGGTCGGTGGCATCGGTGGTCGGGTCGGCGGTGAAGGCGACACCGGAGCGCTCCGAGGCGATCATCTGCTGGACCACCACCGCCATCGCCGGGTCGGCGGTGAACCCGCGGCTGGCCCGGTAGGCGACCACCCGCGCCCCGAACAGCGAGGCCCAGCAGCGTTGCACCGCGTCGATCAATTCGTCCTCACCGGAGATGTTGGTGAAGGTGGAGTTCATCCCCGCGAACGAGGCGTCGGCGCCGTCCTCGCCGGTGGCCGAGGACCGCACGGACACAATCACATTGGAGCCCATCGACCGATAGGACGACAGGATACGCTCCCGGACGTCCTCGGACATCCCGGCCTTGAGCACCAGGGCCTGCATCTTCTCGCACATCTCGGTGAACTTGTCCTGGTCGCCGACCCTGAGCATGGCGTCGCGGTGGGCGGCGTTGAGTTCGTCGGCCACCCCCGCGTCACGCATCGCGGCCAGGTAGCTGTCGCGCAGCACCACGAACCCGAGTGGCACCGGCAGGCCGGCGGCCACCATCTCCCCCATGTTGGCGCCCTTGCCGCCGGCCTCTTCGGCGTCGGCCATTCTCAGGTTGGCAATGTCTTCGACGAATCTCGGCATCGGGGGTCTCCTCTGGTGGGTGGGCGGGACGGTTCAGATGGCCAGACAGCAGATCTCGGTCGACTCGGCGACGGAGTCGGCCAGCGGTCTGCTGGTGTCGATCCGGTGTGCGCCCTGCCAGGCCGGTTCGTCCCGGTCGGCGAGGGCGGTGGCGATCTCGGGTGTCACCTGGGAGGTGGTGTCGGTCCGGGTGCGAATCCGCGCGACCGTGGCCTCGAGCGGTGCGGTGCAGGCGAATTGGAACAGCACCGCCGAGACGTCCTCGGCCAACCTGCGGGCGTCGTCGCGGTGCCCGGCGTCGTGCCAGGTGCCGTCCAGGATCACGCTGCGGCCCTCGCACAGGATCAGGTGCGCGCGGCGCAGCACCGCGTCGTAGACGGCGTCGATGTTTGCCCTGGTGTAGAGGCCCGCGTCGAGTTCGCCGGGTGTCCCGGCGAGCTCACCGCGGCGAACCAGGTCGGCCCGCACGTCGTCGGTGGAGACGACCTCGGCGCCGATGCGCTCGGCCAGCGACCGGGACAGCGTGGTCTTACCGGTCCCGGGGCCGCCGCCGACCAGGACCAGGCGGACCGCGCCGGACCGCAGATGATCGCGGGCGATGTCGAGATGGGCGCGGGCGTCGGCGGCCGCCTCCGGATGGCCCTGGGTGTAGCGCACGCAGTCGACCTTGGCGCGTACCACGGCGCGGTAGGCGATGTAGAAGTCGCGCAGCGCGGCCGGGGCGTCGTCACCGGACAGCCGGCCGTATTCGTGCAGGAAGAACCGTCCTAGTTCGGGGCGACCGAGGAACTCGAGATCCATGGCCAGGAAGGCGGCATCGTCGATGACGTCGACGTAGCGGAGTCGGTCGTCGAACTCCAGGCAGTCCAGCAGGGCCGGGCCGTCGTCGAGGCAGAAGATGTCATCGGCCAACAGATCGGCGTGACCGTCCACGATCCGGTGGTCGGCTATGCGCCGGGCGAACAGCACCGCGCGTCCGGCGATGAAGTCGGTCGCCCGCCGGGTGGTTTCGGCGACGGCGTCCGGGTCCAGCCCCGGCACCACGCCGCCGGCATAGCGTTGGAGTTCGGCGAGGTTCTCCTGCCAGCGTGCCGTGATCGCGTCGACCCGCGCCTCGGCGTCCACCGCACGGCCGCGCGCCGCGGTGGCGTGGAAACGGGCCAGCACCAGGGCGATGGTGGACAGCTGCTCCTCCACCGCGTCGCCGCGACGCACCATGGTGGCCAGCCGGCGCTCGTCGGGGTGGCGGCGCATGACCAGGACGGGCTCGGCCTCCCCGCCCCCGGGCGGGGTGAAGTGGCCGATACCGAGGTAGCTGTCGGGGGCCAACCGGCGGTTCAGTTCCAGTTCGTGAGCGCAGGCCCGCTCTCGGCTGTCGCGGGTGCTGAAGTCCAGGAAGTCGGTGACGACCGGCTTCTTCACCTTGTAGGCCCGGTCGCCGACGAGGAACACCATCCCGGTGTGCGTCTCGGCGGTCATCGGGCTCTGCATACCCTCGATCCTTGCCCTACCACCCGACCGACGCAGCGGTACTACGGCCACTAGGGCCGGGTGCAAGGTCCCCACCGCCGAGGGCATAAAGGCCTTCGCCCGCCGGAGGCGGCCCGATGGCGTGAGGCCCGCGCCGGCACGACGGAAGGTGACTTCCGACCCCTGGTTTCACGGCGGTGGCGTTCTAGGGTTGACCCATGACCAGACCGGTGCCGGATCCCCAGCTGATCGCGAACGCGGTGGAGTTGGCCTGCCGGGCCCCGTCGGTGCACAACAGCCAGCCGTGGCACTGGGTGGCCGAGGGCCCGCAACTGAAGTTGTTCTTCGAGCCGCACCGGGTTCCGCATGCCACCGACACCTCCGGCCGGGAAGCGGTGATCAGCTGCGGAGCGGTGCTCGACCACCTCGGGGTGGCCATGGCGGCCGCGGGCTGGCAGGCCGATATCGCCCACTTCCCCAACCCCAACGACCTCGACCACCTGGCGACTGTCGACTTCACCCCGATCGAGTTCGTCACCGACGCCCATCGCGCCCGTGCCGATGCGATCCTGCGCCGCCGCACCGACCGGCTGCCGTTCGCCCCGCCGCCGGAGTGGGCGGCCTTCGAACCCGCGTTGCGCAGCACCGTCGACACCGAACTGGCGGTCCTGCATGTGCTGCCCGACGATGTCCGCCCCCAGTTGGCGGAGGCCTCCCGGCTCACCGAGTCGCTGCGCCGCTACGACTCCTACTACCACGCCGAATTGGAATGGTGGACAGCACCTTTCGAGGTCTCCGACGGCGTCCCCTACAGCACGCTGGTGTCGCCGGGGGAACGCGAGCGGGTGGAGATCGCCCGCGCCTTCCCCGCCGGGGAGCATCCCGGCCGTCGGCCCGAGGTCGACCACGATCAATCGAAGATCCTGGCGCTGTCCACCTACTCCGACAGCCGCCGAGACGCACTGGGCTGCGGCGAGGTGCTCTCAACAGTGCTGCTGGAGGCGACCATGGCCGGGCTGGCCACCTGCACGCTGAGTCACCTCACCGAGTTGGAGGCCAGCCGCGCGATCCTGCGGGAGCTGATCGGCGGCTCGGACGACCCGCAACTGCTGATCCGCATCGGCGTGGTGCCCGCACTGGGTGAGGTTCCCCCGGCCACCCCGCGCCGGCCCCTCGCCGACGTGCTGGAGATCCGCGGCTGAGGCTCAGTGCGCCGGTGGCGATCCCTTGCCGGTCGACCGCCAGGCCTGCTCAGTGCGCCGCTTGATGCCCAGCAGCATCCCCCGGGTCAACAGCGAGGTCACCGGCCCGGCCAGTTCGGCACCCACCACCTCGCCCGGCAGCCGCATCCGGGACCGGCTGCGCACCAGCAGCCGGCAACGGTCCTCCCAGCGCGGCTGCAGGTGGAACGACCACACCCCGTCGAACGGGAACTGCGGCGGCTCCTGCCGGAGCACGATCGACTGGCCCTCGATCAGCTGCGCGACCGGCAGCGCCACCCCGTCGCGAAGGCCCAGCCAGCCACGGGGAACCAGCCGGACCACATCACCGACGGCCAGCCGCTGCCATTCCGGGTGGATCCGATCGGCGTTGCGGTACTCCAGCCCGATCAGGTTCTCCAGCGCCTCGTAGCTGTACAGCCCGCCACGGTCCTGACCCATCTGCACCAGCCAGGGCCAGACCGCCGCGGCCGGAGCGTCGATCCAGATTCCCTCAGTGGTCTGCACCGCGGGCCTGCCCACGAGTTCATCACCGGGAAGGGGCGTTTCGCACTCCTCCTTGGCGGTCCCCCAATTCCGGTAGAACCGCCGCGCCGCGTACAACCCGGCACCCGCGACCGCCGCACCCACCACGTTCTTCCACATGGCGTCAGTGTTCCCGAATCGCGTCGAGCTGCGTAGGGTCTGTGGTCCCCGACCGGGCCGTCGGACGAACGGCCCGCATCGACAGGACTTCGGTCCCTACCGGGAACGAACCCCGGGTGATCGGATTGTGCATGACGACATCTGTCGCCCGCCCGTCGATCGGGTGGACGCCAGATTTTGAGGGGGCAGGCGATCATGACACCCACCACTGGAATACGGCGACAACAACCGCGGCGAGTCTTCAAGGATCGCCGGGAAGCCGGCCAGGTGCTGGCCGGCCTGCTGGACAGCTACCGCGGCCGCCCCGACGTCGTGGTCCTCGGCCTGGCTCGCGGCGGCATCCCGGTCGCCTACGAGGTGGCCAGGTCGCTGGGGGTGCCGCTGGACGCCTTCATCGTCCGCAAGCTGGGCGCGCCCGGGCACGAGGAGTTCGCAGTGGGCGCGCTGGCCAGCGGCGGGCGGGTGGTGGTCAATGACGACGTGCTGCGCGGCCTGCGCGTCAGCCCGGAACAGCTGCGCGAGATCGCCGAACGGGAGGCGCGGGAACTTCTGCGCCGCGAGGCGGCCTACCGCGGCGACCGGCCCCCGACAGACGTCACCGGGAAGACGGTCATCCTGGTCGACGACGGGGTCGCCACCGGGTCGAGCATGCTCGCCGCCGTGCAGGCACTGCGGGAATCGGAACCCGCGGAGATCGTGATCGCGGTTCCCGCCGCACCGGAGTCAACCTGCCGCGAGTTCGCCGGAATCGTCGAGGACGTGGTGTGCGCCTCGATGCCGACACCCTTCCTGGCGGTCGGCGAATCCTTCTGGGATTTCACCCAGACCACCGACGAGGAGGTGCGCGAACTGCTGGCCCAGCCCACCGTCGGAGCGCCCGCACCGCCCGCCGGGCAGCACGCCGCCGACCTGGTCGCGCAGGCGGCCATCGACGCCCCTGGCGGCGTGCCGCCCCGCGCGGTGCTGATGGACCTCATCGGTGACGCGCGGATCGTGTTGATCGGCGAGAGTTCGCACGGCACCCACGAGTTCTACGAGGCGCGGGCCGAGATCACCAAGTTGCTGATCGAGGAGAAGGGCTTCAATGCCGTTGCCGCCGAGGCGGATTGGCCGGACGCCTACCGGGTGAACCGGTACGTCCGCGGCCTCGGGGACGACGACTCGCCGGACGCGGCCCTGCGCGGCTTCGAACGGTTTCCGGCGTGGATGTGGCGCAACACCGTGGTGCGCGATTTCGTCGGATGGCTGCGCTGGCACAACGGTCGTCGTGCGGCCGACGGCCGGCGCCAGACCGGTTTCTACGGACTGGACCTGTACAGCCTGCACCGCTCCATGCACGAGGTCATCGCCTATCTGGACGACATCGACCCGAAGGCGGCCGAACGGGCCAGGGCGCGCTACGCCTGCTTCGACCATTCCCGCGGCGACGACGGCCAGGCCTACGGCTACGCGGCGGCCTTCGGGGCCGGCCCGACCTGCGAGCGCCAGGCCGTCGAACAACTGGTGGAACTGCAGCGCGACGCCTCGAAGTACCTCGCCGACGACGGCAGACTGGCCGAGGACGAACTGTTCTACGCCCAGCAGAACGCGACGACGGTCCGCAACGCGGAGGCCTACTACCGCAGCATGTTCCGCGGCCGGGTCACCTCGTGGAACATGCGCGACAAGCACATGGCGCAGACCCTCGGCGCACTGCGCGCTCACCTGGACGCGCACGGTGGCCCGGAGCCGGCCCGAATCGTGGTGTGGGCGCACAACTCTCATGTCGGTGATGCCCGCGCCACCGAGGTGGCCGCCGACGGGCAACTGACCATCGGCCAGCTCGCCCGCGAACACTACGGCGAGGACTGCAGGCTGATCGGGTTGTCGACGTACCGCGGCAGCGTCACCGCCGCCAGCGACTGGGGTGGTATCGCCGAGCGCAAGGTGGTGCGACCGGCGCTGGCCGGCAGCATCGAGGAGTTGCTGCACGAGACCGGTAAGTCGTCGTTCTTCGTGCCGATGCATGACGGCTCACCGGCCGCGCACGCGCTCGACGTGGTGCGACTGGGTCGCGCCATCGGGGTGATCTACCGGCCCGAAACCGAACGGCAGAGCCATTACTTCCACGTGCGGCCGGCCGACCAGTTCGACGCGATGATTCACATCGACGAGACCCGGGCGCTGGAGCCGCTGGAGCCGACCAGTGTGTGGGTCGCCGGGCAAACCCCGGAAACCTATCCGAGCGGCCTGTAGGAAGGACCGAAAGCCTTGGAGTCGCCCCGATGAACGAGCCCGTCGCCGCCGGACACCGCATCGTGACGTTGACGATGAATCCGGCCCTGGACATCACGACGAGCACCGACGTGGTGCACTCCACGGACAAGTTGCGCTGCACCGCGGCGCGCTACGACCCGGGCGGCGGCGGCATCAACGTCGCCCATGTCGCCGACGTGCTGGGCGCGTGGGCGACCGCCATCTATCCGGCCGGCGGCGCGGCCGGTGACATGATCACCAGACTGCTGATTGCCGAAGGGGTTTCGGTTCATCCGGTGCACATCGGCGGATCGACGCGGGAGAGCATCACCGTCAACGAGCGCAGCACCGGCGAGCAGTACCGGTTCGTGCTGCCCGGCCCCGAACTCACCCTCGCCGAGCAGACCGAGTGCCTGCTGCGGCTGCGCAAGGCGGCGAAGGCGTCGACCATCGTGGTGGCCAGCGGCAGTCTGCCGCCGGGGGTACCCGCGGACTTCTACCAGCAGGTCGCCAACGTGTGCGAGGAGATCGGGGCGCTGTTCGTGGTGGACACCTCGGGCGGCGGGCTCAAACACATCGCGTCCGGGGTGTTCCTGCTGAAGCCCAGCGTGCGGGAGCTGCGCGAACTGGTGGATCGCGAGTTGCGCACCGAGACCGAGCAGGTCGCCGCCGCGCGCGATCTGATCGGCCGCGGCTGCGCGCGTTACGTCGTGGTCTCCCTCGGGGCGCAGGGCGCGCTGTTGGTGACACCGGACAGTGCGCACCGCTTCCCCGCGGTCCCGGTGCCCACCGGCAGCGGAGTGGGGGCCGGTGACGCCATGGTGGCCGGCATCGTCGTCGGGCTGACCCGGGGCTGGCCACTGCCCAAGGCGGTCCGGCTGGGCAGCGCCGCGGGCGCGGCCAAACTGTTGACCCCGGGAACCGCACCCTGCACCCGCGATGACACCGAACGGCTCTTCGAACAGACCGTGAATCCGATCGACATCGATCTGGTGAACAGCTGAGCGAACCGCAGCTCCGAGGCCATTCGCCGACCTTTGCCCACGTATCGGGGACTTTCTGCCCTCCGAGTCACCCCGCGGCGCGGATAACGTCGGCACAATAGGTATCTCACCCCTGGGGGAGTTCAGGATGCCCGAACCGTTCACCTCGCCGGCGGTGGTCGTCGGCGTCGACGGCTCCCGGGCCGGGGTTCGCGCCGCACTGTGGGCCATCCCGGAGGCCGTCAGCCGCGATATCCCGCTGCGCCTGGTCTCCTCGGTCGAAACGCCCGGCTCCGGCGCGGCCGATGACCCGGCCCACCGGCACAGCGGTGCCGAGGCGGCGATCCACGAGGCGGCCACCGCCGTCGAGACCGCCGGGCGCCAGGTCAAGGTCGAAACCGAGATCGCCGAGGGTCGCCCGACCGTAACACTGCTGGAGGCGTCCCGGACCGCGGCGCTGCTCTGCGTCGGGGCGGTCGGCATCCGTCATCTCGAGCACAGCCGGGTGGGCTCGACGGCCGCGGCGCTGGTCGCCGATGCGCACTGCCCGGTGGCGATCGTCCGCGACTCCGAGCGGGTGGGTCCTCGCGGTCCCGGCTGGGTCGTCGTCGAACTCGACGACTCCCCCGACAGCGCGACGGTACTGTCCTGCGGCGTCGAGGAGGCGCGGCTGCGGGGCGCGGCGCTGCGAGTACTGGGATCGTGGCAGTCGCGCTACACCGACGTGCACGACTCGCACGCGGTGGCGGACGGCAACCGCATGGTCCGGGCGCAGCTCGACCGCAGGCTTTCGCGCTGGAAGCACCGCTACCCCGATCTCGACGTCCGGCCGGTCCCGGTGCACGGTAGCGCGCTGCACTACCTGGCCAAACACGCCGCGGAGATCCAGCTCGTCGTCGTCGGCGCCAGGAACGCCGAGAGCGTCGGCGAACTCATCGGGCCGGTAGGGCTGGGCGCCCTGCACAACACCGACTGTTCGATCCTGATCGCCGACCGGCAACGCTTGTTGTGACGATGTGGCCGGTCCGGCCGGATATCGTTGGTTAGCGGTCCTGCACCGCAGCGCCGATTGTTCGTAGATCCGGAAGGCTCGCCATGGTCACAGTCTTTCTCGTCGATGACCACGAAGTCGTGCGCCGAGGGCTGATCGATCTGCTCAGCGCCGATCCCGAACTCGACGTGATCGGCGAGGCCGGCTCCGTGGCGCACGCGATGGCGCAGATCCCCGCGCTGCGCCCCGACGTCGCTGTCCTCGACGTCCGCCTGCCCGACGGCAACGGGATCGAGCTGTGCCGCGATCTGCTGTCGAAGATGCCCGACCTGCGCTGCCTGATGCTCACCTCGTTCACCTCCGACGAGGCGATGCTGGACGCGATTTTGGCCGGCGCCAGCGGTTACGTGGTCAAGGACATCAAGGGGATGGAGCTGGCCAAGGCCATCAAGGATGTGGGGGCGGGCCGCTCGCTGCTGGACAATCGGGCCGCCGCTGCGCTGATGGCCAAGCTGCGCGGCGCCGCCGAACGGTCCGACCCGCTCTCCGGGCTCACCGAGCAGGAGCGGGTGCTGCTCGGGCTGTTGGGCGAGGGTCTGACCAACAAGCAGATCGCCGCGCGGATGT